>CAZDHV010000016.1:3819-20504 GCA_964505335.1 uncultured Saprospiraceae bacterium | reverse complement strand
TTTGAGAAGTTCTAAATCATATTACTTTCAACTTTCAACTTTCAACTTTCAACTTAATGCGCCTCCAACCAGTTAGCCCCAACACCTGCCTCAACAACAATAGGCACCTTGAGTTCGGGCAGGGCATTTTTCATTTTATTCTCGACGAGTTCTTTTATTGTATCCAGTTCTGGCTTGTATACATCGAATACCAGTTCATCATGGACTTGCATGATCATCTTTGATTTATAGCCATCTGCAGTTAGTGCTTGATCAATTTGGATCATGGCAATCTTAATGAGATCTGCAGCTGTTCCTTGGATCGGGGTATTGATCGCCATACGTTCTGCATTGCTGCGTGCCAGCGAGTTTCGGCTATTAATATCTCTAAGGTGGCGCTTACGTCCGATAAGGGTCTTCACGTATCCTTCCTTACGAGCGAAGTCTACAGTTTCTTCCATGTACTTCTTTAAACCTGGGTACTGCTTAAAGTAGCTATCGATCAATTCCTTGGCTTCTGACCTTTTGATGCCAAGCTGTCTCGACAAGTTAGTCGAGCCGGCTCCATAGATGATGGAGAAGTTGACGGTCTTAGCATTGCGACGTTGATCTGCAGTAACTTCTTCTAGGGGCACACCATATACACCGGCGGCGGTAGCAGAGTGAATGTCATGACCCTTGATAAATGCATCGAGCATATTTTTCTCCTGGCTGATCTCTGCGATTAGTCTTAACTCTACTTGGCTGTAGTCTGCAGCCATAAGGATGTGCTCATCATCCCTTGGAACAAATGCTTTTCGGATCTCTCGACCAGCCTCATTTTTGATGGGTATGTTTTGGAGATTAGGGTTCTCAGAGCTTAATCTTCCAGTTGCTGCACGAGCTTGATTGAACGAACTATGTATTAGACCTGTGCGCTCATTGATCATATTTGGGAGCGCATCAACATAAGTGGATTTTAGCTTAGCGAATTTGCGATACTCGAGGATATCATTTACGATATCGTGATGGACAGAGAGCTCTGTGAGCTTCTCGACATCAGTAGAGTATTGCCCTGTCTTAGTCTTGCGCCATCGATAGGGAATCTCTAATTTGTCAAATAGTATTTCACCCACCTGTCGAGGGCTCGCTATATTGAATTCCTGACCAGCCTTGTCATAGATAACATCACGCTTACTGAGGATGATGCCATGGAGTTCGGTAGAGTAGTTATTTAGAAATTCTTTGTCAACTTTTACGCCATTACATTCGATCTTGGAAAGTACCGATATCAGTGGCATCTCAATCGTATCAAAAAGCTTGGTAAGTTCTTCTTCCTTCAACTTCGGTTCAAACGTATCCTTAAGTCTGAAGGTGATATCAGCATCTTCTACAGCATAGTCTACTACTTCCGATACCTCGACTGTACGCATTGATTTCTGCTTGGGTCCACGCTTGCCGATGAGCTTTTCAATGGGCACCATGCTATAGCCGAGGTAGCTCTCGGATAAATAATCCAATTTATGCCGGAGGTCAGGCTCAAGTAGATAGTGGGCAATCATCGTATCAAAAAACGGGCCCGCCACATCTACCCCATACCACTTAAGTACATTGATATCATATTTTAGATTCTGCCCGATTTTGGTTTTGGAGCTGTCCTCAAGTATTCCTTTAAACCTACTTACAATTTCTCTAGCTGTATGTTGATCTTCTGGTATGGGAACATAGTATCCAGTCTCTGGTCCCCATGAAAAGGCCAAACCAACTAACTCGACGCTATGTGCATCAAGACCTGTTGTCTCGGTATCAAAACAATAGAGCGGCTGATCAGCTAGCTTTTCAATTAGCTTTCCAATCTCTGCTTCATTATCCGCGAGCAGGTAGTCATGTTTGCTATTGTCAAGATTGTTCTTGACAATCTCAATTGGGGCAGCTTGCGCCGTTCCTGCTGTACCCCCGAACAAGCTCGCCTGTTCACCCTGAGAACCCTCGCCAAGAATAGATCGTGAGATAGACCTAAACTCTAACTCATCGAATAGCTTCTTGAGTTCATCTCTATTGAAGTCTTCTATTTTGTATGCTTTTGCATCAAACTTTATTGGAACCTCAATATTGATGGTCGCCAACTGTTTAGACAACAGTCCTTGCTGAGCGAACTCAATTACTTTTTCTTTCTGCTTACCCTTCAGTTGATCAGTATTGTCAATAAGTCCCTCAACGCTATCATAGAGCTTCAATAGCTTGACTGCTGTTTTAGCACCTATGCCGGGGATACCTGGGATGTTATCAACGCTATCTCCTTGCAAACCGAGTATGTCAATAACCTGCTCTACTTTAGCGATGTCCCACTTTTCCAAAATTTCTGGAACACCGAGTATATCAATTCCATTGCCTTGACGACTGGGTTTATACATGAATATGTTGGGCGATACCAGTTGAGCGAAGTCTTTATCAGGAGTAACCATAAACACTTGGAAGTCTTCCTTTTCTGCTTGCTTCGCAAGGGTTCCGATCACATCATCTGCCTCATAGTTATCTATACACACAATAGGAATATTGAACGCTTCAACTATTGATTTAATATATGGCAGCGCTATGGTGATATCTTCTGGTTGTGCATCACGATTAGCCTTATATGGCTCATACATCTCATGGCGGAAGGTCTTGCCAGAAGGATCAAAAGCCACAGCAAGATGACTTGGCTTCTGCCGAGAGATCATATCCCACAATGTCCGAACGAATCCTGTAATAGCAGAGGTGTTAATCCCTTTTGAGTTAATCAACGGCCTATTTATAAATGCGTAATGCGAACGATAAGTGAGGGCGTGGCCATCTATTAAGAAGAGCTTCTTTTCTGACATGTAAGACTTGATTATATGGGAGCCAAAAATAAAAAAAGCCCATCCCAATTGCTCAGGATGGACTATGATATCAACAAGAATAAAATCGGGTACCTCAAATCTAAGTGGTCACCCTCTTCTATCCAAATATTATCTTACTTATTGATAAAATTATAGGGTATACGCTAGTCCTACAGTGAAGTAGCTCTGCAAATCATCTTGACCCTCAATCGGCGTTTCAAATTCAGCTCTTCTTAAACCAAAGTTGAATCCTACTCCTATACCATTCCAAATATTAAATGACACACCATTGATCCAAGTCCACTCGAATAATGAAGGCTCATTCTCATCTCCGCCACTATAAGGGACGAAAGAAGTCAAGGTAGAATTATAAGCGAATTTACCAAAGTTTCTATTGTAATCAGCTCTGATCTTAGCACCCAATGCACCACGAGTATCAAAGGCAGCCCCTTCTGCAGGAAATGCAATATGATAGTTGAACGGGTGGATTACAACCACTAAATCATCGATATCTGGTGTCCAAGTTACTCCGACTCCAATGTCGAAAGTACCTGGCTCTAAGAAATTTTCGATTGAAGTGTTTAATTCTGCTAATCCTGAAGCAGCCCAATGTGGACTAAGTCTTACACCATATAAAGATGAAAGGTTCAAGATGTCTACAGTACCATTATCAAATAGATTATCATCGTCATTATCTAAATCACTACTCGAAAGATCAATATCTGACCACGCCTTGGTTAACAATCCCTTATTTCTCCAAAAATTCTTCTCGTTAACATTGTTAGCCCAACCAGCGAGAGAGATGCTTAACCCTGATGACGATGATTCTGGATTAGGACTAGCGATCCAACCGTTGGAATCATTAAAGTCAAATCCTATATTTCCGCTATAACCAGTAATCCAACCTGCGTTCTTCTCGATCTGTGCTTCAAGGTCAGCTACTTGAGAGGCAAGACCATCCACAACAGCCTGTGCATCTGCAAGTTCGGCTGCTTTCGCTTTAAGATCTTCATCAAGAGTCTGAGCCCATGATGTTCCAAATGCGCATACTACTAGCAAGCAAAGGGTAAAAATTCGTTTCATAATTGTGCTTGTTTTAAGAATTAGTTTAATCATTTATTTATAAATAGAAATCTTCTCATTTATTAGTGTCTTGAGAGGATATACTATGTGACGGTCATCACTTAGAATAGTAACACTGTTCTTGTCCATATTTATGATTTCTCCTTTGACACTGCCAAGTTCGATTACATCACCAACGGCAACTTTTCCATTAGCATAAAATGAGGCTAAAAAATTGCTTACTGAGTCCTTAGAGGCCATACCATAACCTATAGCAAAAGCTAAGATTCCACCACCTATGACTATTGAAATATTTTGCTCTAAAAACGCTGTATTGATTTCTGCTTGAGCAATAGCAGATATGACTACGTTGATGAAAAGAAAGTAAAATAAGAATGATGAAATCATCTTGGCGGAAGGCAAGCCGAGTGATGTTAATGTGGTCTCTACTATTCCTCTTATGCCATCAGCTAATAAAATTCCAAAGATTAATATGATAAATCCAACTATGAGTTTAGGCACGAGGTTAAACATACCCGTTACCAGATTGGAGATAGCTGGCATATTAAGCACGTCACTAGCAGCAACCAGAAAGAATAACAGCAAGAAATAATAGATGATTTTGCCAAATATCTTAGAGAGTTTGATTTTAAGGTTTGCTTTTTGAAAGATGTCTATCTCTGCAAGCTTCTCTCCGAATTTATCGATTTGGATTTTTTCTAAGAGCTTAACAACAATCCTTGAAACTACTTTGGCTATGATAAATCCAATAATAAATATCGTTAAAGCACCAACGAAATTTGGGATAACATCGACAAATTGCCCCCACAATTTTACTAATGTTTCAGTCATAAGGCTTAAATCCATAGTATGTATTTTTTTGAGTTGGTAAGTATTTGATTGTTCAATTAATCTATTCTTCTTCCTCCTGTTCTGCAGGAGATATTCCTAGGATAGTATTCATGATACGAGGGATATACATTTCTATCAGCGCTCCAAAGAATCCCCATATATCTTTCCTGCCATCCACATTGTGTTTGACTTTTTGATCGTATTTCTGAAACTTCTGTTCGTTCTCTTGCTGTAGTTTCTCGAATGAGTTATTGTCCTTCTCAGCCATCTTCAACTATTTTTGTACTGTTTCCGGTACACTTTCATAAATTTTTCCTTAGCTCTCTTGATCTTCATCTTAATCGCACTCTCGGATTTATCCTTGATTGAGGCTATGTCTTTGATTGAAAGTCCATCCATATACTTCATCAGAAGTATGGATTTATCTTCAACATTGATCATTTCAAGGATTTTTTTGAGACGCTCAAGTTTTACTTCCAGTAGAAACTTGTCACTCACCTCGTCTTCAACATCAGAAAGCATAGACAAGTCATCCATGAGGATGCTTTTATTCTTTTTCGCTTTGCGAATGCTATCAATGCAAAAATTGTAGGTAATAGAATAAACCCAAGTTGAGAATTTTGAATTTCCGCTGAACTTATTCAAGTTCAAGAGGATCTTCATCATAATATCTTGGGTAGCGTCTTGTGCTTTGAATTCATCACGAAGCAAGGTCAGGCACTTTCCGAAGATTTTAGCAGAATATCGATTATAGAGAAGGTCAAAATAATAGGGATTTTGACTCCTCAGGTATTCTGCTATTACCTCTTCATCCGAAAGCGAGCTTCTTTTACTTTGTGATAAGAACGCAAAGAGTACCTTTAACATGGCTTTAGTAAGACGTATTTATGAGCCAAAGTTACTTATTACTTGATATTTATTGCCTTTGATGAGAGTTCTTCTGACGATTTATGGAATTTTATTTACATGTGTTCTTTTGAGCGCTCAGTCTGATGAGGATGCTCGTATAATTAAAAGTATACACGACTACATATTAACTGATGGGGATTGCTATGATTGGCTATACCACCTCTCGGAGGAAGTTGGAGGGAGGTTAGCGGGGTCAGTGGAGTCTGAAGAAGCTATTGACTATACCGCTGAAGTGCTTGCGGGACTGTCTGATACGGTCTACAAGCAGCATTGTGTCGTTCCTTATTGGTCCCGGGGAAAAGCTGAACAAGTAACAATCACTAATCTTGATAAAGGCATGGACTCCAAGTTGGACGCACTCTCACTTGGTAATTCAATAGGAACGGGTAGCGTGGGCGTCGAAGCACCAGTAGTCGAAGTAAAAACTCTCGATGAGGTAAGAGCCCTAGGTAGGGAGGAAATTGAAGGCAAGATCGTCTTTTTCAACAGGCCCATGGATCCTACACAGATCCGAACATTCTTCGCTTACGGCGGTGCAGCAGACCAACGAGTAAATGGTCCAGCAGTAGCTGCAGAATATGGAGCTGTCGGCACCTTAGTAAGATCATTGACCACACTTACGGACGATATCCCACACACCGGAGTAACTCGATATAAAGACGGCATACCTGAGATACCTGCAGTGGCTATCAGCACCATGGATGCAGATAGACTTTCTAAGTACCTCAAGCAACAAGCAGTAACAGTGCGGGTTGAGACCCATTGCCAAATGGTTAATCTACAAAAGCCATCTTATAATGTGGTGGCAGAAATTAAGGGGTCGACTTATCCTGATGAAATCATATTAGTTGGTGGGCACTTAGACTCATGGGATGTTGGAGGAGGAGCACATGATGATGGTGCAGGATGCGTACATGCCATGGAGGTGTTTAGCGCTTTCCAGAAATTAGGGTATCAACCAAAACGTACGATAAGATGTGTTCTATTCATGAATGAAGAAAATGGCCTTGGAGGAGGCTTGGCTTATGCTGCGGCTTCAAATGCCAATGGAGAGTATCATATGGCAGCCATAGAATCTGATGCTGGTGGTTTCTCTCCGAGGGGTTTTAGTTGTGATGCGACAGATGAGGCATTTGCCCCACTATATCGACAAGTTATAGAATGGGAGTCACTGTTAGAACCTTATGGACTTCACCTGACCAAAGGAGGCTCTGGTGCGGATATTAGTCCATTAAAAGATCAGAATGGACTGCTATTTGGGTTGAGACCTGATTCCCAGCGCTATTTTGACTATCACCATACCCGAAATGACCGAATTGAGGCTGTCAACGAAAGAGAACTCAAGCTGGGTGCTGCTGCAATGACGAGCCTCGTATATTTATTGGATAATCACGGACTGACTAAAGCTACGGATGAGTGAAAGAAGCGTAACTCTGCATGACAAGAGTTTTAATGTATATATAAGTGAGGAAGAGATATCGCAGATTAACGAGTCGCTGGCAGAACAGATCAATCCTTTATATGTAGATAAAGTGCCTATAGTACTCTGTATCCTCAATGGATCTTTCATATTCGCTGCGGATCTAATCAGGCATTTCAAGTTTAATCTCAAGATGGAATTCGTCAGGTATTCTTCTTATGAAGGGACTGATTCAACTGGTACAGTCACTAAAATCCTTGGTCTCAAGTCAGATATTAAAGGCAAAGATGTCATTCTGATAGAGGATATCGTAGATACAGGACTCACGCTCTCTCGAGCCATCAAGGATCTTTGGTCTCAAGAGCCAAAGTCTATTAAAATTGTCAGTTTATTACTCAAACCTGAAGCCCTGCAGTATGACATCCCAGTCGACTTTGTCGGTAAGAGTATTCCAAACAAGTTTGTTGTAGGCTACGGACTTGACTATGATGAGTTGGGTAGAGATTTGCCGGCTATCTATCAGCTAGAGGAGTAGTGCATTTCCGAACTAGGCAACTGTTCGACTTATGATCGCAGAATCTTAGACATTGCCCTTAAGGAGTCCACATTATGTATCGCAGAGAAAATATCGATATATGGCAAGCACAGTTGCATTGCCTGTGTCTTAGGGGTATAATTAGGATTGCCGGCTAATGGGTTTAGCCAGATTAGTTTATGACTCTTCTTGTGAAGATAACGCATAGAGTCTTCTAATAGATCCAGCTCTCCCGTATCCCAACCATCACTTACGATGATTACAATTGAGTCCTTATTCAACATACGGTCTCCATACTTTGACCTAAACATGTCAAGAGAAGCACCTATGCGAGTGCCTCCCGACCAGTGAGGGACCTGTGCCGAGAGATTTTCTAATACTTGAGCATAATTTCCATCCCGTAAGATTTGACTCAATGAGATCAACTGTGTGCTAAAAACGAATGTCTTCAGCTGCTGAACTACCTGCTGAAAACTATACATAAACTCAATCATGAACTTGCTGTATAACTCCATGGATTTGCTCACATCGCACAGCATGATGATATTGACTTTACGATTTTGCTGTTTTTTAAAAAGTATATGGTCTATTCCACCGCCTTTGCGTAGTGATTGTCGGATCGTGTTTTTTATATCAATTGTTTTTTGAGCATTGGATCGCGCATAGCGACGGCTCGGGCGATTTGCTAAGCGCTGTGCGATTATTCTAATGATTTCGGACAAGGCTTTGTGATCTTCCAATTTAAACTTGGCAAAATCTTTTTCCCCCATACGCTCCAAGGCACTATAATAAGCGATCTCTTCAGTTTCTTGGATTCTACCACCGTATAGCCAATTCTTTAAGGCTTGTAATGAAGGAGGATTTGAGTTCCCTTGTTTAGGCTTCTTTTGGACTTCCTCATTTTCTTTTGTTTTGCTGTTCTCAGCACGAGTTAGTTCTTGCCAAAATTCTGCATAGATCTCATCAAACAAGAGGTGCTGTCGCCGGTTCTTGACCCAGATGGCCTTAAAGAGCCATTGCTGATCTTCTGCTGAACTGGGAACATGTTTTTGATAAGCATGTAATAAATCGAGAACTTCTTTTGGGCCAATCTCGAATCCCTTGTCTCTTAAAAAACGGCCAAATTGAATTGCATGTGCAGGTAGGGTGGTTTGGCGTTTAATAAGCGTTTCCATCAATTCATTTTAGATACGACACCGACCTTGTCAAATAATTCCGACAGCGATAATTGTGCCTCTCGGATATCTTGCCAATCTTTTAACACAACTCCTAAGGTTGATTCAACCACTTCTTTATTGAGATGGTCAATATGCATTGATGACAGCACTATTGCCCAGTCCAAAGTTTCAGCAATGCCGGGCAACTTCTCGAGTCTCATTTTTCTGACTTCTTCCATGAATCGACAGATCTCAGTGGCTAGGTCTTTATTGATATCAGGAACCTTAGAGAGTACTATATCTAGTTCTTTATCGAATGTGGGATAGTCAATCCATAGATATAGACAGCGACGTCTCAGGGCTTCAGATAGCTCTCGAGTTCTGTTGCCTGTTATAATCACATGAGGAATACTCTTGGCTGCGATGGTCCCGATTTCTGGTATGGTGATCTGCCAGTCCGATAACAATTCAAGAAAGAAACTCTCAAATTCCTGATCGGCTCGATCAATTTCATCAATTAGCAGGACCTGTGAATCATTGGCCATGATCGATTTCAAGAGTGGACGCTCTAATAAAAAATCATTGCCAAATATCGTTGACTCCTTTTCTTTCAAGGATAGCTGACTTTGTTCGGTCATTTTAAGATAGAGCAGCTGACGTTGATAGTTCCACTCATATATGGCGTGGTTAGCATCTAGACCTTCATAGCATTGTAATCTAATGAGATCTGTCTGCAGGGCTTTACTCATCACCTTAGCGATTTCTGTTTTACCGACACCCGCAGGACCCTCTATCAACAATGGCTTCTTGAGCACCATCGATAGATGTATAGACATAGCGATAGAGCTATCTGAGATATAGCCCTGTGCACTGAGCAGCTCCTGAATTTTTAGAATGGATTCCTGACTATTCATGAGTGCAATTCATCTATGGCATGAGCCAAGTCTGTTAATGTTGAGATCGTAAGCGTGGGTTCATAACCCATCGGGTCAAATATAGCATCAGGATTCCTCTTTAACCATGCGGTATGCATCCCAAAAGATTTGGCACCGATTACATCAAAGTTGTTCCCAGAGACCAACCATGCCTGTTGAGGTTTGCAGCCTGTTGATTCACAGAAGTGATTATAGCCTATGGGATTTGGTTTGAAGGTCTTCACATCTTCCATACTGACTACACCATCTAGCAGATGGAGCACTGCAGCTTGTTTTAATAGTTCGGTGACCGCCTTATTACTACCATTAGAGTAAGCATATACTTGATGCCCTGACTCTTTTAGCTGCTCTACTCCGTGTTTCGTATCTCTATATGGCGGCAGGGTGCGATATTCCTGCATCAATTGATCCACATCTGATGGCTTCATATCTATCCTGAACACCTGACAACTGTGCTCCAATGCTTCCTTAGTTACTACAGAAAAATCGACATACCTGCCCATCAACCCTCGACGAAAAGAATATTCTAACTGTTTGGTACGCCAGAGATTTGATAGTGGTGCTGCCTGTTGTTCTCCTACGATTTGGGTCAGTGCCGAAAGCACACCAGCAGTGTCTATCAAAGTGCCGTAAACGTCTAGCGCTATCGTCTGGGATATCATACAGTCTTAGAATGAAGAGCCTGCCAATTCGGTAAGAACGGCAGGCTCAAGATATAGTTCTTGATGATGAATCAGCTTAATTTCTTCAATGCTCTCTTGGTATATACATGTGCCAAATGAGAACGATACTTCTCCGAGGCATAGTGGTCACCCATCACGCTCACTCCTTCTGTAATGTTTTGTATAGCAGCATCAATAGTGCTATCATTAAGTGACTGACCTTTTAGGGCATTTTCAGCATTCATAGCACGATAGGCACTCTCAGCTACACCGGTTATTCCGATTCTTGCCGAGTTGACTGTGCCTCCACTCATATCTGCTGCTACCGCACACCCTACAATGGCAAATCGGGACGCTGGCTGCTTAAACTTGACATAAGCAGAGTGACGATTAAATGCCGTCTTTGGTATGCTTATGCCAGTGATAATCTCGCCATCTTCTAAAGCGGTTTCATAAAAGCCCTTGAAGAACTGATCTATGTCAACCGTGCGCTTGCCATTCTTACCGTGGATCATAACATTAGCATCTGCGGCTAGTAAGACAGCGGGCCAATCTGCTGCAGGGTCTGCATGAGCAATACTGCCTCCTATGGTGCCACAATTGCGCACCTGAATATCGCCAATCTCCTTAGCTGCTTGCACCATCATAGGACAGTGCTCAGCAAGTACGGTACTGTTAGCAATGGCTGCATGGGTTACACCTCCACCTATCGTTATAGATTTCTCATTGTCTGAGATATTCTTGATGCTATCTATCTTGGATATATCTACTAGTGTGCCAGGGGCATTGAGGCGTAATTTTAATGCTGGAATCAGACTGTGGCCACCTCCTAATATTTGGGCATCATCGTCTAACATATTGAGTGCTTCCTCTACTGAGGATGCTTTTTTATAATTGAATGAAACTGGTATCATTATTTGTCGATTGTAATTAATAAATAAGTCGGAACCATTTAGTCTTGCATGGCTGTCCAAACCCGCTCAGGAGTCATCGGCATGCGGATGTCCTTTACTTTATGTCCACCTTTCCAAAGTGCATCGATCACAGCATTGACCACTGCAGGAGTTGATCCTATACAGCCTGCCTCGCCAGCACCTTTCACGCCAAGGGGATTATGAGGACATGGCGTAACGGTACGATCTATTTCAAAACTTGGAAAATCATCCGCACGAGGCATACAATAATCCATGTAACTACCATTGATCAATTGTCCAGTTTCATCATATATGGCTCCTTCATGCATGGCCTGTCCAATACCTTGGGCCAAACCACCGTGAATCTGTCCATCTACTATCATTGGATTAATCACATTACCCACATCATCGACTGCTATAAAGCGCTTGAGCTTAACTGCCCCTGTTTCCTTATCAATTTCTACTATGGCTACATGTGCACCAAATGGATACGTAAAATTAGCAGGGTCATAAAAGCTGCTAAAGTCAAGTCCCGGTTCTAATCCCTCAGGATAGTTGTGTGGAACATAGGCGGTCAGAGAGACATCTCCAAATGCTACAGATTTATCAGTTCCCTTTACAGTCCATTTGCCATCAGCATAGTCTAGGTCATCGGGCGTCGACTCCAATAAATGAGCCGCAACCTTGGCACCTTTTTCAAGTACTTTTTCAACGGACTTGACAATGGCACTTCCTCCGACGGCGAGGCTCCTTGACCCGTATGTTCCCATACCAAATGCGACTCGATCAGAATCGCCATGAATAATCTCTACATCCTCCAGAGGTATACCCAACTTATCGGCTACTACCTGAGCGAATGTGGTCTCATGACCTTGACCATGGGAGTGCGAGCCAGTGTATACACTTACTTTACCTGTAGGCTGGACGGTGACCTGGGCAGATTCGAATAATCCTGCACGGGCACCGAGTGCTCCGACTACAGCTGAAGGCGCAATGCCACAAGCCTCTATGTATGTCGAAAACCCAATGCCTAAAAGCTTACCATTTGATTGAGCGGCTTGTTCTTTTCTAAAGGCTTCATAGCCGACCATTTCTAGGGCTCGCTCCAATACTGGTGCATAGTTGCCACTATCATATTGTAAGGCCACCTGAGTAACATATCCCTCCTGATTAACACCATCAAATGCTGGAATGAAATTCTTAAATCGCAACTCAGCTGGGTCCATACCCATCTCTAAGGCAGCAAGATCTACTAGGCGCTCCAGTAAAAACGTGGTTTCGGGTCTTCCAGCGCCCCTGTATGCATCGACTACATTAGTATGTGTAAATGTGGCGGTGACATCAACATTGATTTTAGGCGTGGTATATAGGCCTTGGAACAAGGTCCCATGCAGATAAGTCGGCACTGCAGGTGCAAAAGAAGATAGATATGCACCCATGTTGGCATAAGTATAGGCTTGAAGTCCGACTATTTTACCATCTCCGTCAAAGCCCATCTTAGCATGTGTTACATGATCGCGACCGTGCGCATCTGTTAGGAAGGCTTCGCTACGATCAGCTGTCCACTTGATTGGACGATTCAAGATCTTGGAAAAGTAAACGACCAATGCTTCCTCGGTATAGTGAAATATTTTACTCCCGAATCCTCCACCTACATCAGGGCCCACGACTCGTACCTTATGCTCTGGAATTCCCAAAACAAATGCACATAAGAGCAGCCTTATTAAGTGAGGATTTTGGGTAGAAGTATATAAGGTATATCGTTCATAGGCGCTATCCCAATGTCCAATTGCAGCTCTTGGTTCCATGGCATTTGGAACTACCCGCTGATTGACAAATTCTAATTCTGTAACATGAGCTGCACTGGCTAGCGCTGCGGCTACTTCATCTTTAGGATTGCCGAGCTCCCAGTCAAAACATATGTTATTTGGGACATCATCGTGCACGAGTGGGGCACCAGCTTGAGCTGCTGCCTTTGGATCGGTGACGGCATCTAATATGTCATAGTCTATATCAATCAATTCCGATGCATCTTTAGCTATGCTCTTGGATTCAGCGACTATCAGTGCTATGCCATCTCCTACATGTCTCACCTTTTTTCGCACTAACAATGGATGCGGCGGTTCCTTCATCGTATCTCCATTCTTAAAGTCTACCTGCCAACCACAAGGCACGCCTGCTATGGCTTCAGGGATATCGCTACCCGTAAATACGGCAATTACGCCCTCCATGTCTGTTGCGGCCGATGTATCGATGCTATTGATTGTTGCATTAGCATAAGGGCTACGCAAGATGTAGGCATATGACATGTTGGCGAGCACAATGTCATCTGTGTATTTTCCCTGACCTGTTATAAAGCGTTTGTCTTCTGTGCGCTTTATCGATTTACCTATGTATTTAGTCATTTTTTGTTCCGTTTGAATTTGATGAATTGATGCTATGCACTTACTGCATTCATTTTATTGGCGGCGTATTGAATAGACTTGACTATGTTGTGATAGCCTGTACATCTACAGAAATTTCCTTCGAGGGCTTCTCGAATTTCATGTTCGCTTGGATTGGGATTATGCTTGAGTAAGTCAATCGCTGTCATCATCATACCAGGCGTGCAAAAGCCACATTGTAGGCCATGTTCCTCCTTAAATCCTTCTTGTATGGGATGCAGTTCGCCGTTAGTAGACAATCCTTCTACTGTTGTGATTTCACAGCCATCGGCCTGAACTGCGAGCAGTGTGCAAGACTTAACGGCATTGCCATCCACATGTATGGTGCAAGCCCCACAACTGCTTGTATCACAGGCTACATGAGTTCCTGTCAAGGATAAGTGATCCCTTAGATAGTCGACCAAGAGGGTCCTCGGTTCAACTTCCCCGGAATGGGTTTTGCCGTTTACCGACATTGAGATTTTGTTTTTCATACGTTTGTTTTATATGATTCGAGTTTTAGCTATCCGAATAGTTTTTTGAAAAAATTGCTGAACCAACCCCAGATTCCTTCAGGTCTCGTTGCATGCTCTTTTGATGAACTTGATCCTGACGCTGAGGAAAGGTGTGGCTCGGTAATATCGGGTGACGCAGGTTCTGCGTCATGAGTAATTTCTGATTCCGCCGTTTCGTCTGAAACAGATTCTATTGCTGGTTTTGCTTGCTGCGTTTTTGTCCCTTCTTCTTCTATATGTTGTTCTAATGAAGCAAATACCTCCTTAGTAATCGTGTTCGCAACCCCAGACAACACTCGCTGTCCAGTCCGAGCAATTACGCCCGACAAATTTACTTTGCCGTCAAAGCTCAGTTCTGCCGAATCTGAATCAGTGCCTGCCAAATTCATGGCTATTTTGCCATGGGCATTTCCTATTTTACTGAGTTGCTCCATTTCTATGGTGAAAGACTCAGGTTCGTTTTTGTCGAGGACTTTTAGCTTTCCTTTAAAGGAACCCTTGACAGGCCCAATCTTTATATCCGATATGCTTTTGTAGTGATCTGTATCAATCGTTTCGAGCTTGGATATTCCAGGTGTGATTTTGGCTAACACCTCGGGATCCATGAGGAATTGCCATAGTTGAGCTCTAGAAACCTTAAATGTGTGTACCCCCTTCACTTGCATTATGATCCATTTATAGGATAGCAAGAAATAAGAAAAGAGTTAATTATGTTTGGCGTAGTCTTCAATTCTTAAGCCCCAATATCCGTATACGTCGAATATTAAAGAATAAATATCTCTTAGAGAAGAAATTGTTAGAATTAAATACTCGCATTGGTCTTATAGTTAACTAATTCTACAAAAAACCTGATCCGTCCCTTGATTTAGATTGATCTTCGGTATTTAATGGAAGTACTTCTTACTATTAAGATATAATGCCCAACAAAAGAAAGAGATGATTATTCGGAATAATAGTAGCTTATTCTTGTCAACCATTTGGATGGGTCTTTCTCTGTTGAGGAGTCTGTGATATACTCTTCAACCATAGGCAACTCTTGAAACAGGCCATTATCTTTCATGTAATCATCAATGGCATAATGAGCATCTGCAGAAGATGCAGAATCCCCATAGTGATCTACCTGTATAACCTGACCTTCAGGAATCTGCAGTGAGCTAGCACCATCTATAGAGAGTGCTTCAGCGATAGGTATGGCTGCTGCCATATCTGCCGTGCTGGTCTCAAAGTCCCACTTATAATATAGTCCACATGGTCTCCCTTCCATTTCAACGCCAGATTCCTGTATTACGCTGAATAATGAGGTCAAGCTGTTAGAGTAAAACTTTTCTGCACTGCTCATTGGCACCTCTCCGCGCTTCATGAGATAGTTGCGCTCTCCGAGTTCTACGAGATTTATGGTGTAGCCACCATATAGGCTATTCTGAGCTCTTTCTTCTGCGATGCGTTTGATATTGGCTAAACCGGCCTTATAGCTCTTTTTCATGCTTCCTTTCATACCCATCACCATAAAAGCTCCTCTCATGAAGAAGGGCAAATCACTGCCGCTCTCAAATGTCCATTGCAAGTCTGTGCCATCGGCAGATGGAGTCAATAAGAAATCCGCCGTATTAACACCATCCCATCCTTCGAATGCGAGTTGTGTGCGAACTTTTTCATTTTTATTTGACTCAACAATTTTTTGAGATCCTTTGCCTTGTGAAGGGCTTTCCCAACTGCTTTCAGCACCTACCCCTGAGACAACATTATTATAGCTAGTTACCATGGCAGTATCTGTGAGGCTCCAATCATTCCAGAGCTCTGATTTTTGCAGACTATTCACCAAATTAAACACTACTGGAGCTGGGGCATCTATAGAGGTAGATTCATCAGTATTAAAGTTCTTTGGTCCTATGAAGCATAATGCTGCATAGATCAGTATTAATACCAATAAGAAGATTCCGAAGTATTTGAGAAAAGTTTTCATATCACAGTAGTTAATCTTTGTGTCGCTGGTTCTTATATAATCGAGCGATCAAAAATAAAATTACTCCAAAAAGTAATATGCCAAAAAATGCCATGCCAAAATGCAAGGTGTTGCGGAAGACCGCTAGCAACACTATTGAGAGCAAAAATAGTGTTGGGACTTCGTTGAGTAGTCGAAATCGAAATGAAGAAATGCTAATATCTCCATGATTGAGTTGCTTGATCAGTGTCTTGCAGTACAGATGATATGCGGTGAGCGCAACGAGTAATAACAACTTGACATGCATCCAAGTATTGACCTTAAACCAGTCCCAGCCATGCAGATACAATAGTGTTAGCCCAAATGTCCAGGTAAGCATCATTCCTGGATTGCAGATGATGCGATAGACTCGATCTGACATGATCTTGTATTGTCCTAATAATATGTCTTGCTCGGGTTGAGCCTTGTCATATGCTTCACGCTTATAGACCAATATTCTTACTAGATAGAATAGACCCCCGAACCATGCCGTGAACCCAA
>CAZDHV010000016.1:0-3719 GCA_964505335.1 uncultured Saprospiraceae bacterium | reverse complement strand
TAGACCAATATTCTTACTAGATAGAATAGACCCCCGAACCATGCCGTGAACCCAACGATATGCAATGCCTTGAACAAAAGTAGCAAGCTCATTAGCCTAGTAGATTTTTCATAAAATTAAGTCCTCTCGGAAGACCAAACTCCATGAAGGCGATAAAATCGACTTCAGACCTGATCTAAACTATAAGAGTCTTTACTATATTACCACCTCGATTAGCCGAGTCGTTATGAAAAACAAACTATTTTGCATGGTCCTCATCTTATGGGGATGCGTTTCATCTTGTCAACAGTCTAATAAAACTGGGCAATCTGATTCAGTTGATACTATTACTACAGAAATCGTTGTTGACAATGTGCTCAGCGCTGCTGAGAAAGATGGCGGATGGGTCTTACTATTCGATGGAGCTTCTATATCATATCACTGGCACAAATACAATTCAGAAGGCCTTAATAAGAACTGGGTTATAGACGATGGCACCATACACTTTAATCCTGACCATGGCGATGGTGGAGACCTTACAAGCAACCAGTCTTACAAAAATTTTGAGCTTAAGCTGGATTGGAAAATCCAGGATTGTGGCAATAGTGGCATCATGTATAACGTCCAAGAGGGAGAGAACTATGACTATCCATGGTTAACTGGGCCCGAGATGCAAATACTCGATGCGAGTTGTCATCCAGATGGAAAGATTAATAAGCATCGAGCCGGAGATCTATATGACCTCATCGAATGCAGTGAGGTAACTGTTAAGCCTGCTGGGGAATGGAACAGTATAAAAATCGTCTCTAACCAGGGCGAGTACGAGTTCTGGCAAAACGAAGTAAAAGTGGTCAGCTACACCATGCATACGGATGAATGGGATGACATGGTCGCTGGTAGCAAGTTTGTGGAGATGTCAGACTTTGGAAAATTTAGAGAAGGCAAGATTGTGCTACAAGATCACACAGATCGGGTGTGGTTCAAAAACATAAAAATCAGGACTTTATAAATATCAAAATATGGAAGGAATAAATAAATCGAGGCTATTTGTTGCGAGTTGCTTTGCGCTATTGACAACGTCACTGGCATTCGGTCTGAGGGCCGGTATTATGAATGACTTGGCTATTGATTTGGGGATCTCTGACACCGAACTGGGGTGGATAAATTTCATGGGAATATTTGGATTTCCTATCGCCACGTTGATTGGTGGTCCCCTATATAATACAATAGGGCCCAAAAAACTGGGTTATATTGCCTTTGCAGCCCATATCATGGGCATCACCTTCTCTATATTGTCAGGGAGCTTCATTACGCTCTTCTTAAGTACGTTTTTTATCAGCTTTGGAAATGGTATCGTTGAGGCTGCCTATAATCCGATGATTGCAGATATGTACGATACCCAGAAGGCTAAGATGCTCAATCGGTTTCATGTATGGTTTCCCGCAGGGATTGCTATCGGTTCATTAATAGCCCTACTATTCACTAATTTAGGATTAGGGTGGCAGGCTAAATTGGCCGTTATGTATTTGCCAGCAATAATCTATCTATTCATGTTCATGGGTCAGAAGTTTCCTGAGACAGGACGAGCCCTCGAGACTAATACAGGTGATAATCTTAAAGCAATACTGTCAACACCAATTTTTTGGTTGATGATGCTGATCATGGCGTTAACAGCTACTACTGAGCTTGGCACGCAATCTTGGGTAGAACGTATCCTGGCTAATGCTGGTGCTCAGCCTCTATTAATTCTGGCCTTAGTAACAGGGTTAATGGCGGCAGGCAGATTTTTTGCAGGACCAGTTATTAAGCGGTTTAACATAGCTGGTGTGTTGTTAGCATCTGCGGTGATCTCTGCTGTCGGAATCTTTCTGATGAGTAGTGCCACTGGAGGAATGGTCTATGTCTCTGCTATTCTGTTTGCGATCGGAGTATGTTACTTCTGGCCTAATATGATTTCTTTCGTAGCAGTTTATCTTCCTGAGACGGGAGCACTCGGCATGTCTGTCGTCGGCGGCATGGGTATGCTCGGGTTGTCAATTTTTCAGCCGATCATAGGTCGATGGATGGATGGTAATAGAGAGGCAAAAGCATTGGAGGGCTTTACCGGAGATGAACTGGAATTGATGGCAGGGCAAGCCACCCTACAAAATATTGCGATGATACCAGCGATATTGATAATTGGATTTTTGATATTATATTTCTGGCAGAAAAATAAAACAGCGGATATGGCCGCTGCTCATTAAAGACATTAAAGATTGATGATTTCACAAATGCCATTCAGCGCTTATGTTGGGTGGCATTTTTATTTTTAGTAATCTTAGACAATAGATCATTCTTACTATTATATAAAATTGACCACATGTTCAAACAACTCCTATTTACAGTCCTTTTTTGTACGATTTCACTTTTGGCGTTTAGCCAAGGAACACAGCTGCTGCGACAACCGACATTATCGGATGATCATGTGGTATTTATCTATGCCAATGACCTCTGGAAGGCAGACCGAAAGGGTGGCGAAGCCATAAGGTTGACCTCTAATGAGGGAGCTGAGGGGTCACCACATTTTTCTCCTGATGGGAGTATGATTGCATTCAGCGCACAATATGGAGGCAATACTGATGTCTATGTTGTTCCTGCAGAGGGTGGATCTCCTCAGCGGGTGACCTGGCACCCAGGAGCCGACCGAGTAGAGGGCTGGACACCAGACGGAGCATTAGTTTTTGGCTCTAATCGCATGGGTCATCCTACTGAGACTTTTTCACTTTATGAAGCCAATGTATCTGGTGGAATGCCCAAGGCACTCAATGTGACCAGAGCAGCATATGGAGAAGTATCATCCGATGGTCAATATCTTGCCTATACACCTATTAATAGTTGGGACCCTGAATGGAGGAATTATCGTGGAGGGCAGGCTATGCCTATTTGGATTCAAGATTTGGAGACTGGGAAAACTCAGAAAACACCTCAGCTCGACGGAGAGCGACACCTCTATCCAGTGTGGATCGAGCAAAAAGTATATTATCTCAGTGAGCGGGATTATGTGAGTAATATCTGGTCATACGATACTCGGACCCAAGAGGAACAACAAATCACCTTTCATAAGAAATTCGATGTGAAGAGTCTCGATGCACATGGATCAGATATTGTCTATGAGCAAGGAGGTTATCTGCATGTCATTGATGGCAATACCAATACAACTAATCAGCTGGAGATCACAGTTAGAGGAGATATGAACTTTGCCAGAGAGCGATGGGAAACTGTCTCTGGTAATCAATTGAATAATGCGAGCCTCTCGCCAAATGGCAAGAGAGCCATCTTCGAACATAGAGGAGAGATCATAACCGTACCGAAGAAGAATGGAAGCTCACGAAATATCACCAATACTTCTGGAGTCGCAGATAGAGCACCGATTTGGAGCCCAAAGGGCGATCAGATCGCTTGGTTTAGTGATGATAGCGGCGAGTATGAACTAATAATTGCAGATCAGTATGGCGACATACAGAAGAGGTTGGCTATCCCATCACAAACATTTTATTTTGGCCCGGACTGGTCAGCAGATGGGGAAAAGATCGTATTCACAGATACGCATTATACGATTTGGTATGCGGACCTAAAATCTGGTCAATTTACTAAGGTAGATGCAGATAATTTTGCGCATCCTAATAGAACGTTGAACCCTAAGTGGTCCCCAGATAGTCGATATATCACTTATGTAAAGCAACAGACTACACATTTCAAGG
>CAZDHV010000015.1:0-27174 GCA_964505335.1 uncultured Saprospiraceae bacterium | reverse complement strand
ATTATTCCTTTGTCAATGGGCAGAATACAACTCAGGGGGGAACTCACTTGGCGGCCTTTAGAGAAGCAATTGTAAAGACGATTCGAGACCACTTTGGCAAGAACTATGATGCCCGAGATATACAGACCTCTATCATAGGTGCGATTTCTGTCCGTGTAGAAGAACCAGTATTTGAGTCTCAGACGAAGACAAAATTGGGATCTCAGACGATTGGTCCTGATGGCCCTACACTGCGGACATTCGTCATGGATTTCGTAAAGTCAAGGTTGGATAACTTCCTTCATAAAAATCCTGATACGGCTAAGGCCATACAGAAGCGAATACAGCAATCGGAGCGTGAAAGGAAAGAGATATCTGGTATCAAAAAGCTCGCAAACGAGAGAGCTAAAAAGGCCAATCTCCACAATAAGAAGTTACGTGATTGTAGAGTGCACTACAGTGACAAGCGAGGAGATGAGGAGCTGAAGTTGAACTCAAGCATATTTATCACGGAGGGGGACTCAGCCAGTGGATCAATCACTAAGGCTAGAAATGTTAAGACTCAAGCCGTATTCAGTTTGAGAGGTAAGCCGCTGAACTGTTACAATATGACCAAGAAAGTGGTCTATCAGAATGAGGAGTTTAATTTACTACAGCATGCGCTGAACATTGAGGACGGCCTAGATGGATTGCGATATAACAAAGTGATCATTGCCACTGATGCGGATGTAGATGGCATGCATATCAGACTCTTGCTGCTCACTTTTTTCTTACAGTTCTTCCCCGATATTGTAAAGCAAGGGCACCTATACATTCTGGAGACGCCACTATTCAGAGTGCGTGATAAGAAGAAGACATTCTATTGCTATAGTGAGGAAGAAAAAGCTGCGGCCATCAAAGAGTTAAGAGGCAAGGCAGAAATTACACGCTTTAAGGGTCTGGGTGAGATATCTCCATCGGAGTTTGAGGATTTCATCGGAGATAATATCAAGCTCGAACCCGTGTATCTTTCTCCTACTTCTGATATCACAGAAATCTTAAGTTATTACATGGGCAAGAATACACCACAGCGTCAAGACTTTATCATTAATAATCTTAAAGTAGAGCTACTAGATGTGGACGGTGATGACATAGAAGATGTAGAGGAGCAAGCTGCCGCATAATCTTCAGAGAACTGCCACTTTGTCTGACAGAATTATCGATAGTCTGACACAATTTCGATTTAGGGTGCTATTTATGCCCTTGGTTCATTTGTTGATGTATACTTGAGGCATATCAAATTATGAGAAGGAACAGATTTTTTTTAGGTAATATCGATGAGGATGGAGATTTTTCTCCCTTGATTTCTGTGGATGGTGAAGATTCAGTTGACCAGAAGAGTATTCCTAAGTTAGTTCCGATACTGGCGTTAAAAAATACCGTGCTTTTTCCTGGAGTAGTTATCCCGATTACAATCGGTCGCGATAAATCGATTAAAGCGGTCCGCACGGCGTATGACAAAGACAAATTTATAGCGGTACATAGCCAAAAGGAAATCAAGAACGAAGATCCAGAAGCGGACGATTTATATCCGATAGGATGCATGGCTAAGATCGTGAAAATGATCAAGATGCCTGATGGAAGCACTACCGCTATATTACAAGGAAAGATACGTTCTGAACTCGTAGGACTGACCAAATTTGAACCTTACTTAGAGGGTGAGATCGAGCTCATACAGGATGACACTGACGTCAATAAGTTGGAGATTGACGCGACCATGTCTTCAGTTAAAGATCTGGCAAGAAAAATCATTGAAATATCTCCTCAGATCCCAAGCGAGGCGGCGGCCATGTTGGACAATATGAAGAATAAGTCCTTCTTGATCAATTTCATCGCCTCTAACTTAAATGCCAAGGTCACCGAAAAGCAGGAGGTACTTGAGATCGATAATATCACCGAACGTGCCAAGAAGGTATTAGCGCGGTTAGATGCTCAATTTCAGTTGCTCGAGCTGAGAACCAAGATTGAAAGTAAGGTACGTACTGATATCGAAAAGCAACAAAGAGACTATTTCCTTAATCAGCAGCTTAAGACGATTCAAGAGGAATTAGGGCAAAATCCTCAGCAAGAACAGATAAACATCCTTGCCAAGAAGGCCAAGAAGAAAAAATGGCCAGATCATGCCAAAGAGCAGTTTTTAAAAGAGCTCAATAAGGTAAAAAGGATTAATCCTCAAGTTGCGGAATATTCCGTTACCCTCAATTATCTGGAGATGATGATTGATTTGCCCTGGCATACTTATACTAAGGACAATTTTGACCTTAAGCGAGTCCGGAAAGTACTAGACAAGGATCACTATGGTCTTGAAAAGGTCAAGGATCGCATCATTGAACATCTTGCAGTCCTCAAACTGAAAGGTGACATGAAGGCACCGATTATATGCCTTGTTGGCCCTCCAGGTGTAGGTAAAACCTCTTTGGGTAAATCAATTGCACGGGCATTGAAGAGGAACTTCATCAGGATGTCACTAGGTGGATTGCACGATGAGTCAGAGATCCGAGGACATCGTAAGACATACATTGGGGCGATGCCTGGACGTATCATTAAGTCACTTAAGAAGGTAGGATCTTCAAATCCAGTATTTATTCTTGACGAGATTGATAAGCTCGGTAAAAACTTCAGAGGCGATCCTTCATCAGCGCTACTTGAAGTATTGGATCCTGAACAGAATTCTACATTTCACGATAATTACTTAGAGCTGGAATATGATCTTAGTAAGATCATGTTTATTGCAACAGCTAACTCATTGAGTAGCATACAGCCAGCGCTCCTAGACCGTATGGAGATCATTAATATCAGCGGCTATAGCACTGAAGAAAAAATCACCATTGCTAACAAGCATCTGATCCCTCATCAACGTGAAGATCATGGTTTAGCGGCAAGTCAAGTCAAAATAAGTAAGGCGGTAATCTCTCAAGTCATACAGGACTACACTAGAGAATCAGGAGTAAGATCGCTCAATCGTCAGATAGCCGGAGTAATGCGCCATGTCGCAAAGCGTATTGCAGTTGATGAGGAAAAGAGTGTAACAATAAAGACAGACCTTCTTGAAGAGATCTTAGGTCCTACTAAGTACTCTAATGAGAAATATGCTAATACGAAGCTATCAGGGGTAGCTATAGGTTTAGCATGGACAAGAGTTGGCGGGGACATGCTCTATATCGAGGCGAGCCTAAATAAGGGCAAGGGTAAACTTACACTCACGGGTAATCTGGGAGACGTAATGAAAGAGTCGGCGACTACAGCCCTGAGCTATATCAAAGCGAATGCTGAGAGACTTGGGGTTGATCCAGATCTATTCGAAAAGAATGATGTTCATATCCATGTGCCAGAAGGAGCAATTCCCAAGGATGGCCCAAGTGCAGGGATAACCATGATGACAGCTTTAACATCTGCTTTTCTCAATCGACCTGTCAAACCATATCTTGCCATGACGGGAGAAATTACCTTACGTGGTAAGGTTTTACCGGTTGGAGGAATAAAGGAAAAAATGCTCGCCGCCAAGCGTTCAGGTATTAAGAAGATTATTTTATGTGCGGAAAATGAAAAGCATGTTCGCCAAATACCAGAGGAATATCTTAAGAATGTTTCCTTTGCCTACGTAACAGATATGACGGAGGTATTGGAAATAGCACTGAGTTAAAGCGCTGTTAAATGACGAGTGCTGTCGTTTGAACAATCCACCTAGAAGTTCATTAATCATATCTTTAGAACCTTATTGGCAGAGAAATGCACAAATTAACTGTATCGATATTCGGATTATTGATGTTGTTGGGAGCTGCCCAGCTATCAGCGCAAACTGAAGTAATACAGTTTTCTGGGCGTGTAGTTACTACAGAGAACAATAAGATTGAGAAGCTTATCTATGCTAACGTTGCTGTCAAGGATACTCCACGGGGAACGACGACAGGTATTGATGGTTTTTTCTCACTTGCTGTAGGTAAAGGAGAGACTGTAATTTTCAGTACAATCGGATATGAGACTCAAGAATATGTCATACCTAATGATATCGAAGGAAATCTTTATTCTAAGGATATCATCATGCAGAATGATACATTGTTCTTACCCGAAGCATTCATACACCCTTGGCCTGACAAAGATTATTTCAAGATTGAGTTTCTGGCACTAGAGGTTGACAATAGATTAGAAGATATCATCGCCGAAAACTTGTCTCCAGAAAGGCTTGAGGCACTCAGACAAATTCTTCCGGTAGATGGTGGTGAGGCGAGTAAGATTGCATTAAGACAGGCTTCAGAGGCTTACTACTACAATGGTCAGTTTAGACCACAGAATATTTTCAATCCGCTCTCCTGGAAGAAATTTATTGATTCCATTAAGAATGGGGATTTCAAAAAGAAGGATAAGAATTAACAGCAGGTTGTATACTCTCTTTACTTAATGGTCATTTGTTATGGCTATTTCTATTTTTGTGGCGATTTAATTAGATCGTCATGAAGGTTACTGAATATTTTGAAAAAAGCAACGGTAGGACGTTGGTTTCATTTGAGGTTTTACCCCCGTTAAAAGGTGGCGGGATGGATAGTATTTTCAAGACGCTTGATCCGCTTATGGAATTTAAGCCTCCGTTCGTTGATGTCACTTATCACCGCGAAGAGTTCATCTACAATCAGCGCGATAGTGGATACTATGAAAAGATAGCCATCCGAAAAAGACCGGGCACTGTGGGAATATGTGCTGCAATTATGCATAGATATGGTATCGATGCTGTCCCACATCTCTTGTGTGGAGGATTTAACAAGGAGGAGACGGAAAACGCACTTATTGATCTCAATTTTTTAAATATCAACAATGTCCTTGCACTACGAGGAGATGCCAGGCGATTTGAAGATAAGTTTGTGCCTCAAGAGGGAGGACATGTTAATGCTCTCGGTTTAGTGAAGCAGATTCAGCAGATGAATAATGGTGCTTACCTTGACAAGGGTATTGCGAATGGTGCTAAAACTGATTTTTGTATTGGTATAGCAGGATATCCTGAGAAGCATTTTGAATCTCCTAACTTCGAGTTAGACCTTGAGTATACCAAACAGAAAATTGATGCTGGAGCCTCCTACATCGTAACTCAGATGTTCTTTGACAATGCGAAGTACTTTGAGTATGTTGATAAATGTCGGGCTTACGGTATAAATGTACCGATTGTTCCAGGCCTTAAGCCATTGACTAAGAAGTATCAACTGAATAGTATTCCAAGAAGATTTTACGTCAATCTCCCTGAAACCCTTGCCCTTGAAGTCTCCAAGGCTAAGAACAGCGCTGCAGTTAAGGAAATTGGGATTGAGTGGGCCGTAGAACAATGTAAAGAGCTCAAAGAGAAAAACGTCCCATGCCTTCATTTCTATACTATGGGAGATTGGGAAACCTCGAAAAGGATCATTGAGCAAGTTATGTAGGGGTCGCGAGCAGCACAACTGACTTCATATTCGTCCTATTCTTGATCGTGACAATTGCTATTAGAGAGGTTTATTGTTATTTTTAGTGTGATGGATATCTTATTAGGACTCGAACAACAGGGAGATTATCTCTCCGCGGCAGCTCGAAATGAGCGATGGGCTCAAGAAGTTCTGTACAAGAAGTACTACCCTTCAATGATGTCCATATGCCTGAGATATGCTGATCATAGAGAGGATGCATTAGACATACTACACGAGGGATTCATTAAGGTCTTTAAGAATATTAATAAGTTCACCAGCGGTACTTCATTCGACGCTTGGATAAAGAGAGTCATGGTTAATACAGCCATTGACTACTATCGCAAGAAAAAAAGAAGAAGAACTGAAGATCTCGATTCTGTGTATCATGTGTCGTCTCCCGATGCTGGAGTTATTAGTCAGTTGCAGACTAAAGATATACTGAACTGTTTGCAGAAGCTTTCACCATCATATAGGGCTGTTTTTAACCTCTATATTATAGAAGGATATTCACATAAAGAGATTGCAGAAAAGCTTAATATCTCTGAGAGTACGTCAAGGTCAAATCTAGTAAAAGCTCGATCTAAGTTGAGAGTATTGTTGATAGCTATGAGTGAGGAGTATGATAGAAGATGATCTTGACGACGTCATAAAAAACAAATTACAGGAACATGAGGAAAACTACGATTCTAACTCATGGTCTAGTCTGTTAGAGAAAATGGACCAGATTGATTTGAATGCTGAAGAGTCTTTTGATGAAGTGGTCAAAGAAAAACTGACAGAGCATCAAGAGCAATACGATCAGGCTTCATGGACGCAACTGTCATCTAGAATAGATAAGATTAACGCGTCAGCAGAAGGTGCTGAATTAAGCGAAATCAAAAAGAAGCTAGAGACTCACGAAGAATCTGTAATTGAGAGTCATTGGCATATACTTAAGGCGGAGTTAGAAGCCCTAGAACATAGACGATACAGGCTGTGGATTACTAAATCAATAGAAGCAGTAATCATTTTACTATTGTTGTGGACAATCACCAATTTCAGTCCAATATTCACTCCAGAACAGATTGCACCGTCATCTATGCCTTTAGATTATGTGCTTGATGACTCATATGATGCTGAAGAATTTTGGGTAAGCATTAAGGCATTATCATCATTTGAGGAAAATATAGCTGTCAAAATGGCTGATCGGTCTTTTGAAAATGTTGTTAATGCAAGAGATATAGCAATAGCAGAAGACAACAATATCAGCACTAATGATAATGGCATTGATGGAATAATCGAAGATTTCGTTGACTCTTCTAATGGTACTGTACTAGGTGATTTACTTTCAAATGAAAATCTTATTAATCAGTTTAGACCTGAGATAGCCTCTGATGATGATATTCACCTAAACCAGATAACAACAACAGAGCGACTTGAAGGCAGTAATAGCGATCTTGTACTCTTGGATATTGGGTTAATCCGTCCATTTGATGTTTTATTGAATCATGATCACCCTACTTCTGATTTGATCTTCGTTGATCAAACGGACGACAAGTCATATCGACATAAAAACGATGGATGGTGGTTCGGAGCTAATTATTCAACGGATGTTAATCTTATTAACTCAGGATTTAATCTTGGTTTTGTCACCTCTCAATTGAGTTCAGACCTCTTGGCTCATACTGGTGGATTATCTCTATCGTTTCAAAAAGGAATCATTGAGATCCAAACTGGATTTAAATTGTCTACAAAGGCACATTCACCAAGTTTGTTGAGATCCTTTACTCAAGCAAGTGATCTCTCTGTTCTTGAACATAATCTAGAGTTGATAGAATTTAAACAAGCTCAAATACCTCTTATTGTAAAATTACATGGGCTAAATTCATCCAGGAGTCATATTTATGGTTTTGTAGGAGTGTCGGGGAATACGATTTTGGATTATGACTTTACTATTGAGAAGACCGTACTACAGCCTTCAGCTCGTGTTAGGCCCAGAGATTTAGATGCGTCAATAATAGACCTGACGGACTTGCCAGAAGGATTTTCTGAAGGAGGTGAAATTCGATTTAACACTAACTTTACTGGAATAATAGGATTCGGTATTGAATCAAGTATAGGACAGAAGGCCAGTTTCTTCGTGCAACCTCAATATCAATTTCAGTTTGGTGGGGCACTCAACAACTATGTAAGTCGCATTGGAACGCTTAGCGTCGAAACGGGAGTCAAGTTGAAATTCTAACTGTACTCTTCTGCTTTTTAAACAGTACATGCCATTTCTTCCATCCAACTATTGCTAAGATCGCATAGATTACATAGAGTATAGAGATGAGCGGAGCACCCCGCTCGAAATATAGATAGACACATGCGATATCTATTGCTATCCAATATGGCCATGTATCTATAAACTTATATACCATCAAACAAGTCGCAAGAATAGCCAGAATGGAAGTGAATCCATCAAGATAGGGGAACGCTGCTATTGAAGCAAGGTCCATGATATATCCGGTCGGAATCGCCACGAGAGTGACAAGAACAATGTAGCTAATATTCTTAGACATGGTGAGTTTGCTGATTCTGAGCTCAGTATTCTTATTCCCGCCAGCTAACCATACATATAAACCGCAGATAGCTATAAGCGCATAGAATATCTGTATGACACCGTCGAAGTAGAGCCTTAGATTTATGAAATCTTCACATGCGATAGCGATAGCACTTATAGCGCTATATATCCAACACTGATTTTTGTTGTAGGCAGCAAATAGGACATATAAGATGCCAAAAGAAAATCCTACCCACTGAAATATGCTAATAGCCGGCATGTCGAACATGCCACTAACATATTCATTTTGTATAAGAATGACATCAATTATCTGCTAATACAACGTCTACATCAAACTTTGCTTCAACTACGATTGGATTAGTATTAGCAATGATGTCGATGGTTTTAGTATAAGGACCCTCCATATCATGTGTATCAAGAACGGCGACGATCGTACCAGTTTCACCTGGTGCAATAACCTCCTGTGGCCAACTGATGTCAGTACACTTACAAGCAGTTACAAGGTCTATCATGAGATCAGCATCTCCAGTATTTTCAAACTCAAATGTAATCGTCTTTTTATCTCCTTGAACTACCTGACCAATATTGATATTATTCTCCTTAAAACTCATGACAGGCACCTTGTCAAAATTTAAGATACTTTGTTTGCTGCCATTGTAGCTTCCGTTCTTATTTATCTGACGCTTGATCTGTATAGTTTGAGGTCCTTCTAATATCTTGAACTCTGTACGTCGATTGAATCTGTGCTCGTCGTCAGTACATCTCACACCGTTCACACAACGATTTAGGATCACAGACTCTCCGTATCCCACAGCTTTAATTCTGTCTTCAGCTACTCCCTTATCGGTTAACCAGTTCTTTGCTGATTGCGCTCTTTTCTGACTGAGGTCTTCATTGTATGGTTTAGTACCACGACTATCTGTATGTGAGGATAGCTCGATGACCATGTCGCCATACTCATTCATCAATTCGAGTATGCTATTCAGGTCCAACTCAGCATCAGGGAGGATGTCCCACTTTTCGAAATCATAGTAGATATTGTTAAGCCTGATTGCTTCATTGATGGTGACTGTCTCTAGCTTATAATCCGGTAGTTCTGGCTCAAGAACCACAGGTGGCTCTTTTTCTAAGATCACTTTTTTACGGATTTGTTTATCACCGATGATACCATTGGTAGTTACTTCAGTAGTATCTGAGGTATATCCTTCTTTGGAAGTAATTACACGATACTTCCTATCTACGTTAAGGGGAAAATTAAATCTGAATTCATCAGGTAGCGTCTGCGAGTCGTACTCCTCAATAGTGAGATCTTCCAAATCAACTGTTGCTCCTTTTAACTGCTTCTCTTTGCCCTCTATTACTTCTCCTACACCGACAAGGAGATCTATGTTAAGTTGCCTAACGGAGAATGAGTAGATGTCATAACAGCAAGTTTCACTTTTGAGCTTTTTCTTCTTATCGTCTGGACGATTGGATACCAGATATCCCTGCGTGCCATCAGCCGTATATGAGATTGAGTAATCGTCAAATCGAGTGTTGAAGCGATTACCTAAGTTCTCTGGATTAGACCATGTTCTACCATCCCACGAGCTCTTGTAGATATCTAAATTTCCCATGCCTGGTAATGCGGAGGTGCTGAAGTAAAGTTCACCGTCGTAGTAGTGCGGAGACAAGTCGTCTTCTGCAGTATTGATTGTGCTTCCCAGATTTACTGGTGCACCAAATCCTGCCCCATTAACTGGTGCATAGTAGATATCATATCCACCAAGGCCTCCCTCGGCATCAGATACAAAGTACATGACATCTTCGCCCAGTATTTCTCCCATTGCCGGTTGCATGGCAATTGCGCCATTATTAACACCCTGTACTGGTTCCGCAGGGCCCCAGTCTTGACCATCATGGGTGCTATAGTAGATCACCGAACTGATAACTTCATCACTGAGCAATTGCTGCCTGCAGTAGTACATCGTGCGTCGGTCCTTAGAGAATGTTATGCCACTAACGTGAAAATCAGTTCTATTCACCTTACGGTCAAGCACTTCTGGTTTGCTGTAGCCATCTTCTCCGATAGTACTGCGATATATCTTGGCGTGATAATCATTTTCACTTCCGTCTAAGACGATTTCTTTTCGTCGATTGAATGATGAGAAGTACAGTGTGTTATCATCATATCTAACAGGATTATACTCTCCATTGCCACTATTGATCTCCTCGCTTGTGAAGCTTACTGATAGCTCTTCATTAGCGTTAAAAGTTGATAACTGACTGATACCAGTGAGTTCATTTTCTGCTAGGGCTCTAAGCTCATCGTCATCTGATAAGGATAAGAAGGTCTCCAATTCTCTTACAGCTTCACGATCCTTACCTAAGGCTCTGAGTATCTTAGCATAGGAGAATTTATCTTCTACGAAGATATTGTCAACATCCTTCTCAAGCACTCGAGAATACCACCTTTCGGCATTTTCATAATCTCTCAACTTGTAATAAGAGAATCCTACTTGTAGTGCTACGTCGGCAGACTTAACTTCATTGTAAATATCACGATACCACTGGGCCGCATTGAAGTAGTCTCCGAGCTCAAACTGCTCGTCGGCAGTGGCATACATGTCATCGAGCTTGTAGGACTTGATCGGCTGCGCCATTATAGTGGCAGCAGTCATCACTAACACTATTGAGGTTAGGATCACTCTGTAATTACTTGTCTTTATATGATTCATTATCGTACTGTACATAGTGGTCGTCTTAGAGTTGTGGACAGAATATTACAGATTTAACATCGGGTTGTTTATAGATGCGTCCGATATAGCCCACGGCTATTTCAAATGCGCCTCCGCCTGCACGTGTCAGGCTTGATAGGGTCAAGTCATAGCTGATTCCAATTCGCAAATCTTTTAGTTGGATACCTCCGATCAATTCTGCAGCATCGCCGACTCTATATCCGAGCCCTCCTGATACGATTACTCCACTCTTAGGGTCAAGCAGATAGTCCGCAATACCTTGGACAGCGAGCTCAGTAGACGCCGCTCGGCGTTGAAGGATTAGCGCAGGATTAATTCTCAAATTTTCGGCAGCAAGGAAAGAACCTTCACCAGTTATGGTCAATCGTCTCTCAAATCCAACACGTCTATTATTATTAACTGGCATAACAGGCATCATCCCTGGCATTGTGGGAGCATTGACAGTTACAAAAGATACATTTGGTGATGTGATATGTGCCGCAGTGACACCGAACCGGACCAGATCGCCTTGGTCATTCAGCACATTTTTAAGACTTACACCGATAGTATAATCAGCAAAGCTCGCACTGACATTACCATCTTGGTCTACATTAAACATTTCAACAGCACCTCCGGCAACTAAATCAAGAGGAAGTCTTACTGAACTATTATTAAAGCGCTGACTACCTCGTCCATAAGTTAATCCAACAGAGAATACACGATTATAATCATCATCAAATGCATAGTGGTACCCTGCGTTGAGACCGAACTGAACTTGTTGAAATATAGTAGATCCAGCTTGATCTCGTACAAAACTGATTCCACCAGCAATCCAATCATTATCAGTAAGCAATCCTTGAGCGATATTTACTTCAGCAGAAATAAAAGGAGTAGTATATGGTCTACTATTACCGATGGCTCTCCATTGATCTCTGTAGATCGTACTGATTCTATAGGTTCCCTTAAAAGCTCCAGTGAAGGAAGGGTTAACAGATACAGGTGCCAACCTAAATTGAGTAAAATGGATGTCTTGAGCCTGACTCCACTGACTCAAAAGAATCAAAAGAGCAGCAAATAGATAATTCATGTAGTATCGAGGCATAGTGATAGCTTATCTTTGTATCAAATATCGTAAGTATTCAGTAATAAGTGAAAGAGCGATTAAGCCCAAAAGGTTCGACCATATACATATTCATATGGTCACTGGTATTATTATCATCATTTCCACAGCTTGGAGACTGTCAATCGTCTCCTATTACGAACGCTAAAAATGAGGTAAATGCTATAGACACCCTCAATAAAAATCGCTTGAAAACACTTTTATTCTCTGGTGGTGGATTGTATACATTAGGTTCTGCGGGATTATACGCCACATGGTACCGAGATTTTCCAATGGAGGGGTTTCATTTTTTTGATGATTTTGGTCAGTGGTCTCATCTTGATAAGGTAGGACACATCTACTCCTCTTATGGGCAGAGCGAGTTATTGACTCGTGGATTTAGGTGGGCCGGAGTACAAGAAGATAAGGCGTTGTGGTATGGCATAGGCGGGAGTCTGCTGTTTCAAACTACCATAGAGATTTTTGATGGATTCAGCAGTGAGTGGGGATTTTCAGTGGCAGACTTTGGGGCGAACATTGTTGGTGCAGGAGCCTATGGCCTACAGGAACATTATTGGGGTGAACAGCGCATCAGAATTAAGTTTTCTTCTAACCCAACGAGTAATAGTAGACGCAATGACCTAATTGATGTATCATCAAGGACTGAGGATCTATTTGGATCTGGTTTCTTAGAACAAGTACTTAAAGATTATAATCGGCAGACCTATTGGCTCAGCATTAATCCTAAGTCATTCTACAATAAGAGCACCTTGCCTTCGTGGCTTAACATTGCAGTAGGATATGGCGCGGATAATTTGCTAGGAGGAGTCAATAATGTCTGGGAGTCGGAAGGAGAACTAATCGATGCGACAGATTCCTTTCGCCGGCATCAGCAGTTTTATCTGTCGCTAGACATGGATTTGAGCAAAATAAAGACGAATTCTAAGTTCTTACGTACAGTGCTTGACGTTCTTAACTATATCAAAGTGCCATTTAGCGCCTTGGAAATCAATACCTTAGGGCAGGTGAAATTCCATTTCATCCAATTTTAAAGATAAATCTCCATGAGACATCACTTAATACTCGTATGTATCTCTTTATTACTCCTGTTAGTTTCTTGCGAACATTTACAGCAAGCTAATAGCACGTACTCACAATCAAAGCCTGATCTAGTCGAAGGAAGGTACAACGTTGCTTTTCTTATCATGGAAGGTGTTTATAACACAGAACTCACTGCGCCATTCGATATATTTCAACATACTCAGTATCGCAAAGGAATAAAGGCCATGAACGTATTTACGGTTGCAAACACTCTTGAGCCGATTACGACTTTTGAGGGATTACGACTTCTCCCAGATTATGACTACTTGACCGAAGATCTACCTAACATTGACATTCTTGTTGTGCCGAGTGCGGAGCATCATCTGGATACCGACCTGGAGAATGAAGAAATGATAGACTGGGTGCAGCAAGTAGGCGCAGATGCTCAATATATAACTAGCCACTGCGATGGTGCCTTTGTCTTAGCTCAGGCAGGATTACTGGATGACGTAGTATCTACCACTTTTCCAAGTGATGTAACCAAGTACAAGGAGATGTTTCCTGATCTGGAGGTAGTGGAGGATGTACTTTTTGTTCATGACGGACAAGCAATCACTTCGGCAGGGGGAGCGCGATCTTTTGAAGCGGCCTTATATCTATGTGATCTATTATATGGTCCAGAAATAGCGAGAAGTATAGCTGGCGGTCTTGTAATCGACTGGGATGTGGATCAAGTCAACTATTACAATCCAGCAAAGATTACAAGTAGTGATCAATCAGAAGAATATGACAACTACTCAGACTACGAGGCGGTTGATGAAGGCTCAACTTATTCTGGAAGTTTTCACCGAGCCATTCTCACCATGTAGTCTACCTCCTTGGTTTGAATCTTGCGTCATCTAAGATTTTCTGAGCATCTTGATCTGCCATCAAATCTCTAATTGTGATCTCTGGATGTTCCTCCATATATTTTTTGACGATCTGCCAGCCTATATAATTAGCTGTGCGACCTGGAGACTCGGATGGCATACCGGGAGTCGTAGGAGCGGGTCCTATTAGTTTGTTGAACTTGCGAATGTCTGTTTCGTAGAATAGCTCCTTCTCAAAAAAGAAATCCCACATCTGAGCTTCATTTTCTTGACACCATTGGTACTGCTCTGGAGTATACTCTATGACGACGTCGTCAGATTTGAACGGCATCATCTCATCGATTAGGTATAACTTCTTACCTCCCCAGATCATCATAGACAAGAAATCTGATCGCTGCGGAGGCGGTAATTTATCTTCCACTAAAACTTCTGCAACCTTCTTAACAATGAAATCCTGACTATAGAACTGCGTCAGGTAGCCTGAGAATGCTGGATTAGACGGATTAATGCGAGCATACGGGAAGTCAGCTCCTAGAAACATATCTAAGCCTATGCCGATTCCCTCCTGATCTATATCATCAAAGACAAAACACTGGTATACGAAACCCGATATAAACGAGTAGACCCTAGGTATGTCAGATACATCGAATAGCTCGGTATAGTTATGAAGTAGCTCGCCGATTTCATTCTCCACTTTAGTTAGGTCGGGGAATTCTGTATTAACGTCTTCCATGAGTTTTTGAAAGCCCGTATCCTGAAGCATTCGTTGAAGTTCTTGCCGTATAATTACACTATCCCGTGGGAGCGCCAAGATCTGATGGATATATACATCGGAGAATGCTGGTGAGTCGCTTCGAACTTGTTGCAGATTAATTTGCGCTGGATTTTTGCTCCATTGATCAAGGATTTCATCATATCTCAGTATGCTTATCGAATGATTTGAAGAGAGCTCTTCGATTTTTTTTTCGCCGGGACCACATGATATCAAAAAACAAATGGTAGCGATAAAGAGTAAAGAAAATCGCTTAATTGAGTAATCTTGCATAGTAGTGTACTTACAAAGAATCTGTAACGCTCAAAGGCACAATTGATTATAAAAAATAGCAAATAGATGGCCACACTTAATAAATATAAGCTCGATAAATTTATCATTGACGCGCTCCATGAGGACATACAAGATGGAGATCATACGTCACAGTCATGTATCCCAGCAGATCAGGTAAGTCGGGCGCGATTATTAGTCAAGGATAAAGGAGTAATCTCTGGTATCGCTGTAGCAGAGCGAGTGTTTACATATCTCGATCCAAATGCTACATTGGATATTAGGATGCCCGATGGCACTGCTGTTAAGTATGGAGATGAAGCGTTTTACCTCAGTTGCAATTCTCAAGCGCTCTTAATGGGAGAGCGTCTCGCACTGAATACAATGCAGCGACTTAGCGGTGTTTCTACCCTTAGCAGAGCCTTTGCAGAAGAAGTCAAAGATTATAACGTTACCATCTTGGATACTCGTAAGACGACCCCCTTGCTGAGATTTTTGGAAAAGTGGGCGGTAGAGATAGGAGGATGCTCTAACTATCGTGATGGCCTTTATGATCGCATCATGATCAAAGACAACCATACTGATGCAGCAGGAAGTATAACCGAAGCTGTTCAGCGGGTACAATCCTATCTGACTGAACGAGATAAAAATCTTGATATGACCATTGAGGTCAGAAACTTTGAGGAACTAGATGAAGTGCTCAGTCTCGGAATAGATGTACGAGTGATGCTCGACAATTTTACCGTGGATGATACAGCGAGGGCTGTTAAACTAATCAATAAGAAAATAGAAGTGGAAGCATCCGGTGGCATTGAGCTGAATAATGTAAAAGACGTAGCCGCTACAGGAGTTGATTTTATCTCCGTGGGTGCCTTAACACATTCAGCTCAAAGCCTGGATATGAGCCTCAAGATTATAAAATAATCATTGAGGATAGGTCAGAAGTAAGTAGATGAGTAGTGCCCCGAATAATCCCAGTCCTGTCCAAAACCTGGAATCTCGGTACATGCTTTGATTTTCGTGAATCATTTGTGAGTTGGTTATTGAGTAAAATGATCACCATAAGCATCAATACTTTGGTTTCAAAAAAAATGTAAAATTCGCTCTGCTCTTTAGCCTAAGCGTCGTTTGGTAATATGTTAAGAGCCAAAACCAAGCCATAGCATTTTATTGTAATGCGTATACTAGACAGTTACCCCTATCGATAATAAGGTGCTTAATAATTGATATTTTTATATATAGTATAAGTCTCTGAAAAAGAATAAATTAGGGATGCAGATTTAATGACATCTAACCAGATGTGCTACAAAAACATGATTAAAATACCCAAATTATTTAGACAACTGGGCGACGATTGCTTTTAGGATATTCTTGACAAGGTAGGGACCACTGTAGATCAGGCCACTATAAATCTGTATTAACTGAGCTCCCGCATCTAGTTTGGCAAGTGCGGTCTGAGGAGAATCAATGCCCCCAACACCTATTATAGGTACAGTTGATTTAGAGCGATCGTGTATATAGCTGATCACTTCCGTAGCTCGATTAGTCAGTGGGGCGCCACTCAATCCACCAGCACCGATTTGGGTAATCTTATTTTTATCTGTCCTTAACCCACTTCGATCTATAGTTGTATTGGTAGCAATAAGACCATCTACATCCAATTCGCTACAGATATCAATAACATCGTTGAGCTGATGATCGGTAAGATCAGGAGCTATCTTTAACAGGATTGGCTTTCTTACTGCTTGGTCTACTCGGTCATTTATGAGAGTAGATAGTATAAGTGTCAGGGGTTTCTTATCCTGAAGTTCTCGCAGCCCTGGAGTGTTTGGCGAGCTCAGGTTAACGACGAAGTAATCGACGTAGTCATATAGTTTTTTAAAACAATGGAGATAATCGCGATAGGCTTCGGCATTTGGGGTGACCTTGTTCTTGCCAATGTTGCCACCTATTATATAATCTCTTGATTTAGGAAGGGCTTTTAGATTTTTGACGAGTTCATCTACACCGAGATTGTTAAAACCCATGCGATTGATGATTCCACGATCTTCGATCAATCTAAATAGTCTAGGTTTGGGGTTCCCCTGCTGTGGCTTCGGAGTAACTGTGCCGACCTCAATAAACCCAAATCCCAGAGACGCCATCTCCGTTATCCACTGACCATTTTTGTCAAAGCCTGCCGCTAATCCAACAGGATTCTTAAATGAAAGACCAAAAGCTTCTCGCCTCAATGACTCATGCTCATAACTGAATCCTGATTTTACTAGGCTTGAAACTATCGGTATCTTATTGGCCGTCTTGAATAATGTGGTAGTCGTATAATGAGCCTTTTCAGCATTCATGCTGAAAAGGAAAGGCTTTAACAGTTGGTACATTTATGCGGCTATAGTGATCTCAGATTTTAAAAGACTAAGATCTCTAATTAATAGACGCTTTCTATCAAATGTCAAAATTTCTTTTGCTTTTAGCTCATTAAGCACAGTAGTCACAGTCTGTCTGCTTGTGGCAGTCAGGTTGGCGATCTCTTGGTGCGTTATAAATTTTCTAACTACCCATTCATATCCGACACGTTGACCCCTCTTCTCATTGAGGTCAATCAAGAATTCGAGGATTCTACTACGAGAATCTTTGAATACTAATGACTCCAATCTTTTTTCCATTTCAAGAGCTCGGCTGCCTATGATGCCCATGATATAAGCATACAGCGGATTGTGCTCTTTGAACATCTGAGTCATCTGCTCCTTTGATATCTCGCATATCTCAGTAGACTCCATCGCAATAGCATAGTGCCTTCTCTGACTACTACCTACCATTGCTAATTCTCCAAATACTTCACCTGGTCCCAGAATAGCTTTCGTGATAGATTTTTCACCCTGTTTTTCAGAGGCAATCTTCACACGTCCACTAGATACAAAGTAGACCTTGTCTGCTTTTTGGAGTGGTTCAAAGATTAAATCTCCTTTAGAGAATTTGTTATAGTCGTGTCCATCAGATGCATTGTCTAATTTCTGCGGACAGAAGATTCCTTGTACATCGATGTTTTCTAAGTACCAAATGTTCGACTTGTCCATGGCGTTATTCACAATTACTTTCATTTTAAATATCTGTAACTATCCAGACAAATAATAGAATGATGCTGTTAATCTTGGTCAGGTTTAAGATTTAAAGCATCAATCAATTTATCTAAATCAGGATTTAGGTTAACAAGATGATCATATTTCTCTTTGGCCGTAACTAGCTTCCGTTGAGTCTTTATTTCGCTATCTGGAAATGAAGAACGGTCGACTAAAACCTCGATTCTTTGATCGTGTCTATTAAAGTATGCTCTAACAGTACTATATAGTTGCACCTCCTGTTGAATTTCTTCTTTAGCCACCGATGATGGCACCAAGACTTTTATGTCATTTTTATCTGTTTTTATGAGGACATTTTTGAGGATTGTTGTAAGCGTTGGAGACTCGAGAGATGATGCATATTCATTCCAAACGGCTTCAACTTCGGCCTGTGTCACCTCCTTTTTAGCATTACTCTTAGCGTTTATAGCTTCACTTGCTCGAGAAATATGGTCATCTATTGAGCTGATTTTCAGTGATTTAGAGATAGGGGGAGCAGTGGGTGGCGTCTTCGCTTCGATTGATGATTTTTGTGATGTGATTTCTACCGTTTCTGCCGGGGATTGCTTTTGGGGGCTTTCGGGTTGGTCTGTCGACGGACTAATTTTTGACTCAATTGGAGCGCTTGATAACTCGGCAGATTTAGGGGTAATTATTTTTTTGTTTTTTTTTTCTGTTGGCACCGTTTTTTGCTCGGAAGCAGGAATTTCTTGCCTTGATGCATAACAAATCTTGAGGAGTGCGATCTCAATATGGAGTCGTTTATCCTTTGCCTTTGGATAGTCGACATCTGCTCGATTGGCCAATGAGAGGATGTTGAGTATAGTGCTATATGAGATAGTATCAGATTGGTGGAGATAGCGCTCTTTTAATTTTGGGCTTACTTGGAGAATCTGTTGAGTAGGTTCTTGTTTGCAATACATCAGATTCCTCACATGTTTACATAGGCCATTCATAAAGGTGTCTCCTTCAAAACCATTTTTGAGGATTTCATCTAACAAGAGAAGGAGACCATTGCCATCTTCTGTAAGGATCAGGTCTGTCGCTTGGAAGAAACTATCGTAGTCGAGCAGATTGAGATTATCGACTACATTGTCATAGGTCAACACTCCGCCAGAAGCACTTGCTATGCGATCATATATTGACAATGCATCTCGCATTGCTCCATCCGCTTTCTCAGCAATAGTGTATAACGCATCATGCTCTGCCTTGACACCTTCTAATTCAGATATGTGTTCTAATTGTTGGACAATATCACTGATCTGAATACGCCTAAAATCATAGAGCTGACATCTGCTGAGAATGGTAGGCAGTATTTTGTGCTTTTCCGTGGTAGCAAGAATGAATATGGCGTAAGGAGGTGGCTCCTCTAGCGTCTTTAAAAATGCGTTGAAGGCGGCCTGAGATAACATATGTACCTCATCGATTATAAATACTTTGTACTTGCCACTCTGCGGTTGAAATCTAACCTGCTCGGTTAGTGCTCTAATATTATCAACAGAATTATTAGACGCGGCATCCAACTCAATGATGTTTAAGCTGATATCTATGTCGGTATCAGCATAACTCCCATCCTCTAGTGCAGCCTTATGATCTGGCATATTGATCACTTTGGCTAGGAGTCGTGCGCATGTAGTTTTTCCTACGCCACGAGGACCACAAAAGAGAAATGCATGAGCTAGTTTGTCACTCATCAGGGCATTAGTGAGAGTAGAGGTGATGTGCTCTTGTCCTACTACATCCTCAAATCGCCGAGGTCTATATTTTCGTGCCGAAACAACGTAACTCATTAAGATGCGATAATACGGAAAATGCAGAGAGTATCGAGAGCCGAGTTGAAAGTATAAAAGTATCGAGTTTCGAGTGTCAACTATCGAGTTGTTTAAGGTGAAGGCAGCGATGCCTGATTGAAAAGTTATAAGTAGAATGACTTGTGTGCAGATAATTTGCACGAGCTTGCTTATTATAGTCCTTCTATGCAGCACTCCTTACAATTTGATAATAAGAGAACACAAGCCTCCCAAGACAAGAGCTTCCAGTACCATTATAACCGACTCAATCCAGCACAAAAACTGGCGGTTGACAACATAGAAGGAGCCGTCATGGTCATCGCTGGTCCAGGAACTGGGAAGACCCAGATTCTCGCCGTTAGAATCGCAAAAATCCTCGCTGACACAGATGCTCAAGCACACAATATATTATGCCTGACCTATACAGATGCGGCGGTCATTGCCATGAGACGTAGACTTGTAGAGATCATCGGCCCTGCTGCCCACCAAATTCATATCTATACCTTTCATGGATTTTGTAATCAGGTCATCCAAGAGCATCTAGACATATTTGGTAACTACCGACAACTGGAGCCGCTGACCGATCTCGAGAGAGTGGATGTCTATAAGCAATTGATCTCCGCTCTGCCTGATGATCATCCTCTAAAGAGGCTCAAGGGGGATCCTACCTTTGAGCCTAAGCGCCTCAATAATCTATACGAGATGATGAAAAAGGAAAATCTCGACGAAGCCGAGATGATGTCGAGGATAGAGGACTATATCGATCGTAAGCAAGTGTATAAAGAGGGTGATGATATGTTCTATCATCGCAAATATAAGGAGTTCAAAAAGGGCGATATCAAACCTAAAAAGCTTGCAGAGCTGCTCAAGAAAATGAATCTGCTCCGGTCAGGGGTGAAACTATATAGCGCCTATCTGATGATCATGGATACCGAGGGGCGATATGATTATCAAGATATGCTCCTGTGGGTACTGCGTGCATTCAAATCTGATGAGGCCCTGCTCGCCAGTTATCAGGAACGCTATCAATATTTCCTCGTAGATGAATTTCAAGACACTAATGGTGCTCAAAAAGCAATCTTGGATCAGCTCCTATCCTTCTGGTCAGATCAAGATCCCAATGTATTTGTAGTAGGGGATGATGATCAGGCGATTTACAAGTTTCAAGGTGCCAACCTATCTAACATTAAGGATTTCAAGAAGGATTATAATCCGCTGACTATAGTACTGGAACAAAACTATCGCTCATCACAGCGGATACTCGACACGTCCCAAGCGCTAATAGCTAATAATCTAGAGCGTATCATCAATGATGATCCTGATATGACTAAAGATCTCGTAGCCTCTCGTGAAGAAGTGAAGGATCTCAAGATAGATCCTCAGATCACCAGTTATCCGAACAATATCCAAGAGCAAGCAGCCATTGCTCAGCAACTGATTAAAGCTCATGAGTCAGGTGAAAACCTAAGTAGCATCGCTGTCATCTATCGTAAGCATGCCCAGGTGGATAAGCTCGTCGAGGTACTGGAGAAAAAAGGAGTACCACTCAATATCAAGCGCAAGGTTAATATCCTCAAAGAATCATTAACACATAACATCCTTAAGATCCTCAGATATGTCCATGCAGAGCATCATAAGCCCACATCAGCTGATGAGATACTTTATGAAATCATGCACTATCGATTCTTTAACCTACCCAATAACGATATTGCTAAGATCTCGATGCATTGTAATCGGCATTATGATGGTGATAAGAAGCCCGTATTGCAGACGATATCCGATCGCTCTGCCTTGGAAGCACTTGATATTAGCCACATCGATGAGGTCCTAAATCTCTCGCATAGCATCGAGAGCTGGATTAAGGATGTATCCACAGTGACTCTTCAGATCTTATTTGAGAATATTATAAATGATGGTCACATCCTACAGTATATCATCGGCCAACCGGATAAGACCTGGCTGCTGCAGATTCTGAGCACAATTTTTGACTTGATCAAAAATGAGATGGCTAAATCACCCGACATCGGCCTCAAGGAGTTCTTAGATATGATCGATAAAATGGAGCAAAATAAGATTGCCCTGTCACTCAATAAGATCGTGCATGCCAAGCGTGGGATCAACTTTCTGACTGCACACTCCTCCAAAGGTCTTGAGTTTGAGCATGTGATTATACCCGATGCTACCAAGAATATCTGGGATAAGAATGTCAGAAACCAAAATCAGTTTAAATATCCAGATAATGTCAATGAAGATGTAGAGACTAATACAGAGGATGAACGCCGACTCCTATATGTGGCCATGACACGGTCTAAAAAAATCTTGCAACTCTCCTATGGTCTACAGAAAGAGACGGGTAAGGAACAGAGCAGAAGTCAGTTCATTGATGAGATTATCACTCATACGGATCTTAGGCCTCAGCCAGCTATGGTGCATGAGGATGCTGTCAATGACTTTCAGTATTATACCCTACTCAAGGCACGCAAGGAAGTTAAACTGATCGATCATGATCTCATTGACAAGGTCTTAGATGGGTATAAGCTCAGTGTTACAGGTCTCAACAAATATCTGAAATGTCCTCGGACGTTTTACTTCGAGTCTGTCCTAAAGATCCCTACTGCTCGGACAAAATATATGGGTTTTGGTCGGGCGATCCATAAGGCCTTAGAAGATTACTTCATGATGATCAATGAGGATAAATCTGTCGGCTTAGAGGATTTTCTGTCGGCGTTTCATCGTGGCATGGTCAGTTATAAGTCTCACTTTACGACTGAGGAGTACAAGTTGATGTCGGCCTACGGAGCGCAAATATTGCCAACATACTTTAATGGGCGTCTGTCAGTGCGTCAAGAGGTCAGTAAGTATGGTCTCGAGGTAAAAGTAGACCATGCCGAATATCAAGGCGTCCCTATCAAGGGCGTCCTCGATAGAGTCGACGTACATAAGGATGGACATGTAGATGTGACAGATTATAAGACAGGCAACATATTCAACTATAAAAACAAGAAGAAGCTTAAGCCTCCGAAGGAAGGAGATGCGGATGACTATGGTGGTGATTACTGGCGCCAGATCGTATTCTATAAGTTGCTTCTCAATAGTGATAAGAAGCACAACTGGGATATGACCTCGGGATGGATGGACTTCGTAGAGCCCGAGAAGGATACAGGAGAGCTATTCCGAGAAAAGATCGTCGTCAGACCAGAGGATATCAATATCGTAGGGATGCAGATTAAAGACACTTGGCAAAAAATCCAGAATCATGAGTTCACCGAGGGTTGTCAAGATGAGCACTGTACATGGTGTAACTTCGTCAAGAACGATTTTATCTTTTTTGGGGAAAAAATCGAGGATGAAGATGAAGTGCAGGAAGTCTAGCTTATTAGACTATCTCCATTTTTAGCCATGTTATGGTTATAGATCGGATTAATACTATACTAAAGTATAGCTTGAGTGTAGGACGTTTAGGCGAAGTTGCATTTGTGTGTCAATCATTAATTATTGCCACATTGTTATGTGACGTATATGATAGAAGAAGAGAAAAACCCCAAATCTGAAAACGAAAAAAAGCATGAGCTTGCTAACGCTTGGTCAGTCTTGTTATGGACAGAGCTGGAGAGATTAATAGAGAGACGATCAATAGAGAGCGATAAAGCGGATAATACATTTCGGCGCTACTAGCGTGATAATTTAACAGAATGGCTAGGGACATTAACAGAATGTAAAGGGTAGGATAAACATGTATGATATATTTTAAGCGTGAGATTGAATTCTTAATTCTTAAAACTTATCATCATGAGACAATTAATTTTTTTCCTCTTGGTGGTCGCACTACCTACAGCCTTATTTAGTACTAACAGTGATGCTTCAAGTTCATCATACCTGAATGGTAATTATTACGATTCCTACACAGGTACGGCTATAAGCATAACCACTCATAGGAGGGGTATTAGTGCTCGTATCAACAATCTTGGATGGAGAACCTTTAATCGTAGAGGCAATGGCGTATATGACGATTATAATGGACGTGTCATAGTAAGGCTCGGAAACGGGAATATCAGATATGTACAAGGAAACTCGAGAAATGCCCTAGTATTGTCCAGAAGACAGAGGGGTTTTAGCCAAAATAGATCCGGCTTTAATTCCTATGGGAATAGTCGCTCTATCCGTTATAATGTGAGTCCATACTGTGGTAGCTGGACATCGTTTAATTCAGGAGGGCGATTATTTATCGAGGCACATGGTTCGGGTTTCAGAGCTAGAAATAATCGAGGCTCGTGGTCTTACTATTCGGGTCATCGGGATGGCTCATTTAGAGATCGAAGTGGAAATAGATTTTTCTTCAACAATAGGAATTTGATATGGTCTTCTGCGTCTGGTAGGCGGAGGACTAGTTTTAGAAGATATTGACGCAAGGAATATCTGATATAATAATACAATAGGGCCCGCTGCATCTTTATGATGTTGGCGGGCCTTTTTTTGTTTGAGAGATCATTTAGCTAGACAAGTGTCGACTTGCGATACTTGTTTATTTCGATGGTTGCTATCGTGCCACCGTGCTCGCCATCGATTTGATAACTGCCATTGAGTTGGGCAGATAGAGCTTGTATCAGTTTATAGCCTAGTGAATCACCCAGGTTGTCGATTTCAGTCTGTGTGATACCTTTGCCATTGTCACTTACGGTAAGTATAAGTCTGTCATCGATCTCTTGGAGGGAAACAGAGATGACACCTTTTTCTCCAATGGAGAACGCATATTTTAAACAATTACTTACTAGCTCATTTACAATAAGGCCGATCGGGATTACGGTATCGACATCTAAATCGAGGTCAGCGACAAATAACTGAAGCGAGATATTGTCAGGATGGATATTATAGGAGTCAAACAAGCCCTCAGTAAGTTTGACGAAATAGTCTTTGACACTGACGCTTGTTAGGTCATCTCGCTGATATAAATCCTGATGGATCAGTGCCATGGACTGAACCCTATCCTGTCCTTCTTGTAGTGCATCCAGGGCTACTTGGTCCGATATATGATCTGTCTGCAGGCCGAGTAAGGCCGAGATAAATTGGAGATTGTTTTTTACCCGATGATGGATTTCTTTGAGGAGGATTTCTTTTTCCGAGAGTGCTTTGGAGATTTGACTATTTTTTTCTTGGATTTCCTCCTTTTGTCTAAACATTCTATACATGAGATAACCCAGTACGCATAAGCTAAGTACTGATAGTAATAATAGCCAGCGCTGTCGAGAAACACGTAGAGAGGTGATTTCGTCTTCATATCGAAGGCGCTCTATTTCTTTCTCTTTTTCGACACTTTCATATTTAACCTGTGCATCGGCAATAGCATTTACCTTATCCGTGGCCTGAACATCTTTATAGAGTATAAGGTATCGCTGTAGATAATCAAGTGAAGTACTGATATTGCCTGAACCTTCATATGCTATGGAAGCTTGCTCATAATAATCCAATTTTAGATCTTGACGATCTGTAGGTTCTATGATTTTAAGACCTTCACTGATTGCATCAATTGCAGAATGATATTTTTGATCACCACTTTCTATTTGACTTTTTAGGAGATAGATCTTAGAGAGGTATTCTTGATTGGCATATTGCAAGCCCAATTCTTCAGCTTGGTTGACATATCTTCTCGCATTTACATAATCCGGTCCGCATATAAAATAGGCCTCGGAGTAGGCATTTAATAAACTCGGTAGTTCGGTGATATTGTTAGTTAGTCGCAGTGTCTCCATGGACCGATCAAGATGATAGATGGCACTATCCAGATTGTTTTGATAAGTATATGCGACACCTATATTTTGATGAGCTGTCATGATCATGAAGCTATCTTTATTAGAATTATATATAGTCAAGCCTCGTTGATAGATCTCAATGGCTTCTCCAGTTTGATTGGTGATTCTATAGATGACACCAATATTGTTGAGGAGATTACCTATAGTTTTATCAACTCCAGTGATGCCAGTACTATCAACATAGTTTAAGGCACTCAGATAATTATTTAGGGCAAGTTCATAATCACCCTGAAAATAGGCAGCCACACCTTTCCCATTCATACAGTTTAAGACTTCTACCTGATTACCTATTTTATCATACTGATGAAGAGATAGATCGTAGTATTTAAACGCCGAGTTAAGATCACCTCCATAATCATAAGAATAGCCTTTAGCATAGTAAGCTTCTGCGAGCAGGGTGTCTAAAGCATAACTCGTTGCAATCTCAATAGCCTCATCTAGGAATATAAGAGCTGAATCTTCTTTTATTGCTTCTGCATAATATTCTCCAATATCTGTGAGTAGCTCAACCTTGAGTTCCATATTTTGAATACTGGGAAATATGTTTTTAAGGGAATCTATCGCCTGTCTTTCTTGGCCTATGATTCCTGCCGGCACCAAGAGAGCAACTAATAAAGAGTAGAGTATAGCTTTGGAGAAACTGAAGGTGAATTGCAAATTAGTGATAGATAAGATTAAGAAAGCAGTTCCAATATTTTCCCAGATATCGAAGCACGATTCTTAACATCAAGCTTAGTCAGAATATTAGAGATATGAAACTTGACTGTACTGATGGATATAAACTGTAATTCCGCTATCTGCGCATTGGTTTGACCGGATAAAACGCCTTCGAGGATTTCGTATTCTCTCTCCGATAGATCATTGATTGCAATTCTATTCACTTTTTCAATACAGAGCTTGAGTCGATCTTGATCTGCATTATGCTTGTAGAGTGCCATCTCGATGGCTGAATTGAGATCTCTATCGGTAAATGGTTTTACGATATAACCATAGGGTAAGGTTTTTTTAGCTCTATCGAGCGTGCTTTGATCAGATAGTGCAGTAATAAATATTAATGGAATAGACTTGTGCTTGAGCGTATAGGCAGCGACATCTATGCCGTCAAGTTCTCCATGGATATTTATATCACAGAGTACGAGATCTGGGTTGTGTAGTGAAAGAAAGTTTATGGCATCGGTAGAATGGTTTTTAATAATGGAATTGGTATATCCCATCTTTTTCAGCCTCCTCTGAATGTCCAGAGCAATAATAGCTTCATCCTCAACGATGAGTGTTGTAAAGTCTTTTGTGGTATTCATAAGTAAGGTCGAATTAAATATAGCACTTATCAAAGATCTATTCTATAAGGCTCGGTAAGATTGCGCATTCTATTCAGACGTCTGACTATACTTAAGTATAGTTTTAGCGATGTGCTACTTCGCCGGATAGTGTGAACAAAAACTATACTTAAGTACAGGCGCCCAATTGAAGTACGCCCTGATATTTGACACATAATTAATACCAAAAAAGTTATGGAGTCTAAAAAAATTTCAAATCGTGAGCGAGAAGTCCTCGAGCTCACAGCGGACGAGCTTACCGCTAAAGAAATCGCTCATCAACTATTTATTAGTACTCATACGGTGATCTCTCACCGTAAGAATCTCATGTGTAAACTCGAAGTAAGATCTATCGCCGGACTGGTCCGACGAGGATTTGAAACGGGAATCC
>CAZDHV010000014.1:0-30128 GCA_964505335.1 uncultured Saprospiraceae bacterium | reverse complement strand
TTTGGCCTAAGACAACATTAGAATTAAGTCCCGATGGTCTAACCTTAGCGTATGTAGTCAACGAGATTGGCAAGGTTCAAATAAGACTACAGGATGTAGCATCTGGAGACGAAAAGGTGATCATGAGATACGGCAGTAAAAATGCCGTTCAAGAGACTGACTATAACTATCCATTGATTGCGTGGCACCCTTCACGACCTGAAGTCACTATCGCTTATGAGTGGCGAGATGTAATCACCCTACGCAAAATAGACCTGACGACTAACGACTATATAGAACAAACAATCCCAGAAAATCTGCAGAGAGCCTACTCTATAGACTATATCTCTGAGGATGAATATCTGATGTCAGGACTTGAAAATGGTTATTCTGATCTCTTCACTTATCATACACGCTTCCGACGACTAACTGCTATAACAGAGGATTATCATGATGATATTGATGCTTCATATGTCAATATCGGAGGGCAATGGGGTGCGCTTTTTTCTTCTAATCGGACTCAAGCACAATTGCTAAATGAACGCCTCGACACCATACTCCCTACAACATCATTTGATGTGTTCTTTCTGCCTTTGGAGAGTGATTTTGCATTGAGACTTACTAATACCCCTGATGTAGACGAGCTTCAACCTGTATTAGCTAATGATCACTATCTCGTATATCTTTCTGATGATAGCGGACTGCGCAATAGATGGACACTGGACCTGAACAGTCGGCGACCACCATATCGCAACTCTAACTATGATCGGAACATCATAAACCATGCGGCCTCAGCTAATAGTGATAGCTATATATATCACGCCTACAATGATCAGGATTACCGATTCTATATAAGCACTCCGGAGTGGAATAATAGTGTAAGGAGCGCTCCTGCCACGACTGAAGAACAGCTGGAAGAGGAAAAAGAGGAGGAATTTCAGCTAGCGGCAAATCAACTCCTACAATCAAGATTTGAAGACCCAGAGGTATTAGAGCCTCTTGAGACTAATCTGGATTTCAGAATCGTCAAGAGAAATTTCCAAGTAGACAATGACACTCGCTTGGATAAGGTTCCTCAGTTTATTCCGGCTCGTGCCGTAGCGTCCAGGAGACAGTTCAAACTTGAGGACATCATAACAAGAGTGGACAACGAAGTGCTCTTTGATGGTCTTGAGACTACCGCCGTCGATAATGAAATTGAAGCTCAACAGACAGGATTCCTGATCAAGGCAGTTGCCAAAGACATCTTTGAGGACTTTGAGGTTTCTGCTGGAGTTCGTATTGCATCAGATTTCAGAGGTACAGAATTCTTTGCTACTGTAGATGATAATCGCAAGCGGCTCGATCATCGCTATGCCATTTATCGCAAACAATCGAGCGAAGAGGTGATGAATGAGCGCCTTCGTGAACAGATTTTAGTAGGACTCTATCGTGCTAGCTATCCCTTAGATACTTATACTAGTCTGAGAGGTATTGCCACCGTGAGGATAGATGAAACGCATTTTCTCAATCGATCTCCGTTGGCTGTAGAGCTAGGACAAACCAATGAGCAGCGAATTGCCGTCAAAGGAGAATTCGTCTATGACAATACGATAGAGATCGATCTTAATCTAAGACAAGGAACACGATATAAAGCATATGTCCAAGCGATCAACAGGTTTGACTTGAGTCTGGCTGATGGACTCGACTTAGATTTCAACCGTGCATTTACAACAGTAATCGGTTTCGACGCAAGACATTACATTCCTATTCTGGGCAACTCGATCCTTGCATTGAGATCTTCTGGTGCAACGTCGTTTGGCTCAGAGCGAATTTTATATTTCGTAGGTGGAGTTGATGGTTGGATCACACCGACCTTTAGCCAAGATGTCCCAGTGCGTCAGGATCAGGCTTTTGCCTTTCAAACTATTGCACCAAATCTTAGAGGTTTTGATCACAACATACGTAATGGGCAGAGTTATTTATTGGGCAGTGTTGAAGCACGCATTCCTATATTCAAATACTTTAGCAAAAGTGAGTTGAAGTCTAAGTTCTTGCGCAATGTTCAGATTACGGGATTCTTTGATATTGGCTCGGCATGGTATGGCCTCTCCCCTACTTCAGAACTCAATGACATTATTAATACTACCACGATTACAGGACCCAACATCTCCGTCCAAGTCGACCTAGATCGAGACCCATTTGTCTATGGCTATGGCTTCGGAGCACGGATATTATTATTAGGACATTTTGTCAGAGCCGATTATGCTTGGGGCGTAGATAGCGGCGTTGTGCAGAATCCTAGGTTTACCTTGTCTTTGGGGACAGAGTTTTAATAGGTTGTGGTAAATTGTTCCTACTTCAGCCTACTTGCGATCCTGTTTAAATTGTAGATAATGGCCGTAAATAACAATGTGCAGATCGAACCAAGGAATTACCATTCCGTCCTACCCGCAATCAGTTCAAACTGCTGAAGCATATCTCGTTTGGCTTTGCCAGGAGCCATGATAAATCCATCGATCTGTAGAAATTTTTTCTCTTCTTGATTGACGATGACGTAGGACATAAATGGTCCACCCATAAAGTCATTTTCCATCTCCCAGATGCCACGAAACTCTCTTGCAAAATTATCCCCGACATTCTTATCCCAATGCAGCATCGGTAGGTCTACATCATTAATCTGAATATAGGAATTGTCCGCATCACTGCTGACGTTACGACCGAATACGTCAAAATTTGCCTTGACAGCATCCTTCTCAATGGAGGCCGGACCATCATATGGGTATTGGCGTACCGCTATACACATCACGGACTCCTTAATATCACGCCTAAACCAGATCAATCCGTTATCATCGGGACTATCCAAGGCGATCTTATAGTCGCTCGGGATGTTCACAGTAGCACCGAATCGTTCTTGTGTCATGTTCGCATATCCATTCCCTTCCCCAAAGGTATAGGCCGCTGCATACAGTTGCTCAGAGTCGTGCTCTAACACCTTGGCTGCGATGCCATCATAGTTCTTCTCTATGGCAGTAGCAAGTTCATCAAGAGATCTGGCAAATACATAGATCAAGATTTGACTATTCGCCCACTTGTCGCGACCTACAGATGTATTAAAAGTAGGGTCGGACATAGCACGCTTATACCCTTCTTCTCCTAGATCGGCGCGAATAAACTTAGTTGTGGGTGACTCTTCATCACTGAGATTGGCGGCGATAAGATAAGTCCTCAGTTGCTTCTTAAGTGGTTGCGCCGCTAGCTCGCCCACATCAAATCTGCGAAGATCAAAAGTGGGTTCTGGACTTGGAGTGATGGGATATGCCGAGCTAAAAAGGTAATTTATTGTATCCCCAACTACACTATTCCAAACCACATCATCAGAGATCACGACCACTTGATTCATCTTGCCTAGAGCAGTGGGTCGGCCTTGAGCTGATTTAGTAGGGTCTGATACACCACATGAGAAAGTCAAGATAGCAATCAAGACTAATGCACCAGTGTATTTAATTGATTTTATCATATGTGATGCTTCTTCATTATATCTTAAAAAGATAGCACCTCTAAGATGATCAAAAGACAGAAATTGTTGTATTACAACAATTTCTTAATGATATCCTCTTCGGTGACACCCTCAGCTTCTGCTTTATAATTACGCACGATACGATGCCTTAACACATATGTGGCTATGGCTCTAACATCTTCTATATCAGGAGAATATTTCCCTGATATAGCAGCATGGCACTTTGCCCCCAAAACTAAATACTGAGAGGCTCTTGGTCCTGCTCCCCAAGAAATATAATTATTGACGATCTCTGCTGCCTTCTCTGTCCCGGGTCTTGTAGAAACGGCAAGTGACACCGCATACTCAAGTACATTGTCTGCTATCGGAATTTTTCTTACAAGCTCTTGGAAGTATAAGATCTGCTCGGCAGTTAGCACATTGTTTAAAGCTACTTTCTTACTTGCAGTAGTCTCCTTTACCACATTGATCTCCTCCTGATAACTTGGATAAGTCAATGGTATGTTGAACATGAATCTATCCAACTGCGCCTCTGGTAATGGATATGTTCCTTCTTGCTCAATAGGATTCTGGGTGGCCAAAACGAAAAATGGCTTAGCCAACTCATATCGGTCTCCGCTGATCGTTACGCTCCGTTCTTGCATTGCTTCGAGTAGCGCAGCCTGAGTCTTAGGAGGTGTACGGTTAATCTCATCTGCTAGGACGATATTAGAAAATAGAGGTCCCTTGTTAAACTTAAACTCTCTATTGTCCCCTAAAATCTCTGAGCCAGTGATATCCGATGGCATCAAATCCGGTGTGAACTGAATACGCTTGAATTCAAGATCAAGAACTTCTGAAATCGTACTTACCAGAAGAGTCTTAGCTAATCCAGGCACCCCTACCAAAAGACTATGGCCATTGCCAAATAGTGAGATGAGGACCATCTTAACAACTTCTTTTTGTCCTACGATGATCTTACCTATCTCTGCGCTTAAATCATTATATGCTTTAGCTAATGCATCTACCGCCTCAACATCACTACTATAGTTCTGCATGTTATTACTTGTACTTGTTATTTCGTTATTAGTATTACCAATCGCGCACAAAAGTACGACGACCTGAGAGTAACGTATGTTTTTGTTCTATGTTTTAGCAGAAGGCTTACGTTATAAACTATTCTTACGCTGGATTAAGATGCTCCAGAAACTCTTTTTCAGTCCAGATAGTCACTGTTCCTATGGCTTGGGCCTTTTTAAGCTTTGAGCCTGCTTTTTCTCCAACTACCAAAATATCAAGATTCGCACTCACTCCGCTGAGCGGTTTGGCCCCAGCGACTATGGCCATCTGCTTGGCTTCATTGCGAGTCATCTCCTGTAATGATCCTGTGAATAGTATCGTCTTGTCTTTGAGTGGGGCATCATCAGCGACCTCAATAGGTTTATCCTCTTCCGTCTGAGTGATATTGACACCGTAGGACTCCATCCTCCTGATCATCTCGACATGCTCAGGTTGGCTGAAATATGCCCGGACATTTTGTGCAACAACGGGCCCAATGTCCTTAATAGTCGTGTAATTTTCTTCATCCCAGTCTACGAGATCATAGATTGATTCTATTTGTTGCGCTATCAATTGAGACGCTTTCTTGCCAAGATGATGTATGCTCAGGCTATGTAACAATTTAGAGAGTGGATTCTTCTTAGATTTTTCAATAGCTGCTTGTAGCTTTTGGACAGACTTTACTCCAAAGCCTTCGAGTCCTTGTATAACCTCGTAGTCCAAATTGTATACATCAGCGATATCCTTGAGCTGACCAATCTCATAAAACCGCTCGACATATGCCCTGCCAAATCCATCGATATTCATAGCGACCTTAGACACGTGAAAAACAATTCGCTCCAGATCTTGCGCCCCGCAAGTGCACGAGGGACACCGCCAAGCCGCCTCGCCAACTGCTCTTACTAATTCTACGCCAGCTGAAGCATCAATCGGACAATGTGTTGGGAAGACAATAGGTGTTTCGTCACCAGTCCGAACACTCTCAACTGCCTTCACTATATATGGTATCACGTCACCGGCTCGCTCAATTAATACCTTGTCTCCAAGGTGTAAATCCCGCTCCTTGATAAAATCTTCGTTATGTAATGAGATTGATGATACTGTTACTCCCGCAACGTGTACGGGTTCTACTTTTGCTACGGGGGTGATGGATCCGATCTTGCCAACCTGATACTCCACATCCAATAACGTTGATACCACTTGCTTAGCCTTAAACTTGAATGCTATGGCCCATCTGGGATGATGACCAGTAGAGCCGCAGAGATTTTGAATTTTGGTACTATTAACTTTTATGACGGCACCATCAATTTCGTAAGGGTAATCATCTCGGTTCTTCTCCCATGATTGAACCCTACTGATGACCTCATCTATACTTTGGCAAAGTACTTCATCAAGATTATGGACCTTGAAACCCATCTCTTTCAAGAGTACTAGTTGATCAAAATGGTTATCGATCTGATCTAATATGCTCTGACCATCTGCTCCTTCGGCATATCCCAATTGAAAGGCGAAAACTTCCAGACCGCGCTCTCTGGTATCATTGGGATTCTTCATCCTCAGTCCCCCCGTAGCAGCGTTACGAGGATTGGCAAACAGTGTTTTCCCTTCCGCCGCTCGGGTAGCATTAACTTGATCGAATGTGCTGCGGCGAATCACCGCTTCGCCACGTATTTCAGCAGTGCGAATAGATTTATTTGAAAAACTAGCTCTCAGCGGTATCGACGGCAGGGTCTTAAGATTGGTGGTTATCACCTCTCCCATCTGGCCGTTGCCACGAGTCGCGCCTCTATCAAACAGATCATCACGATAAATCATCGCTACGCTACCCCCATCAAACTTTGGCTCCACACAGTATTGTATCTGTGCTTCCTCCGATAACCCTGCAAGCTTTCTAATCTGCTCATCAAATTTCTTGAGATCGTCTCCATTGTAGGCATTATCAAGCGATAGCATGGAGACGATGTGAGGCACCGCATCCATCTCTGGGTTCAGGTCACTTGCCACTCTTTGGGTAGGGCTGTCGGAAGTGACTAAATTCGGATTGGCTGATTCTATAGATTTTAATTGGTTGTATATCTGGTCGTATTCTTTGTCAGTTAGTACTGGATCTGACTGTACATAATATCTCCACTCATGATATCTCAGTGCCGTCCTTAGTTCGTCAATATCGTCAGCCGAAGCCTCAGATTTCAGCCATCCCTTGGACCGCTCATATATTTTCGCACCTTGCTCTGAATTATACATCTGATCAATTAGTTAAACAAAACTATACTCCCTTACGCAACCAGGTACGCCTCTGAAAATATCTTCTATTTCGGCTATTTCTTTTTCGACATTACCATTGGTGTGATAGGTAGGATGGATTTCTATCTTTTTTTGCTCAAAATCGAATGAAATAGGGATAATTGGAATTTTCGCGCCATCAGCTATATAGTAGAATCCGGTCCTAAACTTTTTTACTCTTTTACGGGTCCCCTCAGGCGTAATTAATGTGGTCCGTTTATCAGCCTGCTTGTAATCTGCGATGACACTCTCCACGAAATTAGTATTGCCACTACGATCTATAGGAATCGCATTAGTTAGGGGTAATATATACTTAAGTATCCCCTTAAACATATCCTTCTTCACATAGTACTGCGCATCCATCTTAAGCCAGAACTTAACCAAAAGGCCAACTGGTACATCCCAAGAAGAGGTATGGGGTGCTACAATTATTATCTTCTTAGGGATCTCATGTGGATACGTACCCACAACTTTCCACCCGATTAGATGGTATATCCATTTGCAGATTAAACTAAACATGTCAAATTCTGAGTAATTAGTACTGTAGGCAAAAATAGAATTAAACCTTTTAGGCTGTGAGCCATCTAATAGACGAATAGGTTTGACTAACTTATCGATTATATAAAAGCGATTGGCACGGAAGTAGAGGATAACATAAAAGCGTTGCTGAGCCAAGAATCTACTCGAGAGCAGGGATTCAAATTGTTAGTCGACACCTTTAGTGAACGGCTGTATGGATTGATATATAATATGGTCAAGACACACAGTCGATGTGACGATATCCTCCAAGAGTCATTTATTAAGGTTTATAAGAACGTCGATAAATACCGAGGAGACTCTAAACTATATACTTGGATATATCGCATCACAGTAAATGAGACACTGCGAGATCTCAAAAAAAATAGGATTCAGCCTATGAGCCCTGATGATGTTGCCAACAAGCTGAGTCCTGTAAGAGCTGAGTCTGAACTCAGCCCTGAACAGATAGAACAGACACTATCGATGGCTATGGAGACATTACCTCCTAAACAACGAATGGTGTTTAACCTCAGATATTATGAGGAAATGAAATATGGCGAGATGTCCGCTGTGCTTGATACTAGTGAAGGTGCATTGAAAGCAGCATATCACCATGCAGTGAAAAAGATTGAAAACTACATATCAACATATGGAGTACAAGGATAAACATGATGACATAGCAAAAGAACTGAGAGAGTTAGATGCTCAGTTCTTGTTGAGGCTGCAAGATCACAAGGATCTTAAAAAGCCTTCCCCTGGCTATGCCGGCGATTTATATAATAGCCTACATCTTAATAAGCGAGCAGCAGCGATCGTACCACTATGGCGGCGCCCTCGGGTATGGGCTATGGCTGCCAGCCTATTATTAGTGATCAGTAGCATATATCTGATCGGAAGCAATGACGAACTCACCATAGATCAGATTAGCGAGGCTGATGTATATTCATATATCCTAGACTCCGAAGACATCTACAGTGATGACCTATTATATAGTAGCGTTGTATCTGATAAGATTATTGATACAGATCTTGAGATTCATGACCAATCTATACTAGATTATCTAGATGATCATATTGAAGACATTGACATAACAGAACTAAATTCATACTAAGATGATGAAGCAACTTATAATAATAGTATTGCTCGCTGCAATTACGACAAGTGCCACGGCACAAAAAGATCGTGAGAAAATCGAATCACTTAGAATAGCTCATATAACTAACGAATTAGATTTCTCAAGCGAAGACAGTCAGGCCTTTTGGCCCATATTCAATACCTATGACGCTTCTAAGCACAATCTACGTGACGAAAAGCGCGCTCTTATACAGGAATCCAAGGAAGGAGTGAATGTAATTGATGAGCTCATCAGAATTGAAGAGGCACAATATCTCTTATTCAAACAGTATATGACTGACTTAAGAGATGTATTGTCAGATGATCAGATATTATCTCTTCTGAGTGCAGAGAAGAAATTTAAAGAGCGATTGATCAAAAGATTGCATTCAGATCGAGCTGGAGAGAATTGATCTATCGCATCCATTTCCTTTAATCATTATATATTTCTGAATGACTATTAGCGCATTAAGAAAATCGTCACTATATATTCAGAATTTAGTAATATATAACTACCTGTATATCCGTAACATGTGAGATAATTTAATACGTCAATTCTTTTTGGGTTTGTGGAAAAAAAACTTTGTCAGAAAATTTTGTGACTTCGCTATTTAGTTATCTTCGCCACGGATATAATCCCTGACATAGTTAAAAAAGAATGGATAGTAGAATCAAACTGTCTCATAGTATTTTGGGTCTTATAGCAGAGTATGAACACTCTCTTGAAGATGGCAAGCGACTATATCTCGATGATAAGGAATACCTCCGCATCATATCATATTACCAAGAAGAATTAGATCTTGACAGCGCCATTAGCGCTGCAGACCATGCTATTAAGCAATACAGCTATAGATCCGATTTCAGGACACTTAAGATCAAACTATTGATTAATAAGGGTCTATTGGATCATGCGTTGGATGCGATAGGAATGGCGGAGATTGTCTCCCCTAATGAGATTGACTTAAAGTTATTGAAGATTAACGTTTATATCCTTCAAAAGAGATATGACCAAGCGAGGAGTCTAATAGAAGATCTCAAGAAGAATTGTAACCCAAGTGATTTACAGGATGTATATGTAGCGGAAGCATACTATTGCGAGAGTCTACAGGAATATTACCAAATGTTCCAAATCCTGAAAAAGGCTCTAATCCTAAATCCTAATAATGAAGAGGCTCTTATTCTTATGAATGAGAGTGTCAATCAAAGCAAAAACTTTGAAGAGAGCATCCTTTTGCACAAAGTAATAGTGGATAATCATCCATATAATCATCTGGCTTGGTACAACTTGGCTAGTGCTTATTCTTGTGTGGGAGAATATGCCAAGGCTATAGAAGCTTCAGAATATAGCTTTATCATTAATCCAGGATTTCAGCAGGGCTATTATGATTGCGCCGAATACCTAGTAGAGAAAAATCACCACGCTAGAGCATTAGATATTTATCAAGAGGCACTAGCTGTTTTTGGTCCAGAGATCGACCTACTGATGAACATCGCTAATTGCGAGTACAAATTGCTATTAGTTGATCAAGCAAAAAGAACACTTTTTGAGGTGCTCGAAATAGATAACTATAGTGACGAAGCACTATATCTATTGGCTAAGTGTTATATCAAAAATCAAGATTATAACAGTGCGGTCAAAATATTGAGGAAAGCGATCTCAATAGAAAATGGTATCGAAGAATACTTCGATGCACTAGGCAGAGCATATCATAAACTTAATGATGTAGACAGAGCGAGCTATTATTATAATCGAGCTGCGGAGCAAGGCTTAGAGGTTTCTAAGTATTGGGAAAATTACATACTCTTCCTCATCGAGCAAGAGAAATATGATGAGGCCGAAAAAATCATAAAGCGCGCTGATCGATATACATTCAGCTATCGCCTGCAATATTTAAATGCGTCCTGTCAGATACTTCTCGGCAATGACAAGTATGGCATGGAACTATTAAAAGATGCCCTAACTGAAGATTTTGCAGAGCATTATGTCTTATTTGATCTGCCAGCTATGATCATTGAAAATCCAATTATCCTATCAATGATCAACTACTACGAAAAAGAAAGTATCTAAAAATTTATACTCAATTCAATAACCAGAACTGAGAGGCTGCTTTTAACAAAGCAGCCTTTTTTTATTGGCTCTTCTTACTATAGACCCTATTAACCAATATCTCGATATTTATATATTTAGGCACAACTATAATTTATATAAATCATGTTAATCAGACTTACATCTTTATTTCTTTTTATACTACTTATATCAATGTCATGTTCTTCAGATGATGACAGCACTTCAGAACCAGTGCAAATAACGCCTCCCATCAGAGTTAATGCCGAGGCAATTCAGGTAAGCGGAATCCGTAATTTCCTTGGGGCTCTGTGCATTGGACCAGATGAAAGTCTCAATCCATTTATTATCATTAGGCCTAATGTTGGCTCTTTTCCCGATGCAATACTTGACGCAACAGGCAGCGCCTGTGTTGATACAGATGTTTGTACTTATATGATACCAGTAACCTTCGATTTTGAGGTAGAATATGTTATGGCCATAATTGATGACAATAGTGATACAATGATGGATAACGAAATTGAAGGATTTGTAGAGTTTAATCTGTCTAATCAATTAGAGGATCTCACTAATATTGATGTAGACGACATTATTTCTAACGGCATTGAATTTTCTGCAAGAGTAATTAATCCTGATAACATTGAACACTCTGTAAATCTACTTTTTACAGGAGTAGACTTTGAATTTGAGTAATGTCTATATCAGATCGCGGGCTGCAAACGCAGCACCTACGATACCAGCGTTATTCTGCATTGAAGCGATAGTAACCTTGTCTTTGAGATCTATGTGATGCAAAAATTTATCGTACTTCTTACATACTCCACCGCCCAGTAATATCCTATCGGGATTGAGCAATTTATCGACGTGATTTATATAGTTATTAAGCTCTTCACTCCACTCGTCCCAGTCGAGATCGAGACGTTTGCGGGCCCCATTAGAGGCATATTTCTCCCAGACAGAATCCTTATAATTAAGATGCCCTAACTCCGAATTAGGTACAAGCTTGCCATCCAAAAATAACCCAGAGCCGATACCAGTACCAAGCGTTAACATCAATGTTATTCCACTCTTGTCCTCCAGATCACCGAAGGTGATTTCAGCAAGTCCGGCAGCATCGGCATCGTTGATATAAACTCCATCGTTGCCGACATACTCCAAGAAATAATGCCGCAGATTAACGCCTAACCAAGATTTGTCAATATTAGAGGCAGAATGGACGACATTATGTTTAATGATGGCGGGAAACCCACATCCTATAACTTTGCCCTTCCAATCAAAATCTTCCATCAATTGATTGAGAACCTTAGCTACTGACTTCAAGGTAGATGGCTGTGGTGTGGCATACTTGATCTTGTCTTTAGTAAACAATCCCGTTTCTACATTTACCACGGCTGCCTTAATACCCGTGCCTCCAACATCTAAGCCTAATATCTCTGCCATTACTACATTGTTGATGAAATTATTTAATAACCGTCACTTTCATAGAGACATCTTCCTGAGGTCTGTCGCCACGATTAGTCGGTGTAGATGCAATAGCATCTATAACGTCTAAGCCTTCTATGACCTGACCAAAAACAGTATACTGTTGATCCAAAAACGGTGTGCCACCATCTCTTAAATAAAGATTTTTAACTCCTTCGGGATACTTGATTTCGTATCTCAATTCATTTTGTGTTAGCTGAGCTTCTGTCACTCCTTTGCCATCTACGATATAGAATTGTGAGCCGCTTGATTTTTTTTCTGGATTTATATTGTCTCCTTGACGAGCTGCTGCAAGAGCACCTTTAACGTGTGCAATATTAGGTTTTATCTCTGCATCAAGTGTATATCCCGGACCACCAGTGCCAAGCGATTGATTAGGTGCTGCACCACGGCTCTCTGGATCACCTCCTTGAAGCATAAATCCATTGATTACCCTGTGAAATAACAAACCATTATAATATCCTGACTCCGCAAGTTTGATAAAATTATCTCTATGCGCCGGCGTCTCATCAAACAGGTGAACCATCATGTTGCCAAACTCTGTCTCAATGAGCACTAAGCACTTCTCTGGTGCTACTACTGTTACGCTCCTTTTAACCTCTTTGGTCTTCGTTCCTTTCAATCCCTTAAGGGTAACATCATAGTTGCCTGATAACAAATATCTCTGACTCGCTACGCTATCAGATACCAACTGGTCATCACCAAAATCCCACCAATAGGTATCATATCCTTCGGACTTATTTATGAAAGTATAGCTCGTCGGTGCCGTATTATCTGCCGGTGCTTGTATTATGAAATCTAAGGTCTTCTTAGAGCAAGAAGTCATAAGTATCACAGCAATAAATCCTACTAGTAATTTTCTCATTTCTATCATTAGTTTAATTCAACATTTTAATCGTCATCTTCACATCAGAAACAGGTCTGTCAGCGCCATCTCGCTGTACCTCAGCAATCTTGTCAATTACCTCAAAGCCATCAACGACTTGACCAAATACAGTATATTCCGCATCAAGATCTGGTCTTCCTCCCACACTTATATATTTCTCTCTCTGAGCTTCATTGTACTCTATTCCTTTTCTTTGCTCCCACTGAGCAAGAGATTGCTCCGTCTGCTGTTGGCCCTGAATAATGTAAAATTGAGAGCCACTTGATCTTTTCTCAGGATTAGACGCTCCTCCCGTACGAGCAGCTGCGAGTGTACCTCTAAAATGAGGTGCTCCAATCTCCGCTTCTATCGTATATCCAGGACCACCACTTCCTAATCGCTGTCCAGGCGCTGCATTCTTACTATTAGGATCCCCGCCCTGAATCATAAAGGTGGGTATGACTCTGTGAAACAATAAGTCATCATAATAGCCAGCTTTCACATGTTTTATAAAATTGGCCTTGTGTATTGGCGTGCTATTGTACAGCTCTACTGTCATGTTACCAAATTCAGTTTTGACAACTGCCTTTTTTACTGAGTCCCCCCCACAGCTAATTAGCGTTATAGCTAGTAGAGCAAGCAACCCGTATTTAAGTAATCCTTTCATAAAGTTTAGTTTTCGACGTAAGACTTGAAATATTGTATCACTAAATTTTTCAAAAAATTTTCTTGAGCATTAACCCCTTCCACTGGTAAAACGCGAACCTGCTTATAATGCGGCCATCCATCTTCATCTTGGCCTACAAAATCAAAATATCCATCCAAGCTCAGCAGGTGACATGTCGCGACATGCATCAAGTCCTGTTTTTCCTCTTTAGTCAGATTTTTCTTCAGCAAATTGACTTCCTGAATACCAATCAAATACAAGACAGAGTTCAGGTCTGGCAACTCACTACGATCAAATCTGTCTTTGATAAAGTGCCTAATTTTGAGCCACTCGAAGTCTAGTATCCATTCCTCCATAACAAGACCGCAAATATAATCGAATGATTATTCATATCGAACTTGCGCACTTACTCGGCTCGCACGTGCTGCTGCAGGGATTGAGGCGAGATATCCGAGCACTAATACAGTCAACAGCACTATCACAACATCAAAAAATCTCATCTCAATAGGATAGCTAGTTATGGCGAAGCCTTCGGGCACACCGATGAGATCAAATTGCTTCTGTAAAAAATAGAATAGTGCGGCTCCGACGAACCCAATTAAAAACCCAAAACCACTAATCAACAAGCCTTCGAAATAAAAGATGCGCTCGACGAATGACTTCTGACCACCGAAAGATTGCAATACACTGATGTCCTTCTTCTTCTCTAAGACAATCATCCATAGACAACCGATCACATTAAAGGTTATCAATATCAACACAAATCCGAGTATGAGGTATGATGTCCATTTCTCAACCTTCATGATTCTTAGATTGGACTTATCTTGCTCATAACGATTTAGCACTTCAAACTTATCTCCTGTAAGCTTACGAATAGCCTTGAGTACCGAGGACTCGCTAGCATCGTCCGTCATTTTTAGCTCTATGGCGGATATTTGATCATAGAGATCTAGTAAGGAACTTACCACCTCATAGGAGGTGATGACATACTGATTATCTCGTTCATTCTTGATCGAAAATACTCCTCGTCCAAGTAGCGGTCGAGATTTAAAGTCTTTGTCAAAAATCTTCTTGTTGCGCTTCGGCACATGCGCCATGATCGGCGTGAACGGATTGTCAAGTGATACATTAAGCTTATTGCTGACCCCCTGACCTATTACAGCATGGCTACCATACTCTGACGGGCTAAAGTCCAACTCGCCTCCGACTATAGCGGGCTGTAAATTGATCACATCATTGTGATACTCGTCAACACCCTTGATAATACCCACATGTTGCTTATCTCCATACTCCAGTAGGACAACTTCCTCTAAAGTCTTCGTAAAACCCTCTACTCCCTCGACCTCTCCCAGTTCAGCAATCCAATCTTCATCATTGTAAAAGAACTTGCCCTCAGCAGGAATAATCTTTATATCAGGATTGAACGTATCCAAATAACTTCTTGTCACTTGCTCAAATCCGTTGAGCACAGACATAATAATGATGAGTGCAGCAGTACCTATGGCGATACCCAAGACAGATATACCCGTAATTACATTAATGGCATTGGTAGATTTCTTACCAAACAGATATCTATAGGCTATGCTAAGTGATAAGGGCATATGAAGATTAAGCCCTCAAGTTATCACATCTTTAAAGAGATGAAAGTCCTAAATATCGATTCTCTTCAGGAATGAGAGATTTATAAATAAGGGACTGGATCTTAGGCCTGTAGTTGTTCTTACCCAACTTGTTATTTCTCATTGAAGGGTAAGTCCTGTTGGATAAAAATATATATATGATATCATTATCTGGATCGGCAAAGGCTGCCGTGCCCGTAAATCCTAAATGACCAAAACTATTCCGACTGGCATACTCGGACATGTTTTCTGTTTTGTCAGGATTAAGTTCTTTTAAATCAAATCCTAATCCACGTCTTGAACTTGCCCAATGACGACGAGTGTACTGCTCTACGGTAGTTGGCTTGAGAAAATTGTATCCCCCATAATACCCCTTGTTCAATAGCATCTGCATCAGGATGGCGAGATCACGCGAATTAGAAAACAAACCCGCATGTCCACTTACTCCTCCAAGCATAGCTGCACCCATATCATGGACAGTACCATGGATTTTAGTCATTCTAAAGTAGTTGTCCTGTTCTGTAGGTGGAATTCTATTTTTATCAAATTTTTCCAAGGGGTTAAATGTTGTCGTACGCAATCCTAAGCGATCATAGAAATTCTCCTTGGCATATATATCTACTTGGTGACTCGTCAAGTTTTCGACAGTCCGATTACTGATATAAAAAGCCAGATCACTATATCTATAGTCCCTTGTCTCTCGGAGGTCAGACTCAAATATCTGATGATATATACTATCCTGATAGTCCGCTCTTAGATATAAGCCCGGCGTAACAAAATGTGGAAATGGCTCCGTCTTTTCTTTACCATAATATTCGTCAGACGGTCTCTTGGCACCAACATCTGTCAAGGTGTTTTTATAAAATGGGATCCAGCTAATCAACCCCCCTCTGTGGGCCAATATATCGGCATACTTGATATCTGCTTTATTGCTTTTCTCTTGTTCTGGGATATACTTTTTAATCGGTGCATCTACATCAAAGAGATCTTTGTCATCCAAATGCATGAGAGACAATGTTGTAGCCATGACTTTAGTCACAGAAGCGAGGTCATAGACATCATTATTCTGTACAGGTCTCTGTTTACTATAAGTGTGATGACCGAAGGATTTATGATATACAACCCTATTATTCTTAGCCACTAATACCTGACAACCTGGAGCCGCTTTCTCTTTTATCATTTCATCAACAAGAGCGGCTATCTTACTTAGTGTATCCGACTCCATTCCTACTCGCTCTGGTGTACTGTAACCTATGCGTTGTAGCGAAGGAATATTATAACCCTGACCAACCGGATATTTTTCAGATGCTGTGACCGGAAGGCGGCCACTTATCGCTGTTACACCAAATAGTGCTTGTGCAGCAGCTTCATGCGTGAGTTCATTGTCCTCATATGCCACGAGTACAGTGGGTACATTCTCAAACCATTTTAATGCATATGGAGTGCCAAACATTACGAAGATTACTTCAGTGCGTCCAGACAGGTCATTGATGAATTTGATTTGCGCTTCGTTAAGGCCATAGTTATTGCGCGAATACCAACTCATGTCATGACTACTTACGATTACACGATCGTACCCAGAGAGCTTCTCCAGAGCCTTCTGGTATTCTGATGAGGCGCCATCCTTGGAGATGCTATGATGGTCTACATCTACATATGACTCCAGCCTCTCTTGAAAGACATTTGGCTGATTATCACCTAATGCTATACTAGCGTAGCCATGTTTCTTTAAGTCACGTATAGGTAGAACATCCGCACTGTTGTTAGCAAGCGTCAGTGCCTGCTCATAGATTTCGGCTTTAATATTTACAGCCTCGTCGCTATTAATCTCTTGGTAAATATTAGTTGCGTTAGTCCAAGAGCTCTTGCCTGGCAAATCTAGTATTTCTTTTGTTCTGAGTATTCGGTATACGCTTTTATCGAGACGCTCGATAGAAATCGTCCCGTTATTGACAGCGTCCAATACCCGCTTATATCCTTGAGCAATATCCTCGGGTAAGAGTATAACATCATTACCCGCCAAGAAAGCCTCAAGGTCTGCCATACCTGGCTCAAAATGTTTCGTAACACCCTTCATCTCCATAGCATCAGTGTACACTATCCCATCAAACCCCAACTCATTGCGCAAAACATCGACTATTGTAGGACCAGACAATGTCGTCGGTCTATTCTCTCGAGCATCTAGGGCTGGAACATTTAGATGTGCAACCATAACAGAGGTAGCCCCTTGCGTAACTAATTGCTTGAATGGGTACAACTCTATACTATCTAGACGTGCTCTAGTATGGGGTATTATGGGCAAATCCTTATGTGAGTCTACATCGGTATCGCCATGGCCTGGGAAATGCTTTAGACAAGACATGACATCTACATCCTGCATGCCCCTCATATAGGAGTAAGCTTTGGCAGTGACATTGTCACGATCCTCTCCAAATGACCTCATATTGATTACGGGATTGTCTGGGTTGTTGTTGATATCCACATCAGGAGCGAAGTTTACATTGATCCCCAATAGCTTGCATTGACGGCCAATTTCTTGTCCCATCCTGTATACTAATTGGTTGTCCCTAATCGCTCCTATCGTAATCTGTCTCGGAAAGCTAATAGCCTGATCTGGGAATCGCATCCCTAATCCCCACTCCCCATCAATAGCGATTAGCAGCGGGTGCTTAGATAGTTGTTGATAATCTGTGACCAGTTGGGTTTGTCTACGTGGATCTCCTTGAAAAAAACAGATCCCTCCGATATGATAATTCTCTATTTGAGACTTCACATACTTTATGTGTTCTGGATCATCCTTAGAAAAAGCCCTAATCATGAAGAGCTGACCCACTTTCTCCTCAATAGTCATTTGGGACAGGACCTCTTTAGTCCAGTCTTTAACCAAGCCATCATCTTGCGCAACTAATGTAATTGCGCTCATGATTAAGCTAAGAATTAAGACTATTCGTTTCATCGTTGTTTACTTAATGGAAGTTGACTAATTCTGTGTAAATAACAAAAATACAAATTACATTTTATTTTAATATGTTATTCGTTGTTCTAAAGTTTCTCTTAAGCATAAGCAATTTTAACATAACATAGTAACTTGGGCCAATCTCATTTCTATTAAATCCTATCATATGAAGAGACTCTTACTGTTTTATTTGAGCTGCTCATGGTGCATCGCCTTAATGGCGCAGACCGAACTGCCGAAAGTTACTGACACTTACGCAATTACTAACGCGCTTATCACTCCTTCTGCTGGCGCTACGCCCTATTATGGGACCATTGTAATGACTGACGGTATTATCTCATCAGTTGGGCCCTCTGCAAGAATCCCATTTAGCGCCCAAGTAATTGATGTTGATTCCGCCCATGTATATCCTGCATTTATCGCAACCTTATCACATGCCGGGATTAGAAATACTGAGGAGAATGAGCGTGTCGATGTTGATCGACCAGGATATCCGCCAAATGATGTCGCAGGCATCACGCCAGAGAAAAGCATGAGCTCAGAATTCTCCGCTTCAGACAATTCTGTTAAGGGACTTAGAGAAGCAGGATTTGCTGTTGCGCACTCCGTTCCCAATGAAGGAATGCTACCAGGCAAGGGTTCAGTAATCAGCTTGTCAGGTCAAGACTTTGATCAAAGTGTATTGATCGAGGATATGTCCTTGTATGCTAAGTTTCAGGGTGCTTCACGAGTATTCCCTGCAACGACTATAGGTGTCATGGCCAAATTCAGAGAACTCTATAAGAATGCGGAAATCGGGGCTAAGCATCAAAAAAGTTATAGCCAGAATCCACTAAATAGAAAGAGAGGAGGACAAGATGCTGCGACTAAGGCGCTCTATGGTGCTACAGATGGTTCCATGCCGATTTACTTCCAGACCGAATCAACACTCGATGTGAGCCGCGCACTCACCTTACAAAAAGAGTTAGGGTTCAAGATATTCCTGAGTGAGGTAAAATCAGCTCCCCAGGTACAGTCCATCCTTAAGAATAACTCGCAACCAGTCCTATTCTCGCTTGATCTGCCAGATGAGGATGATTCAGACGAAGAGGAGATGACTGATGAGGAAAAAGCATTACTCACTAAGAAAAAGGAAAGTATCACAGCAGCATGTTCGCAAGCTGCGGCATTTGCAGAGTCCAACCAGCCATTTGCATTCTCCTATGTTGATGTCAAGGCTAAAGAAATCCATAGTCAAGTTAAGCGACTGATAGATCACGGCTTGAGTTTTGATGCTGCATTAAGTGCACTCACTATTGATGCTGCACGAGCGCTTGACATCGATCAGGTCACTGGCTCAATTGCTAATGGGAAGGCGGCTAATTTGATCGTTACAACTGATACGCTCTTTAAAGAAAAGACCCAGATCTCTAAGGTTTTTATTGAAGGAGAGCTATTTGAGCAAAAAATTAAGGAGAAGAAAAATAAATCTGACAATAGCGGTGAAGAAGTGGATTTCACCGGATCATATTCCTATAGCATAGATATACCTGGCATGAGCCCAAAAGGAAAGATGACATTTGTCAAGAGTGGTGATAGCTATGAAGTGACCATTACTAGTAATCAAGCACCAGGAGAATCCTATGAGGCTACAGATGTTGAAGTCAATGGTAACAACGCCACCTTTGACTTTACTATAGACAATGGAGGATTTACCATTGCAGTATCCAACGATATCACCTTGGAGGATGAATCGCTGGAAGGGACCGTAAGTATTCCCGACTTCGGCAGCTTTGACATGACTGGCGAAAAAATTGACTCACCTGAATAATCATATCATGAATAAATTAATAGCGACAATATTAACTCTGGCCTTTGGCATAACTCTATGTGCTCAGGAGAAAGGTGATATCCTGATTACTGGCGGTACAGTAATCACCATCACAGGCGACATACTCGAAGACACAGACGTACTTATCCGCAATGGCAAAATTGACCAAATCGGTGAAGACCTATCAATATCAGGTGATATCAAGACTATCGACGCCGATGGCAAATATGTGATGCCAGGCATCATTGATGCACATAGCCATATAGGACTTGACGTTGTCAATGAAGCTACCGATCCTAACACCTCGAATGTAGATGTAGGGGATGCCATCAATCCTTATGATGTATCCATCTATCGAGCTTTGGCAGGAGGGGTATCCATATCACACGCCATGCATGGTTCTGCCAATGCCGTCGGAGGTCAATGTGAAACCATCAAACATCGATGGGGCACCTTCAACCCAGAAGAAATGAAAATGGTCGATGCCCCTCGAACTATAAAGTTTGCACTCGGGGAAAACCCAATGCGTGTCCACGGCGAGCGCAGTGACATAGTACCACGTACTCGTATGGGTGTAGAACAAATCTTCAGAGAGTCCTTTGGTAAAGCACAAGTATATATGGAAGCTTGGGACAACCACAATAAAAATCCTCTCGCTGCCGCTGCTCCACCTGCATATGATCTTAAAATGGAGACAATGGCAGACATATTAAGAGGTGAGATCATCGTACACTGTCACTCCTACCGCGCCGATGAAATCCTCATGCTTGTCGATGTATTACGAGATTATGGCGTTGACAAAATCTGTTTTCAGCATGTGAACGAAGGATTCAAAGTTGCTCCAGAGCTGGCAGAGTATGGAGCGATGGCGTCAGTATTCGCTGATTGGTGGGCTTACAAATTCGAAGTGTATTACAGCACTGCTTATAATGCTGCTATACTTACTGAAAATGGAGTCGTCACCTCTATCAATTCAGATTCGGGTGAATTAATCAGACACCTCTATCATGAAGCAGCCAAGACTCAGCGATACGGAGGCCTATCTGACAACGAAGCACTGCGATTGATCACTATCAATCCTGCTATTCAACTGGGTATCGCTGATCGAGTCGGAAGCATCGAGGTTGGCAAGGATGGAGATATAACCATATTTGACAATCATCCATTGTCTATCTATGCAATTCCTCAACAAACTATCGTAGATGGAGTAGTGAGATTTGATATCAATGATCCAGACGATATGAGAATACTTGTCGATCCAGAAGAGAATATTTCTTCATTCATAGATCATCATGCAGAAGATCATGAAGACGATAGATGTATGCAAGATGTCCTAGAATTTTTCAGCAATCATTAAGATCAAACTATTATGAAACAATATATAATTAGCATAGTCTTCATCCTTGCTTGTAACCTGGCTTTCGGTCAGCAGATCGCCAAATCAACTTACGGCAAGACCCTCTTAAAAAATGCTACTGTTCACACCATCACAGAAGGCATTAAGGAGAATACAGATGTCTTGATAGATGATGGTAAGATCATTGAGGTTGGAGCCAATATCAGTGCTTCAGATGCCACAGTAATAGATTGTAGCGATCACCATGTGTATCCAGGGTTTGTGAATAGTGGTACGCAGCTTGGCATGTCAGAGGTAGGGGCGGTATCACTGACTAATGATTTTAATGAGATTGGAGATTTTATCCCTCACATGCAGGCGCTAACAGCGGTTAATCCAAATGCAGTTGCAATACCAGTCACCAGAGTAAATGGGGTGACTTCTGTCATCGCCGCTCCTCGAGGAGGGCTATTCCCAGGAACGGCATCCCTCATCAATCTACATGGTTATACGCCCAATAGCATGTTTGCTGGATTCAATGGGGTAGTCATGAATTTCCCCTCATCAGCAAAGCGAGGACGTCGAGATAGAAGATCAGATGAGGACATCAAAAAAGCCCAAGAGAAGGCCATGAAGAATCTCAATGAGATCTGGTCTAACCTGAGCACTTTTGCCAAGATAGATTCTGCTAAAGGAGCTCAGTCAAGCGCCACGCCTAAGACCTATCAGCCCGAGTATGATGCGCTGATTGATGTATACAGAGGCAATACTGCACTGATGATAGAAGTCAACAAAGATGACGATATCAAAAATGCTATTGAGTGGGTGAAAGATAAAAACCTCAAAGTCATCTTCACTGGTGTAACCGAAGGTTGGAGAGTTGCTCAGGAATTAGCTGAATCAGGTATTCCTGTTATTACTGGGCCAGTCCTGAGTATACCAGGGCGTAGCTATACGAGATATGACGTCAACTATCGCAATGCTGGAGTCATGCAAAAAGCTGGGGTTACAGTAGCGCTGAGGACTAATGATTCAGAAAATGCACGGAACCTCCCGTTCAATGCAGGTTTTGCAGCGACCTACGGCATGGGTATAGAGGAAGCACTGAAATCCATTACTATAAACCCTGCTAAGATCTTTGGACTTGAAGATCAGTATGGGAGTATTTCAGAAGGCAAAGTGGCCAATCTGTTTGTCAGTACAGGTGATCCATTTGAGATGAAGACGGATATAACCCACCTCTTTATCAATGGATGGAATGTTCCAATTGAAAGTAGGCATACCCTACTCTACAATGAGTTTTTGCATCGTAGTCCGGGCAAGTAGATCAATTTCACATTATTCGTTCCAATAGTGTGATATATTCCACATTATTCGTTCCAATTATGTGATTCATTGGTTAGGTGATCACACTCCATGATGAACAGAAGCATAATTTCTGTCGTCTGAATAATGAGTTGACACGATGTTGTTAACATATTACGATTTATTATTATATTTGTGCTTGTGTTCGCACAAACTTCCCAAAAATAGCAGTAAAGTATAGGTGTTAATAGCACCTAATTAAATGACTTTATTAAGGCTATTCCGATGAAAACGATTTTACCAGTATGGTTACTACTATACTTGTCATGCCTGACTAATATAAATGGTCAAACGGCCTGTGATTCTACACTTGCAGGGCTAACGGTCAATTTGAGTTTAGGATCGAGTTGTCAGTTGACTATTGACACTGCCTCAGCACGTAATCTAATTACTGGTGCGCTACCGAGTCTCACCTACAATCCAATTGTAGTTACTGAATCTGGTGACACAGTATTTAACAACACCTTGCTCCCTGAGCACATCGGCCAAACTCTGAACGTCACAGTTACTGGTTCTGGATGTCCTATGAATACAAGTGGAGGAATCGGTGCTTGGGCAATGATCAATCTGGAAGACAAAATTGCTCCAGAGATTACCTGTACTGATACGACGCTGTCATGTATAGATTTCTTTTTCTTCAGAGACTCTGGCGGCAAGGTACACGAGTGTGATCTCGATACGGTACAAAATGTGTTGTTGGACTTTGAATCAGCCTGTGGCACTCCTGATGAAGACGACATAGCAACTATAGCTAATCGCATATTTAGAGCAACAGACAATAGTGGCAACAGCGATACCTGCACTCAACAGATACGAGTGAGAAGACTTGAGCAAAGTGATATTACCTTTCCAGCAAGTGATCTATCATTTTCGTGTGATCTCCTAGGCACATTGACTAATCCAGATGGCAGTCTTATCGCTCCCGACTTGGACTTAGTGGGCAACGACCCCAATGATCTATCTCTAACGGCGCTATATCCATTTGGAGTGCCTACAGGTAGTGGCGCTTCATTCTTCGGCAACAACTTTAGAGAATGTAGAGTACGGGCGAGATTCCAAGATCTCCCACCTGATACGATAAAAAACAATACCGTTAGATACAATAGATTTTGGACTGTTACTGAATGGTCATGCGACAACGAGGAAGTCGAATATACAAGGGTACAGACTATTACTTTCTCTCAAGACGGCAGTGCTAACTTCTCATTTGCTCAGGATACTTTAATCTTTGATTTGGATCCTCATGACTGTTCAGTAGTCGTACCGATAGGTGAATTAGGAATTGTAAGCATGGGAGATGGTTGTTTCTCAGATCCAACACTCAATTTCGAAATCTTGTCACCCTTCACCACGAATAGTCCAAGCAATGACACCACATTATTCATAGGCGCAGCAGACACTTCCACAGTAACTATAAGATCCTATGACGCCAATGGTGCGTCTGAAACAAGGTCATTCACCGTGATCACAAGAGACAATACAAGGCCTGTAGCCATATGCTATGGTGCTCTAGATGTTTCACTAGAGGGTGTGAGTGAGACGAGCATTCCTATTTCGAGTTTCAATGTAGGATCATTTGACGCATGTGATGGCAATATCAGCTTTGATGCTCGCAAAATGACCGTCGACACGTTCAGCACTGATCAAATCACTTTTGATTGTTCTGATGGCACCGAAGCCATGGTGCAATTTAGAGTTACCGATGAAAATGGCCTGACCAGTCTCTGTATGACGCTGGTTACGATTGATACTACAGGTGCAGCTTGCAATGTTGCACCCATAGCAAGCAGTAGCGGTGTTACCAGCTTAAATGGTTTTGTAAGGCACTTAGATCGTGTGCCACTCGATCGTACTGAGGTCATTATCGAGAACCTTCCTGGTATGACTACTACGACCAATAAGGAAGGATTTTTCGAATTTGATAGCATACCATTGGGAATAGATCTGGATATAACGCCTGTTCTTGATGACAATCCTCTACTTGGTATTACCACACTTGATGTCATCTTATTACAGCAACATTTATTAGGTTTAGACGAACTTGATAATCCATATCAAATCATATCTGGAGATGTCAATCTAAATGGTTCACTCGACGCAGCAGACCTAATCGAAATAAGAAGATTAATACTGGGCATCTCTACAGAATTTAGTAGGGCTAATAGTTATTCATTTATTCCCGAGACGATCAACTTCATCGATCCATTTGATCCATTTGAGAATGGTGAGATCCTAGGGTTATCGACTACCCTTAACAATAGTGACGAGGCATTCAACTTCAATGCCATCAAGATGGGCGACGTGAATCAAAGTTATCTTGAAGCCGATCAGCGCAGCAGTCAATCTATCACTATGGAGTATGAAGTAGTGACGATGGGCAGATACGTTGAGCTAAATATAAAGGCTAAGAAAGATGTAGACATACTCGGGCTTCAAACCACACTACAGTTTAACCCAGAGTTACTCCGACTGATGAAGGTCGGGTCTAACAATATTGGATTGAAATCAGAACACTATAATGATACTCGTGCAGATGAGGGCATCATTCCAATCAGCTGGAATGAGTTATTGCCACGAGATGTCAAGGAAGGAGACGTCATATTCAGAGCAACATTTGAACGGATGTATGATGACGAGATAAGCTTTGCCTTCAACTCCTCTCATATCTCTTCAGAACTATATCAGGAGCAAGGACGATATCAGCTACGCTTGGAAAAAGCAGCAGAACCAATAGGTGAGAACTTTACGGTATTTCAGAACGCTCCTAACCCTTGGGCATCGAGTACTGCAATCGAGTTTAGTATTCCAACAAATGGAGACGTTGAACTCAACATATATGATACCGCAATGAATAAGCTGGTGAACAAGTCAGCCTATTTTGATGCAGGTAAGAACAGTTTCACCGTAGACTACAGTGATCTCGGATCTACAGGTATTTATATCTATGAGATCGTCCATGGAGACCAAGTAAGAGTTTCCAAAATGACCAAGTTATAAACCCATCTACATATTTTTAATAAAAAGGCCTGATCCGCATATGCGGGTTAGGCCTTTTTACGTCTATAAGACCATATCACTGAACAGCTCATCCAAATATGCTTCACGAGTACGATTGTTATATGAATCTCTGCATCCACCTATTGTCCCGCTCCGCATAATACTCTCCCAGATGCCCCTAGCAGTACATTGATCATTGTGATCTCTGAACAGATAACAATGGCCTAACTCGTGAAATACAATATATTCCCTTATCAAGTTCGAAGTCTGATCCCAAAAAGGTTCATCAATTACGATTTCCTTCAGACTAAATCGATGAACACCGTAGGTACAGGTTCCTGCTATATCCTCTTCGCTAATATCTTCGATCACTGCCCTGATACCTGAAGTGCTCAGATCGATGTCTATACCTCTTTCGAATGCCGCATCTTCAAAATTGACAAAGTGCGGAATCAACAGAGGATCTATATCGGGCCAGTCTCGTCCAATAGCGGCCTCGGATTCATCAGGTGATAGTATGAATGAATCATCTTGACAAGCAATCAGGAATGTAAAGGCAGAAACGATTAATAGGTAGCGCATAAACAAAAGATTTCACAGTTAGTAAATCGTAGTTATGCGCTATAAGTATGGGTTTAGGTCAGAAGAAGAACTGTTCTGATCTTCATGCTATTATTGATTACCCTAGAGTTTAGAAATATTTAACGGCAGGTTATCCTTAGGAGTCTTAAGAGGTACGTCTTGGACTGACGCTTCATAGTCCGCATTACAGCTAAGCTCATATCCTTGCAATAACTGTATCATCACCAACTTAATCTGCATCTCAGCGAAAGAATAGCCAATACAATGATGAGGACCTGCTCCAAAAGGTGCATAGGCATATGGACACTTCATATGTTCTTTACGCTGTATACTGAATCGCTCTGGATCAAACTGATCCGGATTAGTCCAGACTCGTTCATCATTGTGGGATAGGTGAAATGAACAGGATACCAGCGTATCCTTCGGTATCATCAACCCTTCGACCTCCATAGCTTGAGCAGTTTTTCTTGCAACCATAGTGAGTGGAGGATGTACCCTGAGCGTTTCCTTGAGCACGTCCGACAGCGTCTTAAATTCCCTTAAATCTGCAATACTCAGTTCATCACTATTTACACCTGCTATCTCCTCACGTACCTGCCGTTGCCAGTCGGGATATTTAGCTAAAAAGTAGCTTATCCAGGTCAAGGTAATAGCAGTCGTATCATGTGAAGCCATCAGAACGAATATTAAATGATCGATGATCTCTTCATCCGTAAATGACTTTCCTTCTTCATTTTTAGCAACACAGAATTTACTAAACAAATCTTCTCCAGGATTTTCACGTCTATCTTGGATGATGGACGCAAAGTATTTTTTGAGATACTTACGACCATTGATGCCCTGGCGATATTTAGTAAATGGCAAATTAACAGGTAATGCTGCCGCAGCGGCGACAATATCAGTTATTGCACGGTTGATCTTAGTTAAATCTTGATCTGGACTAAGATCAAAGAACACCTGAGTTGCTAAGCTCAGTGTCAGGTTCTTGTAAAACGGGAACATCTCATAGCTCCCATCTGCTGAAAGGCTCTTCAACTGGTTCTTGATAATACCGGGCATTAAGGATAGATAGCCCCTCATGGGTTCTTTCTTAAATGCATCCTGCATAATGCTCCGATGATACTTGTGCTCATCTCCATCCATCAGCATAAGACTATTTGGAAATAGATCCCCTAAGCCTGCTTCCCAAGCTTCTTTACTTTCAAAATTCTTTGCCTCCTTGACCAGAATCTTTTTGTTGGTATCTGTTCCGCCTAATACGATTTGTGAGTCCATCCCTATCCTGACCTTGAAGACATCACCATAGGTGCTTTTGAATTCAGTGAAGAACTTAGAAGCATTGCCTATAAATGACTTAAAGTCATGAAAAGGGTAATTTCTTTTTCTACCAGGTATATGCTTTAAATCTTTTGCCTTGCTAAAAGCCATTGTTTATTCTTTCAGATGTTCCTTTCTATAACTTTTATTACACTAGACTGTTCTATTGCAAATTTATATTTTTAAGAGAACAAACTAATCCGTGTGATATGCCTGAGGCTCATAAGCTACTAATTGACTTATTCTATGATTTGGAGAAAACAAATGCTAATGAAGTCTATCTCCGACAACCCTTTGGATCGGCATGGGAGGAATATACTTACGCTGAAGTAGGTCAGATGGCCCGAAAGGTGGCAGCCTATCTCAGATCACTAAATCTGTCTCCTCAATCCAATATAGGGCTAATATCAAAAAACTGTCGAGAATGGATCATCACTGATCTTGCCATTATGATGGCTGGTCATGTTTCTGTACCGCTCTATGCGACACTCACGGAGGATACCCTTGGTGAGGTGCTTAATATCGGAGATGTCAAGATGCTCTTCGTTGGTAAATTGGATAACTGGGAAATGATGAAAGCCGGAGTGCCCGCCGATATGCCTGTGGTTAAGTTTCCTCAATATCCTAACCAAGCTAATATAGATCGAGGGACTGAGTGGCAACATGTCCTCGATAATTACGGACCCATATCAGATAGCCCGGTTCCAAATCCTGAAGATCTATGGACCATAGTCTTCACCTCGGGTACTACAGGAACGCCCAAAGGGGTGATGCACTCTTACCAGGTGCTGACTAATGCTACTGAGCATACTCTCGCATCAAATAATCTCAAAATGGAGAAAGACAACAACCGCTTTTTCTCCTACCTCCCACTAAACCATATCGCTGAGCGGATGGCTGTGGAAGCACAGAGTTTCTATTGGGGTGGAAGTATATCGTTTCCAGAAAGCTTAGACACTTTTGCTGACAACTTGCGAGACACGAGGCCTACCATTTTCTTTGGGGTCCCTCGGATTTATACCAAACTCCAACTGGGCATCCTATCCAAAATGCCACAAAAAAAGCTAAATCGTCTTACCGGCATTCCTATAGTAGGCGGGTTTATAAAGAACAAGATTAAAAAAGGTCTTGGGCTTGATGCTGCCCGTGTGATCTTAGTAGGTGCTGCACCGATGTCCAAGCAGGATAAACTGTGGTGGAAAGGCCTCGGAATGGGTATCAGCGAGGGTTATGGTATGACCGAAAATTTAGGTGTTGCTACCTTTCTGCCCGCTGCTGTTGACAAACCTGGATCTATTGGCAAGTTTTACAATGCGACAGAAGCACGCATAGATCCTGATACTCAGGAAATTCAGACAAGATGTCCATGGAACATGCTCGGATATTACAAAAATCCCGAAAAGACCGAAGAGGTGCTAAAAGATGGTTGGCTTCACACAGGAGATCAGGGTACAATAGATGAAGACGGATATGTTTATTTGACGGGGCGGGTGAAGGACACCTTCAAGACTGCTAAGGGACAGTATGTCATCCCTGGGCCACTTGAATTCAAGTTTGCCGATAATATGGACATCGAACAGATCTGTGTCTGTGGTCTCGGATTGCCACAGCCTATAGCCCTCGTTGTCCCATCAGATATAGGCAAGGGTAAGTCCAAAGATGAGTTAGGTAAATCACTCTCAAATACGCTGACTAAAGCCAATACGGATCTACCTGGATATAAGAGAATATCTCATGTCATGGTAGTAAGTGATGCCTGGGGCATAGAGAACAACATCCTCACTCCTACCCTTAAGGTAAAACGAACGGAAGTCGACAAAAAATATCTGGATACCCTTCATGAGGTCTGTAAATGTGAGGACCTCGTATATTGGGAATAATTATTAAGAATGCTACAGGTTTAATAGCCATATTTGCATATAAATTACGATGTATGGATAAGTCCATTATAAACGCCCTAATCGTTGTCTTGCTTGTAATCATCGGCATAAGCACAAGGTTTTTGTTCTTGATAGATGGCGAGTCGATCCTCCCTAACTTTAGTGCAGTTGGCGCTGTAGCGATATTTGGTGCCTGCTATTTTAAGGGAGTAAGTAAATGGATCATTCCATTGGCTATTTTGTGGGTGAGCGATTTAGTCCTCAATAATGTGTTTTATGCGCAGTACTATGAAAGCTTTCAGGTTATAGGAGATCTGTGGGTGTACTTGTCTTTTATTGTAGCTGGCCTCATCGCTTATAAGATCATGCGCAAGCCCAGTTGGGGTCGCTTGGCTATTACTGGCATATCTGCTGGAGTTGTCTTCTTCTTGATCAGCAATTTCGGCGTATGGATGAGTGGGACAATGTATCCTCGGACTGTCGCCGGACTTCTCGCATGTTTTGAAGCTGGCATTCCTTTCTTCAGAAACACAGTGCTTGGTAATGTATTCTACTCTTTTGTATTGGTAGGCTTGTACGAGTATGTCTTTGCTCCGATGCTATCGATCAGAGGATTCAGAATGTTATCGCCGACGACTTAATCCCAGATCTAAATTTCTTTCCCTTCTAATTTCGTAATTGCAGCTAGCCAATGCTCTGGTATCTTTGCCCTTGCTAGTGTGTTATAATCGTAAGGTATAATGACCTGCTCAGATA
>CAZDHV010000013.1:16590-30795 GCA_964505335.1 uncultured Saprospiraceae bacterium | reverse complement strand
TCCATCTTACAGCAGAGCGTCATATAGTCGGCGTAGTATCCATTAGTGATGAATATCTTAGAGCCATTGACGATGTAATGGTCACCATTGTCCTTGGCTGTAGTGTTCATACCGCGGACATCAGAGCCTGCCTGAGGTTCACTCATGCCAAGACATGCAATCATATCGCCATTGATTGCAGGGGTGAGATATTTCTTCTTCTGCCAGTCATTACCGGCGTTAGCAATGTGATTCGTAGCCATATAGACATGGACAGCGATAGCAATGGCAAATCCACTATTAAGTGACCGAGACAATTCCTCGTTGAAGACAACTTGGGTGAAGATGTCTGCCTCCAGTCCACCATACTCTTGATCATGACAGATGCCGAGATAACCCATATCTCCCATCTTAGTCCAGATGTCTCGTGGGATGGTCTTATCCCGTTCCCAGGTTCTGGATTGCTCTTTCACTTCGGCATTGATAAAGTCTCGGAAGGCAGATCTAAATAGGTGGTGTTCTTCCGTGAAGTAAGGTGATGTAGGCATAGTATTCAGTTCCACATGAAAAATAAGAATAGTATGCACTTGGTTCGCAAGATGAGCGAATAAGTCTCCTTAATCAGCTCAAAATCACTTTGAATTTTGTGCTTGTGCACGAATTAATGAACTCCTGCAAATTCAGAATTATCATAACAATAATATTAGATGATGATGTCTATATTAACTCATTTAGTAACTTTCACACCAAACGGACAAAAACATGACTGCTCTCATTGCTGAATTTATAGGTACTGCAATTCTCATATTATTAGGAAATGGTGTTGTGGCGAACGTCGTGCTCAATAAGACTAAAGGGAATGATTCAGGCCTAATCGTCATCGCCTTTGGTTGGGCTATAGCTGTTTTTGTTGGTGTATTTATTACTGCATCTATAAGTGGTGCACATCTCAATCCCGCCGTGACATTAGGATTAACTATTACTGGTGACTTCGGACGCTCCATTACAGGTGATATGCTATGGTCAGAAGTAGGTGGATATATGATTGCCCAATTGCTGGGAGCAATGTTAGGAACGACTTTAGTCTGGGCGATGTATAAGCCTCATTATGACGATACAGACAGTGCTGTCGATATCCAAAGCACCTTCTGCAATGCTCCAGCGATACCTAACTTAGTGACTAACTTTCTATCGGAGATGTTAGGCACGTTCATCCTGGTTTACGGTGTCCTTCATATAGCTAAGGCATCCGTCGGTGATCAAGAGGCTAGCCTTGGAGCACTTGATGCATTGCCTGTGGCGCTGATTGTCTTAGGTGTTGGTTTATCTCTCGGGGGTACAACGGGCTATGCCATTAATCCTGCTCGTGATTTTGGACCTCGTATTATGCATGCTCTTTTGCCGATAAGAGCCAAAGGCGGTAATGGCTGGGGCTACTCTTGGATACCAGTAATGGGTCCTTTTACAGGAGCTGCATTGGCTGGAGTACTAATGAATATGTTAGGATAGTTTAGGCAGTCTGGCCCCCGTCAACAGGAAGACATAAGCCAGTAACAAATGAGCTCGCCGCATCAGTGAGCCATAATATGGCATTACTAATATCACTTACTTCGCCATATCTACCAACAGGAATTGTACGAACCAGTTTATCCCGTAAGCTCTCATTAGACTGAAACATTCCCTCTACCATTGGAGTATTCGTAAATACTGGACATACGGCATTTATTCTAATATCTGTGCGCGCATACTCTACGGCTGCAGTCTTGGTCATACCTATCACAGCATGTTTACTGGCTACATAGGAGAGTTGCTTGGGTAATGCTCGCATTCCAGCTATAGATGCTACATTGACGATATTGCCGCTACCTTGGGCCTCCATGATCTTGAGTTCTTCTTTCATGCAGTAAAATACACCGCTTTGGTTAACCCGTATGACATTGTCCCAATCTTCGAGTGTGTGTTGGGCAGTAGGATTTGCAGCCTTGCCACCAATACCTGCATTATTCAAGGCTACATCCAATGAACCAAAATCGGACACGACCTCAGCTATCGTAGACACTACCTGCTCGTAAGAGCCAACATCAAGTTTGTAGGCTTTCACTTTAATATCCTGAGCCTTGAGCTCAGCTGCAGTCTGTTCGTTGAGCTCATGATTCCAATCGGCGATGGCGACATAGGCACCTGCCTTGCCATATTTCAATGCACACTCTTTACCTATACCAGATGCTCCTCCAGTAATGAATACCGTCTTTCCTTTATAATTCATCCCCTTTTATTCAAACATGAGTGTCACGAATTCTGCGACACATGCTGGTTTTTCTACTCCCTCAATTTCAACTTTCGCCGCCCAGGTGGCCTTGGCGCCATTATTAGGATAATCCTCAACGCTGGCTACCTCAAATACACACCTCAAGTTACATCCGACCGGCACATGATGTGGAAACCTTACTTTGTTAAGGCCATAGTTGACGCCCATCTTCGCACTCTTGATGGATATGGTTTGTTCGACGAACATTGACAATAATGATAACGAGTAAAACCCATGTGCTATAGGGCCCCCAAATGGGGACATCTTGGCTTTTTCGGGGTCGGTATGAATCCATTGAAAGTCTTTAGTACAATGGGCAAATTCATTGACTAAGTCTTGAGTTACATGAAACCATTCTGGAGAGGTGAGAATAGTACCTTTGGCAGCCTTGAGTGCTGCAATATTATCAAATACTGTCATAATAGGATGTAGTTATTTATGGCAGTAATATAGAAGTCTTAATGCACAGTCGAGTATGAGTTTATTGGCAATCTATGTCGTGTGCTGTTTCTGTTTATTGCTCAGGCGAGATTTAAAATACTTTGGGTTGATTACTAACAGACCAAATGACTCACAGTCTTCCTTAGTATGCTTGGCATGATGAGCACCATGTGCTTTGAGTATGCCACGGGAATAGCTACTGTCAAGTTGTTTGAACCACTTGAAGCGTTGATGGATATATACGTCATGTATCAGGAAGTAAATTAGCCCATAGATCGAGATACCGATGCCGATGAATAGGAGGTAACGATAATCAGCATAGAGCGAACCAAGGATGTAACAGGTCATGCTTGGTAGGGCAAAGACAAGGAAGAATCTATCATTCTTCTCCCAGAAGCCATGCTTTTCATACTTGGGTTTATGGTGATCCTCATGCCAATTCCATAGGATGCCATGCATGACATATTTATGCGCAAACCATGCTACGAACTCCATAAATATTACTGCACCGATCGTAAATAGGACATATGCTAATGGAGTGTTCATGATCTCATTAATTCTCTTCGAATATAAGAGAATCTCTACAGTACAACTCGCTCTAAATCTGGAGAATATACGGATCTAATAAGCGGAAGCTCTAAGAAGAATGTCGTTCCTTGATCTTCTTTGGACTCAAAGTGGATACGTCCTCCAATACTGTCAACCATATTAGCAGCAATGGCTAAACCAAGTCCAGAGCCACTGCTCTTAGTGGTAAACTTGGGTCTGAAGATTTTAGTCTGCATATCCTCAGAAATTCCAGATCCATTATCGGTTACACTGATGATTGCCTTATTCTCTTCTTTGAATAGCTTAAGAACGATCTGTCCTCTGCGATCTTCAGGGATGGCCTGGATTGAGTTTTTTACAAGGTTATTGAGGATACGTAGTAAGTGATTCTTGTCTGCATAAGCGCCAATATCGTCAATCGGTTCGACCAGACGGATATCCATATCACTGCGCTGTCTAAACAAATCATGGATAGTCTCTACTACATCATTGAGGAGTACTTTCTTATTATTAGTTTTTGGTAGACTGCCAAAGTTGCTGAATTCATCCGCTATCTGCGTGAGATTTTCGATCTGATTCATCATCGTATTGGACATCCTGATGGTAAGTTCTTCGATATTATCTCGCTTGAGTGATATGCTATTCTGCAGATGTTGAAGACTCAGCTTCATTGGCGTCAGTGGGTTTTTGATCTCATGGGCTACCTGTTTGGACATTTCTCGCCAGGCACTCTCACGCTCAGAACGGGCTAAGACCGCTGCATTATCTTGAAGCTTTTCAATCATATTGTTGTACTCCCAGATCAGATCAGCAATCTCGTCATTACCATCCCATTTGACTTTTTGATCTCCTTGACTCAATTTGGCTTGACGCATGGTATCCCCAAGCTTGATCAGTGGATTTCTGATGTATTCTGACAATCTTATAGATATCACCAGGCCTATTAGAAACAAGAAAACATATGTGTTTAGCAGAGCTTGAATAAACTCTCTTTGGAACATTGTGTCTCCATACTTGGTATCCCACGAACTTATCTGAACCACCGATACGATTCCTATGGTAGCGAAGCAGAATACAAGGGTTATCAGAATGGAGAATTGGATACGATTGCGCAGTAATGATCTATTGTTTAGTGTAAATGTCCAAGGCTTGGGAAGGAAGGCACGGCGATCATTTAAGTATGCGAGTGGCATATATAACATACCACAGATAAAGAATACTAATGAGAATAGACTAAAGGCATCAAGTATAGGAGGATTACCAACTTTGACTATGTTCTTTTCGAGATGAAAAATAGATATTGAGACATAAGACCCTAGTATAATTGTCCATAGGATCAGCCATATGATATTGGGCCGTTTCTGCTCGTAAAACACTTCTAATAGTAAGAAAAAGGTTGCTAAGAGGACTGTAGTCAATAAAGTATGCTCGGGAGTAGTATAAGTAGTTGTAATGATGACGGCCCCAATGATGGCAATGGCTGCTAATCTTACGTTGATGTTGAGCGATGAAGCTCTTGCCCGTATTTGATAGGATTGCTTGAAAAGACTGAGAAACGCAATAATAAAAAGCGTCAATAGAAGTAATGCCATCGGCTGTAGCAGAGTGATACGATGTATGGTGAATTTCCCTGTTTGCAATATGGCCTCCATACCGTGGAGCAGAGCTATAAATGAAAAAGCCCATAAGAATGAATTAATCAGTAAGCGAATCGGACTGCTGACCACTTTGCGAACCGGATCATTTTGAGCAAGGACAAGTAAACAGATGACCAAATAACTCACTCCTCCACTAACACCTAACGACATTATAGTACTATCTACAATTACATAGAGGAGTGCTACAATACCGAGGATAATAGTATTGTTGTACCACTTGGCGGTACCGACTTCAGTCTCATAGGACATGAGATTGTCGCGAGTTACGTTATTCATCTTAAATCAATTACATATTAAAAATAGTCATAATATGAATGAGGTTCACTGTGACGACCGATTTATTTAGTGGATTATTTCGTATCGCTCAATAAACAGATACTTTTGCAATGCATCTGACTCTATCGCTGCTCATAATGATGAGGGGAGGAAAGTCCGGACAACGTAGAGCGTCGTACCACTTACATAGAGTGGGGGATGGGGAGAGATCCTACATCGACAGAAAGTGTCGCAGAAACTATACCGCCCAGTTTACTGGGTAAGGGTGAAAACGTATGGTAAGAGCATACGGCCACTATCAGCAATGATAGTAGTGGATAAACCTTGCGAGTTGCAATGCCACGTATATTTTGATCCTCTCGGGGGTAAGCTCGCTCGGCTGAGTCAAAAGGGGTAGGCAGCGTAGATAAATGATAGAGCTATAATCTAATTATAGAACAGAATCCGGCTTATGATGATGCACTTTTACTAAATAAAAAAGCGGATCGTCAGTGTAATTGACGATCCGCTTTTTTTATTCTTTAATTATCCTTTAGAAGTTATTGGCGTCATTACCGAGAGCACCTAAATCAAAGGTGAAACTAAATCGGAGAGTATTATCCAAAGGTCCTCTCTGAATATTCGTTGGTGCTAAGTAAGATATGTCGAAACCATATATGTTATACTTCAATCCTACTCCTATCGTCAAGAAGTTTCGATCTCCTTTAAGTGGATGCTCCCTAAAATATCCCGCTCTCACGGCAAACTGATTATCATACCAGTACTCAACACCGAGAGAGGTCGACCATTCACGAAGTTCTTCTCGAAATCCTCCAGGAGCATCGTTGAAAGAACTTATGATATTGCCAAAAATAGATCCCTCTCTGAAATCTGCAACACCGTTACCATCATTATCAAATCCATCAGTAAGAAACGGTTCAATACTGGGGATAGGTGTTGGAATTAATAATTTATTCAAGTCCAACATGAAAGCGACGGAGTTATACTCGTCCAAATTAATCTTATATCCAACTCCCAAACCTAGATTTGTAGGTATTGGTTCGCTCTGTAAAGCATTGGTATAAGTAATGCCCGAACCTACATTGGATATAGCAAGTGCCACTGAAAAATTGGATCCATATCTATCTTCTAAATCAGGATTTGAATTATATGTCATCGAAATATCCGCTGCAAACCCAGTTGCAGTGCTGACAGTAGTACCTCCGATCATCTGTCCAGTAGCCAGATTAGATAAGAAAAACTTACCACCGAGTCCAAGTGCAAAATTTTCAGATAGCTTTCGTCCATATGCTAAACCAACAGAAAACTCCCTTGGTCTACCTGAACCTCGAGGATTACCATTAATATCAGTAAAGTCGATTTCTCCCAAATTGAAGAATCCGAAATTGAAACCAAAGGATGACAACTCATCAATTTTCTTATAACCCGAGACATAAGCGACAAAAACATCCGTTAATCCTAAGTTCTGTAACCATGGTGTATAGGTTGCAGTTATCTCCGCCTCTTTTTCAGCAAATGCGAGCTTTGAAGCATTATAATAGATAGATGAGGCATCCGGAGAAGTTGTTAAGCCAGCATCGCCCAAGGCACCTCCACGTGCATCAGGGATAATACTCAAAAATGCTAACGATGAATTGACAGGATTCGGAGTGCAATTGCCGTTGATATCGACAACGCAGCGTTGGTCTGGATCCCAGGCTCCCACCTGACTGTATGCCAGAATTGGCATTAAGAACAAAACAAGAGCAAATGTCAGTTTATTTATAGTCATCCTTTACGGTATTTTGTAACATAGACAGAACTGCCAAAGTGTTACAATTATTTTAAAACAACCATCTTTTTGAACTCACTTCTGATAATCGAACCGTCAGAAACCTCAACAATGGCTCGACAAAGATAAGCACCATCATTAATTATCGATATATCTGCTCCTATTATCCCATCATAAGTAATCTCATTACCTACAAATGGCCCGCCAGCATCAATTCTTTGGATTAAGCGCCCTTGCATGTCATAAATTTGAAAGGCTGCCGAGATAACATTATCGATACTATGTGTTGCGTTCAGAGAAACTGGACCATTTGAAGGAGTAGGATTAACCATGAAAGAGAGAAACGCATTATTCAGTGCTTGATCAACAGTGAAATAAATCTCTATTGAGCTTAAGTTATTAGCGATATCGAAGGCTCGTATCTCGATCGTGTGTGGGCCTGGCTCTAAATCGTTTATTTGGAATGTGGCAGTACCTGAAGTAGTATTAAAACCTGAGCCACTTGAGAAAAAGTCATTCAGAATAATGGTGTTCTGTGTGTTACCATCAATAATCGCGGTGATCTCATGTCCAATAGCCACCTGACTTAAGTTGATGCCAGATTCGTCAAGTAAATCGACAATCAACAATGGGTCGCTATTAATACGATCGCCATTTACAAAAGAGCGACTGTTCATCCAGGCTTGAATATTTGGGCCACTGTCATCGACAATGGGGTTGTCTGAAGATCCGCCAATCACAAGATTATCATAAACGCCACCGGCATCTAGGAGGTCCTCTCCTTGGGTATAATAACTGATTTTCGCCTGTCCCGGCGAGAAGTTGATGTCCAGCGGAACAATAAAGTTGAGCTCAAATCGTCCCGATTCAACTGGCACAGCACCCTTGAATATGATATTAGAAAAAAGATCAAATTCCCTTATACGACTACGCTCATCATTTTGAAGCGTTCTCACAGTAGTTGACTTGTCATAGATGGTGATGTCCATAACCCCATTAAACGATTGATCAGGGGTAAGACCATCAATACTTACCATCCCAGACAATCTAACACTATCTAAAGCTCCTACCGTATCTAGCCTGTTGGTTTCAATAGGTTCACCATTAATTTGGGTAGTCATCACCTGATGCCTAGGATAGGCCAATGTCATGCTCGGATCACCGATTAAAAGAAACTTCCGTGCATTTATGTTTGTAAGAGAAACTTGATTCTTAGAGATCCTCAAGATCTCACCAATGGTTCGAAATTGACCATTTTCTTGCTGAAATAGATTGTCATAAACCGCACTCGTCAACCTGAAGTTTTGTGATGCATATACGGATCGCACTGTGGTGAATAGCGCCACAGCGCCGCCAATAGGATTGAGAATGGAGTGCTCGCCAGCAGAAGTTATGCTCGCATCATCAAATCCTGTAAATGAACATGTCGCCGTAATAATCAGCGGTAACCTATTGAAATTTGTCCAGTTGTTGATGTCGCTTACATTGAGAACACGCTCTTGCGACCAGCCTAGCGATCCTCCATGCCCGAGATAATTCATGACCAGTATACCACTTTCCACAGTACGATTGAGTTCTGCGTTTGCGTCGGGATATCTATTTCCTCCAGGAGTAGAAACTTGATTAAAAGCATCCCAATAGATCTTATTCTGAACAAAGTTGGGGTGCCTCGCTTCGGTGTCTTCTGCGATTTCGTCAGCATCATTAATATGAAGGTTGAAATCTTCGTCATCTGCAAAGAATCCGATCTGATTCCGCCAATCACCAAGTGTCTGAGGATTGGTGTCGTAATTAACAATCTTAGTAACTATAGCCTCCGCCTCGTCGGCCGTTCTTACAGGAAGCCTTCCTACAGCTATATCTAAATCGCCTCTGAGATTCTCAGGGTTGTCATCATCTAGCAATGCAAAATAGTCATCTGAAGGAAATGCAGCCAGAGGATCCAAAGACTCAAATGTTTCATAGGTTGGTATGTAATTTTGATCGGGCAAATCATTATAGATATGCTGGAAATCAAATGACCCATCACCAAAAAGCAATAAGAATTTAAACTTCGGATCTTGTTCGTACAGATGTTGAGCAAAAGCCCTAATAGCTTCAGGAGACTTTCTGCCCGAGCTAAACTCATCATAGATAAATTCTGCATCTATAGCAAGGACATCAAATAGGCTGAAATTTTGTCGATGCTGCTGTAATCTTAGCGCTTGCTCTTCAAAATCACTGTGATACACGATCAACAAGTCCGGGCTAGTCAAATTTCTCAAGCTTTGCTCGGATTTTAGTTCTACTGAGCTAGGAACAAGCAGGTCATCTTCAGCGTCAAAAACCACATATCTACTAGATGAATCTATATTAAACAAAATGAAATCTCCGTTACGTTGATAGTTGATGTCGTTGACGCCTTCAATTGAAACAGACCATAGTGTGGGTGTAAGACTCGTGCGAATAAATCCGACATTGCCATCTTCAAAAACTTCAAATGTTTGATCTGCGCCGTCAAAATCTAAAGGGCTGCTCAATTCTAAGGTTATCTCATCAATCCAGGCTTGAGCTTGACTGGAGTTTTTCTCGTACTCAGCAGTTAAGGTCGGTGGATTGCTTTGATCGAGAGCTGTCAACTGATCATTGTTGAGACTCAAGCTAACCATACGACCGAAGTCGTCCTCTACATCACCGATATCTACCGAAGAAATACCACGCCGTATTTCTACATCACCAACTATAAAAGTCATCATCTCCGGTGCATCACTTCTGACAATAGCAGTCATTTCTGCACTGGTTATAGTTGACCCTTCTAGGGAAGTCGGTAATATTCTATTTAGACTGGTGGAGCCATTATTAGTTATTTCTATGCCTACCCACATTTGCCCAGACCCTGAGTTCACGGGATCTTCGTGCAGCAAATTAAAAGTCGACTCGTTATATCTGACGCTATGATTATGATTAAATATTGGCCTAACTTCCGATGGCTCAACATAATCTCTTGACCCTACAGTTGTACGATTACCTAGATCTGTGACGAGATAGACAAAGCTACCTGTATCATATGGATTATCTGCTAATTCGTCTATATCGAGATAGAACAATACATAGTCGCCAGGATCAAACTGACCATCTTCAATACCAACTATCTCAAAAGGAATTTCTAAATCAGTAGGTGTATTGGTCCACAATTGCCATTGTCGTGGATCTGTCTGATCACCTATGTTTTGTCTAACCCAATCAAAGTTTAGTTTGTAAACTCCAGATGCATCACATCTTAGTTTGAAGGATTGATTAACAGATAGAGGCGAGATCTGAGCAGAGATCGCCGAACCAAATAATATCAGTATGGTAATGAACCAAACAATATTTCTTTTTATTAGTACGTCGTATACGTTACGCATGTATCACATTGTGGTTAACACAAAACAGTCTTGCGAGCGTTTTAAGTATTAAATCTGTATATAGTATACAAAATACACCTAAACAGTTGCGAACCAGATTACATATCAGCCTTTTTATCTTCGCTCTGACAGTTCTGTTTCAGAACATGGCTACCAGTCAAGATGTAGTCTTCAGCCAGTTTTATAATGCGCCGATACAACTCAATGCTGCATTGGCAGGCTTGTCCGACAACCCGCATGTTTCTGTGATCACTCGAGACCAGTGGGCAGGATGGGGTAGTCCACAGAATCCTAATGGAGGGTATCGCACATTTGCTGCTTCTTATGATCAGTTTTTCCGATATGCCAATAGTGGTATTGGAGTACAGGTTCTAAGCGATAATGCCGGTGATGGTATTATTACCTCCAATCAAATAACTGGGGTGTATGCGTATCAACTTCGTTTAAAGAATAAATTTCAAGCTCGTATCGGTTTAGAAGCGACTCTCGCCCAACAGAGACTGGATTGGGATCAGCTGATATTTTTTGATCAAATCATCGTAGGAAGCGAGAGTTTGTTGACTTCTCAAGAGATAAGACCAGATGTTTTAACCACCACCTATGTCGACTTTGGGGTGGGCGGAGTGCTCTATAGCGAAGAGTTCTATGTAGGCCTATCATTGAAGCATTTAAATGTACCAGATAACAGTTTTCAACCGGGTAGTACGGCCATATATGCCGGCCTCCCACCACGCCTGACTATCCATGCTGGATGGCAAATAGATTTGGACGGATACAATAATGAGGGTTTTGGCTCGTTTTTTGCTCCTAGTGTCTTATTAGTGAGACAGTCTGAATTAAGCCAACTGAACGCAGGTGGATTAGTCAATAGAGAAAATTTCTTTGCTGGAGCTTGGATCAGATATGATTTTTCCAACTTTGATGCTGTGATATTGTCAGCAGGATGGAGGACAGATTGGCTGAAATTAACATACAGTTTTGATGTTACTTTGAGTGCAGCCAGCGTCCTAAATACGAGAGGAAGTCATGAGGTAAGTGTCGTAATGAATTTCGGCGCTTTCGGGAATCCACCTTCCAGATACGAAGATTGCTTCAGTATTTTTAGATAATTATTACCCAAAATGAATATTAGATTTTTTGTCTTAGCACTTAGCTTGTGCATGATGTCATCGTGTTTCCTCAAAAAGAAAGGAGGAGGTGAGAGATCATCAGCAACTGGTTGGAAATACAATGACACCGAATGGGGTGGCTTTGAAAAATTAGATTACGAAGGTCAGCTCAATGCTCCTAACATGGTATTGATACCCGGTGGTACATTTACCATGGGTCAGACTGGCCAAGATGTAGTTTACGATTGGAACAACATTCCTCGTAGAGTATCAGTAACATCATTCTATATGGATGAGACTGAGGTTTCTAACATCAACTGGCGTGAATACGTCTATTGGTTAGAGACAAGATATGAGTCTCACCCTCTTGTTGCTCAAGAGGCACTTCCTGATGAGAAGGTATGGTATGATGAATTGTCATACAATGATCCATTAGTAGAGACTTATTTTAAACACCCAGCATACGATGACTATCCTGTCGTAGGAGTATCGTGGGAGCAAACTCAAGGATACTGTAAGTGGAGAACAGATCGGGTAAATGAGTTTATACTCATCGAACGAGGCATCTTAAATCCGACACCTGATCAGAAAGATGCGGACGTATTTGATACGGATTCATATTTAGAAGGACAGTATGAAGGAAATGTTAGAAAGAATCTTCCAGACATTAGGACTGGTGGAGAGCGAGCAGTGAAATTTGAAGATGGGATATTAACTCCGTCATTTAGACTGCCTACTGAAGCAGAATGGGAATATGCTGCACTTGCCTTATTAGGCAATCATCAAAATCCTAAAGACGAGTTGATCTCTGATCGTAGATATTATCCATGGGATGGTTCAAGTCCAAGGTATCAGACTCGCGACAAAAGGCAAGGTCGGTTATTAGCCAACTTTAAGCGTGCAAAAGGTGACTATGCTGGTATAGCTGGAAACTTAAATGATAATGCATTCCAGACTGCACCAGTGCGTCAGTTCGTGCCTAATGAATTCGGGCTCTATAATATGGCAGGTAATGTTGCGGAGTGGGTACAGGATGTATATAGACCTTTAACAAGTCAGACTCTTGAAGATTCAGACAATCATGATTTGAATCCATTTAGAGGAAATGAATACAAAGAGCTATTGCGTGACGAGTATGGTAACGTAGTTGAAAAAGATTCACTTGGTAGATTGAGATATAGAAGCTTCAATGATGAAGAATTGGAGAGTCGTGAGAACTACAGAACGGGTGATGCACGTGCTTATGCGGATGGTGATAGAGAAGAGGTAAACTACGAGTACGGCAAGTACACGCTAATCAATGATAAGTCAAGAGTAATAAAAGGCGGATCATGGGCAGATCGTCTATATTGGTTGTCACCTGGAGCAAGAAAATTCAAAGATCAGGATAAAGCAGATCGTACCATTGGGTTTAGATGTGCAGTTGCCAGAGTTGGTGGTCCAAGTGGTAATGATAGTCCTGGAGGAATATCATTCAAATAGAACAAAAGCGATAAAAAAATAATTAAAGCCTCGATCAGTGATCGAGGCTTTTTTTGTGTGCTTATTTTTAGCCTATGCAAATAGAGGAGCTTTATCAATTATATCTGAAGTCCACAGGAGTCTCTACAGACACTCGTCGTATTGTTGAGGGGCAGCTATTTTTTGCGCTGACCGGAGAGCACTTCAATGGTAATGAATGGGCACAAAACGCCGTAGATAGTGGAGCGTATTATGCCATCATTGACCAGGCCAGATTTGAAGGCGATCGCACGATTCTTGTCGAGGACGTCTTAGCGTCTCTGCAAGAATTAGCATATTACCACAGACAGCAGTATCAGAACCCAGTAATAGGCCTTACAGGGAGTAATGGCAAGACCACGACTAAGGAGCTGATCCACCTCATATTATCCTCAACATATGAGGTCAATACGACTGCTGGTAACTATAACAACCATATCGGTGTGCCGCTGACGTTGCTCCGAGGAAGGCTGGATCATGACTTCTGGTTAGTCGAGATGGGTACGAACTCGCCGGGCGAGATCGAATTTCTATGTGATTTAGCTGATCCTGATTTTGGATTAATCACTAATATTGGAGCAGCTCACCTCGAGAAACTCATAGACCTCAATGGTGTGCTTCAAGAGAAAACAAGCTTGTTTAGATCGGTGCTGTCCAACGATGGATACATCTTCCTGAATCAAGGAGATGAACTGCTGAAGTCTTCCGATGAATACGCTGATGAAGAATCCAGTAAGTATGAGTCGAGCCTATGTGGATATGGCAGGTTAGCTTTAACGACTTCTAAACCTCATCTATCATTCGAGATTATAACTGACGAGAAGACCTATTCTTTTGATACTCGTCTTATAGGTCGGTATAACCAAGATAATATAAGTGCGGCGCTGACTATTGGGGCGCATTTCGAGATCTCGATTAATGACGCTATTGAGGCGATCAGCGCATATGAGCCTGATAATATGCGGAGTCAATTAAAGCAGACAGAGCGAAATTTATTATTACTCGATAACTACAATGCTAATCCGACATCAATGAAGGCAAGTATTACATCCTTCATAGACTCTCAGTATGAAGCACCGCTATGTATTGTTGGGGAGATGTTAGAGTCTGGAGTTAACGGCCTTGCTCAGCATAAGGAGATTGTTGACTTATTGACTGATGCAGGAGTGCCGTTCTATCTAGTCGGAGCGGCTTTTTGTGCGGTGAGCGATGCAGCCTATGATAATGT
>CAZDHV010000013.1:0-16490 GCA_964505335.1 uncultured Saprospiraceae bacterium | reverse complement strand
TCTATCTAGTCGGAGCGGCTTTTTGTGCGGTGAGCGATGCAGCCTATGATAATGTAGACCACCTTAAGGCATACCTATCATCTGAGGAGCCTTTAGAGAATAAAACCATTCTACTCAAAGGAAGCCGAGGAGTAGCACTTGAGCGGCTGTTAGATGTGCTCTAAAGCTAAGAGAGATTTAACTAAGAACCTATACTAAGGTGAAGGCCTTGCTGAGTTTATCGGAAATCACATTATTACAGGCTAATTCATAATCCTCCTTAGTACAAGGTATTAATGCATCAGTGCCATCTTCATGAGTAGATTTGATCCACCATCGACCACTAACTGTGTTTTCCGTAAATACGATTTCTGTATCTAACTCATCAGGTACTACGGTATATGTGCTAAACGCCCAGCTTTGGTCATCCTGTTGATAATGACCTTCAGAGAGTTTTAATAGGTGACCCTCGCAGAGATAGTATAGGATGAGCGCTATATTTTGAGCTGTTATGCCTTGCGGATCCTCATTGGCATCATAAGAGCCTATGACTACGCCTTTGAGGTTTATCGAAGCGCCCGCATACTTAGCTATCTGGCAAGCTTCTTCTATAGTCATACCTGTCGTTGCAGAAGTAGTGCATCCTACATTATCTGAATAGCGAATTGCTGATATATCAAAGTACACAATATCGGTACTTCGCAGAATTACTTCGGCCTGGTCATGGTTGTAACGCACTTCAGCTAATCTTACTATTCTATCTTCATCAATGTCCAGTGAGCTCGCAAAATGAGTCTGTACGCCGACATAGTTGTCATATCGTATACTGGCCTCAGGCCTATCTATATCAATGATTTTATTGGAAATTATGGAGCATTGATAATCTTCTAATCTCTTAAAAGTCTCGAGTATCTTGTCCGAGTATCGCTTGTCACTAATGCAGACGGGCACAAAGTTTTGATCTGTAAATAGTTCGTATAGTAGGACATCCCATTCGGATTTGCAATCGGTGCTGAGGTTACCTAAGTCTGCTAAGCAACGATTGAGTCCTGTAGGGTTGAGTGTTTTAATGGATTTTCTGATCACATCAACACTTGCTGAGCTACCAATTAATGAGAGCTTATAATCAGACTGTTGCTCATCTTCTGGAGTGACTATCTGCTCACTCGACGTTTCCAAGTACTTTTCCATGTTTCAAATATATGACGAGAAGGAATTAAAAAACAATAAATGATACTTTTCTTTAATATATAAACTATTTGTACTTTAGCGCCTAAAGTATGTTGAAAAGATATAATATGATCTTTTTGACGCCAACAACGAGAACGAGAATGAGCCTGTGTTTATAAAAATATACAGATGCGTTTTTCTATTTTATTTATAGCTGGTCTAGTATTGTGTGCGCCTATGTTGATAGGGCAAGATCGGCCGGATACAGAACTTCGAGCAGAACAGACTTTATCTATAACAGATGATACCTGGTTGTCACCAGAGATCACTGATGATATGACTAAAGATCCAGAGCAGAATAGGTTGTGGAGATTAGGTCAGTCCAAGTATTCGTCACGCCCTAAGGATTTATGGGAGGTCGGTGTACATGCCGGGCACTACTTCATAGATGGAGATGTTGATGTTAAATTGCCTGGTTGGGGAGTAGGAGGACATCTTCGTAAGTCTTTCAATTATATTACGTCAATAAGATTTGAGGCTTTCTACGGGAAAGCAACTGGTTTAGAATCCCAGCCATGGAGAAACAGAAGTGTCGGCGGAGGATTAGTTGAGGGTAATGAGCAGTTTAACGGTTGGGACGCTTATGATCCCACTACTGGAGGAGCAGATTCATGGTTCCCATCGTATGAGACCACCTATATATATGCCAGCACACAACTCGTATTCAATGTAGGTAATATCCTATTTCACCAAGAACGCAACAAGTGGAACACTTATGTAGCTGTTGGTGTAGGTCTCGATCACAATAGAACCTTTCTCGATCTGGAGGATGCTAATGGTGCAGCATATGAAGATCTAAGAAATAGAGTTGGATTCAATACGACCAATGATTTTAATACACTTGCAGGGAGAAATGCGATCAAAGATGCCCTCGATGAGATCTATGACGGCACGTTTGAAACGGAAGCCTTTCAACAAGAAGGAATCTTCAGATTTGGTGATGATATTAATGTACATGTAGTATTTAATGCTGCTGTAGGAGTGTCACGAAAGCTCACTAAAAGAATAAATATTGGTCTTGAGCACCAATTGTTATTAACGGACAATGATTATTTAGATGGTATAAAGTTTAGAACAGCTTTAGATCAGACTAATAATGTAGATATAGGTCATTACACTAATTTTAGACTTGGGTTTAATATTGGAAATTTTGGGAAGAGGACGGAGCCTTTATATTGGCTAAATCCGATGAACACAATTTTCAATGAAATCGCTGACTTAAAAGCGAGACCTCAGTTAGATTTAGATGATGATGACAATGATGGAGTCTTAAATATTTTAGATCTCGAGCCTGATACTCCAGATGGTTGTTTGGTTGATACCAAAGGAGTAACACTCGATAGCGACGGCGATGGGTTGCCAGATTGTCTGGATAAGGAGCCTTTTTCTCCTCCCGGATACCCAATAGATGAACTCGGTGTCGCTCAGGTTGATGAACCTGTTATTTTAACTGAAGAAGATGTGATCACAATTATCGAAAACAACTGCGATGCTTGTGCTAACACTGGATATGGACAAGTGATCAATGGTTCTGGTCAAGTTGGCTCATATTCTGGGACGAATCCGCAAGGAGGAACGATCTCTGGAGGCACAGGCACGACAGGAACAGTATCTGGAGGGACAACCTCTGGAGGAACGGTTTCTGGTGGCACCACCACTGGTGGTCAGTCGGGAGCTGGTACGGGTACTGTATCTGGCGGTCAAGTAGGTGGGGTAAATGGCTCAGGCAATCCGAATCCTACCTTTAATCAGAATACTTACGGCACAATCGTAAATAACTCATGTGGTAACTGGTTTTTGCCAATGTTACACTTCGACCTCGATAAGTATGCTATACGTCCAGAGTCTTATCCGAAGCTTCATCAAATCGCAAGTGTGATGAAAAGTTGCCCGTCTATGTGTGTAACTGCTCATGGACATACAGATGTGCGTAATAGTAATAGATATAATCAAGTCTTGTCTTATAATAGGGCGAAGGAGGCTATAGAACACTTGGTCACTCATTATGGCATCGACAGAAGTAGATTTAACCTGATGTTCGGAGGTGAGGACAGCCCACTTATACCGCATCTTCAGGATAACCACTTTACCGACGAAGAAGAAGAATTGATGCAGTTTATCAATAGAAGGGTAGAATTTAGAGTGTGTGATGGAGAGGATATCAATATGGGTAGACCGGAAGGTCCAGAAGCTGGTACCAATTCGCTCGGTTCGTCAAGACCAGGATCAAAATATAAGAGTTACAAAAACTCTGGATATTAATAAAAGAAATAGAATTACGCCATATTATAAAGGCTTCGTTGAGTAATCAACGAAGCCTTTTTTCTTTTCAGTAGCCGGTTATAAAAAGTGCTACTAAGCAAGCATGCTTAAAGGATTCTCTAAGTTGCTTTTTACTGTCTGCAAGAATTCTGCGCCCTTAGCACCATCAACTACTCTGTGGTCGCATGAGAGCGTTAATTTCATCATATTTCCTACGACTATCTGCCCATCCTGCACTACTGGCTTTTGAACTATTGTTCCTACAGCCAGGATACAGGCGTCCGGCGGATTAATTATCGCTGTAAATTCTTCTATGCCGAACATGCCAAGATTAGAAATGGTAAAGGTGTTCCCTGACATCTCATCTGGCTTAAGACGCTTGTCCTTAGCTCTACCTGCATATTCTCTTACCTCAGCATTGATGATACTCATAGGCTTCTGATCTGCATTTCTTACGACAGGAACCAAGAGCCCTTCCTCAACAGCCACGGCAACCCCAATATTGATTTCTCCATGCTTTACGATCTTATCTCCCATCCAGCTCGAGTTAATCATCGGGTGTTTTCTCAATGCCATAGCACAAGCCTTAATAACAATATCATTGAAAGATATCTTTCCTGTACCTAAATTATTGAATGCCTTACGTGCGTCAATGGTACGTGCCATATTACACTCTATGGTCAAGTAGAAATGAGGAGCTTGAAATTTGCTCTCACTGAGTCTACGTGCTATAGCTTTGCGCATCTGAGAGACAGGTACCTCTTCTGTCTGACCTGAGAAGTATTGGACTGGTGCAGCAGCTGTTGCACCTGCGGCATTGCCACCGGCTATAGCGGCTTCAACATCTTTCTTTATAATTCGACCATTATCTCCAGAGCCCTTAATACCAGAGAGATTTATGTTATTCTCTGCAGCCATCTTCTTAGCTAATGGTGATGCTTTAACTTGATCATCATGCGCGGCAGACAGACCAGAGCTACTCGGAGCAGGGTCACTCTTTTGAGCCGCTGGTTCTGCTACAGCCGCTGGTTTTTCTTCAGCCTTAGCTCCTGAAGTCGCACCTGCCGAGGCAGCATCTAGTTGCGCTTGAAAATCTTCTCCTTTTTCACCAATAACTGCAATAACTCCATCAACTGGTACAGCTCCTTCAGCCACACCAATATGGAGTAAATAGCCTTCATGAAAACTTTCAAGATCCATAGTTGCCTTGTCAGTTTCAACCTCAGCTAATATGTCTCCTGGAGAGACTTGATCTCCAACTTTCTTAAGCCATGAAATGATGTTGCCCTCTTCCATGGTGTCACTTAGACGAGGCATCTTAATTATTTCAGCCATATCTCCTTTGATTTATTCCTTTTTCTATGAAAATCGAAAGTAATTGATTTATTACAATTGGCGATCATATTCAGTAAGATCATACCAATTGTTGTAATATTGATATATAATAAAATTATAATGTCTTACTCATCCAAGTTATTGCAAGAGGCAGTAGATGCATTCTCTCTGTTGCCAGGCGTAGGTAAGAAATCTGCTCTTCGCATGGCTATGCACTTGATTAATAAGGACAAGGATGAAATGAATAATGCATTTGTTAAACCAATTGACAAGCTAATTGAACGCATAAAGTTCTGCAAGACATGTCACCATCTCGCTGATCAAGACACTTGTACTATCTGCATGGAGAGAGCTAATCGAGCCACAACAATATGTGTTGTTGAGTCTATAAGAGATGTCATGGCAATCGAAGAGACGGGACAGTACAATGGATTATATCATGTATTAGGAGGAGTTATATCACCTCTTGACGGCATCTCGGCAGATCAGCTTAATATTGAGAGCCTTTTGATGAGGACTAGAGTTAGTGATATTAGTGAAGTTATCCTTGCGATTAGCCCGACTGTCGAGGGGGATACGACCATATATTATATCTCCAAAAAATTAGCCGCATTAGGTATTAAGGTATCATTACTGGCACGAGGAATATCTTTTGGAGGAGAGTTAGAGTATACCGATGAATTAACTTTGGGGCGTTCAATTGTCACTCGGACTGAGTATAAAGTCAATCAGCTCTAACTTTAGGCTGTCATAGTTCATGCATGGTCATTGTTACCGTAATAATAGTTACTTATAATTCTGCTCCTACCATAGGGCATTGTATAGATTCTATTCTATGCTCTCAGCGAGCGATAGGGCAAGTTGAAATAATTATAGTTGATAACAATTCGACTGATCATACCCTTCAATTACTACATCAGTACTATCCAGATTGTAGGGTAATAAAAAATAGATATAACTATGGTTTTGGCTATGCCAGCAACCAAGGCGCTCACGAGGCGCAGTCTCAATATCTACTTTTCTTAAATCCAGATATAGTTATCGATAATGCAGCGATATCCTTGTTATTAACACGTGCTAATAAGACATCAACTGTTGAAGTGCTCGGTGGCTCACTATATGACGGGAGATATGGTTATCTGCAAGAATCTGCTCGTAAGCTCCCTACTATTAGTACTGCTATTGCAAGAATAACAGGATTAGATAGATTCGTGGAGAGCTGGTCTTACTATCATAGCGATCATACAACTCATGAGCACCAAGTAGAAGCTCTTACTGGAGCATTTATTTTTATTCCGAACAAGACATTTAGGGATATAGAAGGGTTTGATGAAGATTTCTTCTTGTATGGCGAAGACCTTGATCTATTTAAACGAATAAAAGATAAGGGGATTCCAGTGCTGCGATTAGACCAGGTGAAGGCGGTTCATTTTAAGGGCGAAAGCGGAGTTGATTCTTGGGGGCGCAATTATCATTTCTATGATGCACTGTCTATTTATGCTCAAAAACACTTAGGAATTGGCAGATTCATAGGTGGTGCCCTGTCGGTAATTAGCTTCTTTCTTGCCCTCCTCAAAACGATGGGCCAGAGATTTATAGGCAGATCATTCTACGTTCTGATGTTTGGCTCAATCTATCTGATTATTAGCGCTTTATGGAGCTCGGTATACTTCAAGTCACTTGATTATTTAGACTGGCCAATTGTGGGATTAGTTGCGCTGTTATTATCAGTGGTCTATGTAACTGTACTGAGTCTTTTTGGATACTTCATATCTGAGCGCAGTAGCAAGTCAAGAGTAGTATCCTCGACTATTGCATTTGCCTCAGTTATGATTTTGTATTCATTCTTACCTGAGAGTCTGAGGTTTTCGAGGCTATCTGTTCTAATAGGATCAATCCTATGTGTAGTTGTATCTGTAGGGCTGTTTAAGTTGCGACGGCGTGACAGCCACAGGTTTAAGTCAGAGCGCTCAGCGGTTTTTTGTGCACAGATAGAAGAGATTTTACCATCCACATCATTTGTGAGTGGTAATGATTATGATTCATTAGCCATCAGAATCAGCCCATTTCATATTGAGAACTTGGCAAAACACATCAAAAGAAAAACCCAGGTATACTACTACAATGAAAGAACGAAGTCGCTGTTCAATAGTGATCTGAGCTTCCGTGGTGGCCAATCCTACGAACACTTTTCTAAGTTTAATTTAGCCTCATTATGGGCTAAGCGTCAACGGGGTTTGCTTTCCAAAATAGCCGCGGGCTTACTCTTCTTGCCACTATTACCACTTCTTATAATTTCTAATAAACGGTCGACCATTATAAGTAACCTCAGAGATCTCTTCAGCGGAGAGTTATCACTAATTGGAGACTATCTGCCGCGAGAAGAAGTAGTAGATAGACCTTATATAGGTCTCGGTCTGCTTCCTATAGATCGATGTGATTCAACACGCAACTCCAAATCGTTGAGTCATGATTATACCTTGCACTATTCTATACTCGACGATATATATTTTGGTTCGTCTAACTTTGCAATATTATTTAAGAGGATACAGGATGATATCAAAGATTAAGGCATTAGCTAAAACTCATACTGCTCGGATTGTTGAGATCAGAAGACATCTCCACAGACATCCAGAATTATCATTTATAGAGCATAAGACTGCCGAGTATGTCAAGGCTGTGTTAGACGATCTGGGCATTGCATATAAAGATGGCTTAGGATCCGGAACAGGTATAACTGGGGTTATCGGGCAGGGTGATACGACTATTGCGCTACGTGCGGATATGGATGCCTTACCAATTCAAGAGGAGTCAACAGTGGAGTATCGATCAGTTAATGATGGCGTGATGCACGCTTGTGGGCATGATGTGCATACAGCGTCCCTTCTAGGTTCTCTCATGATTCTCAAGAGTTTAGAGCAAGATCTTAAGCACAAAGTCAAGTTTATCTTTCAGCCTGGTGAGGAGCAGTTGCCAGGAGGTGCGTCTATGATGATTGCTGATGGTGCTTTGCAAAATCCTAAAGTTGCACAGATCTATGGACAGCACGTACATCCGAGTTTGCCTGTAGGTAAGATCGGTTATCACCCGGGCTTTTTCATGGCATCATGTGATGAGCTATTCATCACTGTCATAGGTCAGGGAGGTCATGGTGCGATGCCGCAAGAGACGATAGATCCCATTATGATTTCTGCTGAGTTGATCCAGTCGTTACAGACTATCGTTAGCAGAAATGCTAATCCTAATACGCCATCGGTATTATCCATTGGCAAGATCAATAGTGATGGCGGTGCCACTAATGTGATACCCACTAGAGTAATGATGGAAGGCACCTTTAGAACATTTGATGAAGACTGGCGCAAGGAGGCACACAAGCTTATTGAGCGACGGATAACACATATTGTCGAGTCCTATGGAGCCCAAGTGGAGCTTGAGATTAAGAAAGGCTACCCAAGTCTTTATAATGATCCTGATATGACGCATCGGGCCCGTGATCTTATGAGACAATACATGGGCGATGACCATGTCGTAGAGCTCCCTCAGCGGATGACAGCAGAAGACTTCTCATATTATTCTCAAGTTGTCCCAGCATGCTTTTATCGTTTAGGCACAGCATCTGAGGATGGTAGTAATAGTTCTCCTGTTCATACTCCAACTTTCGATATAGACGAAGGAGCATTAGAGATCAGTAGTGGTCTTATGGCATGGTTGGCAATGCACAAATAGCGACATACTACGATTTTTATACGCAACCACGATCATATTACAAATTTCTTTAATATATTAGCTGCTGAATTTATTTGACTTAGGGAAAAATTAAGAAAGCATGCCTAAAATTTTGATAGTGGATGATGATAAGGGTATCCGTACAACATTACGTGATATCCTTGAAATGGAAAAATATGAAATACAAGAGGCAGTAGATGGTCTGGATTGTCTTGTTAAGATTAAGCAAGCCAAGTATGATGTAGTAATCCTTGATGTCAAGATGCCAAAGATGGATGGCATGGAGGTCATAGAAAAGATACAAACACTGCAGCCTGATCTTCCTGTAGTGATGATATCAGGTCACGGAAATATTGATACAGCAGTAGAATCTGTTAAGAAAGGTGCATTCGATTTTATATCTAAGCCACCTGATCTTAATAGACTGTTGATCACGATCAGAAACGCTCAGGACAAGTCGAGCTTGATCACCGAGAAAAAAGTCCTCCAAAGAAAAATCTCTAAGAAGAAGACCATTGATATAGTGGGCGAGTCAGCCGCTATTACCCAGATACATAAGACTATAGACCTTGTGGCACCTACTGATGCCAGAGTATTGATTCACGGTGAAAACGGTACCGGTAAGGAGCTGGTGGCCAGGTGGATTCACGAGAAAAGTGGAAGAAATGAAAAGCCTCTGATAGAGGTAAACTGTGCAGCAATTCCATCAGAGCTCATTGAAAGTGAACTGTTTGGACATGAGAAGGGATCATTTACTTCAGCTCATAAGAGTAGAGCGGGTAAGTTTGAGCTAGCCCATGATGGCACACTATTCTTAGATGAGATCGGCGATATGAGTCTGTCAGCTCAGGCCAAGGTCTTGAGAGCATTACAAGAGAATAAAATCACTCGTGTGGGTGGTGATAAAGAGATTGCAGTTAACGTGCGTGTTATTGCTGCAACTAACAAGGATCTCAAAGCAGAAATAACTAAAGGGAACTTTAGAGAAGATCTATACCATAGACTGGCGGTGATTATCGTATCAGTTCCGAGTCTTAGAGATCGCAAAGGAGATATTCCATTGCTGGTAGAGCATTTCTCCAAAATCATCTGTAGCGAGTATGGCATTCCTGTTAAGAAGTTTGCACCTGCTGCACTTAAGGAGCTTCAGAAGCATGCATGGTCAGGCAATATCAGAGAACTGCGTAATGTAGTGGAGCGATTGATCATATTGTCAGGACCCAAAGTATCTGTACAAGAAGTGTCCAAGAATGTTCCTACATTCAGTTCTAATGATCTTGTCATCGAGAGGTTGCTTAAAGAGCATGGTGGTATCGCAGGAGTGAAGTCCTATATTGACAAGGCTCTCAATAAAAGCTCCATAGCTAATTAGCACTAAGGAAAATTATAAATTATTAGATTTATTGAAACCTACTATCCAATAGTGGGTTTCGCTTTTTATAAATATCATATCATGACGAAGGAAACTAAAACTAGTAAGCATTGGGCTCATAAGAATGGGCAGAACTCATGGACTATGTTCAAGGTCATCTCCGAGTTTGTCGCAGGATTTGAAAAGCTTAATAAAATTGACCCATGTGTTTCAGTATTTGGCTCTGCACGTACTAAGCCTGGAGAGAAATACTATGAGTTAGCTGTAGAGGTTGCATCTAAGATTTGTGAAGCAGGCTACGGAGTCATTACTGGTGGAGGGCCTGGTGTCATGGAAGCTGGCAATAAAGGGGCTCACCTAGCCAAAGGCATCTCTGTTGGTTTAAACATCGATCTCCCATTTGAGCAGAGTTCCAATCGATATATCGATCCAGACAAGGATATAGATCATAATTATTTCTTCATACGTAAGGTAATGTTTGTTAAGTATGCACAAGCATTTGTAGCCTTACCAGGAGGATTTGGGACTTTTGATGAGTTGTTCGAAGTCTTGACTCTTATCCAGACGAAGAAGATCTCACCACTGCCAGTCATTCTGGTAGGGACCGACTTTTGGTCGGGATTAAAAGATTGGATCCAAAAAACAGTGTTAGATACACATGGTAATATAAGTCCTGATGACATGGATCTTATACCTATTGTAGATGATGCTGATGAGGTGATCAGAATTATCAATGATTTCTATTCTGGAGAGGGTAAAGGCGAACTAGAGCCTAACTTTGATATTTAGTTAGAAGTCCATGTCAATAATCATTTTATAGCGTTTTTGAACAGCTAAAATGATAGCGCTTGCTGCCATAAGTGCAATGGGAGCGAGCTACAATATCAGAATAACAAGTGGGCTTATACTCTTATCAGTGGAGAAGTTCTATGTATTCAGTCGGGAACGGCTTATGGTTATTGAAGAAGTCCCAACCTTCAGTTTAGAATTAATGGCAGGCTTTAACTAATGGGTTTGATCTTGATCGATTGACTGGTGGTCATTGAGATATAGATGTATGGCAGCAGTTAGAATATAGGCGAAAGGAAACGGACAATTTAAGAGTTAAACAAGCTGAATGTCTCAATAATCAAGCTGATAAGTAGACGTCATTTTACATTAAATTGTTGTTAACACTATTGGGGTTATAGAGGGTATAAATTGTCTTATATCTGTGAGCCCCCTCTTTTCAATAAGCTTAACCCTAAAAGTTTTAGTATTAGGATTTTTGATGATGTTTGTCAAAGACATAGCGGCCCAGTTGGATGATGTCCATTATATTCCGCCCCTCCACAACCGAAATACAGATGGCACCAGTGGCAATAGGTATCAGGCCGTCTACTTATCTACACCATCACCTACACCCATAACGATTGATATAACTACTGGGACAGGGACCTTTTTGAAGAGCTTTACTATCGACAATTCGGCTCCAGCGATATTTGATCTTAATGATTTTTACGGTAACAATAATAATGTGTACGAAGCAGGAAGCGATGTTAATAATCTCGCCGCTGACAATACATTCCTCTCAGTCAGGTCAAGTCTATTGAATCAGGCATTGAACGATTATGGCTTAATATTAAGAGGTGCCGACGAATTTTATGCCAACTACAGATTAAAATCAAATGCACAAGCTGCCTCGTTAACCGCTAAAGGAGAAGGCGGGGTAGGCTTAGAATATTTTGTTGGCGCACTTCCCACAAATGCGAATAGCTCATCTCGAACCTTTACGAATATTACTGTTGGCTTTATGGCCTTAGAGGATAACACCACCATCAATCTCAGCGGCTTATCTCCTAACACAGAACTTCACGATGATGGTCCAAATATTACAGGAACCAATCACACGATTACGCTTAACCAAGGCCAGACTTATGTATTATCTACATATACCGACGAAAATCGAACTCCCAATACAGCTGACGATCTGATTGGTGCGCATGTAGTTGCAGATAAACCCATAGTTATGAGTAATGGCAATCTACTGCATGGCCCTAATTTTATCACAGGACAGTCTCGAGATATGGCTATAGATCAAAGCGTACCTGTTAATCAGCTTGGTACCACATATGTCTATTATCGAGGTAACCACGCTAATGATGATGCTGAGACTCCTGTTATAATTGCTATTAATGATAACACGGATGTTTCCGTGAATGGTGTGTTTCTTGATCGCATAGATGAGGGAGAATTTCTTCAGATCAGTGGATCTCATTATACCGCTGATCGGGTGATGCTAGTCGAAACAAGTACTCCAGCATATGCTTACCAGCAGCTATTTGGTGGCACACGTGATTTATCCTCTGGGATGAATTTTCTACCTCCGTTGAGTTGTTATCTTCCAACCGAAACTGATTATATGCCTAGGGTTGACGAGTTACACCCTGCGGTACCCAATGACCTCGATGTGGATATAAGTGTTGTTACCTTTAGGGGATCTGGTATCAGAGTCTTTGACGTCGGGTCTAATACACCTAAGTTAACTTTGACGCCAGCAGACGCTATACCTGTACCAGGTACTACTGACTGGATTGCCTATATCATCGAAGATGAAGATGACAATATACGAGTAGAATCAGATGGACCTATAGCCACGGGATTATTTGGATTTAGTGATAGGAATGGCGTTGCTGGTTATTATACGGGATTTGGTCAGGTTCCATTTGGACTTCAAATTGGAACGGCGTCTTTTAGGCCATTGACTTCCTCGGCAATTATCGAGGCGATTAATGTGCCGCCAGAAGCTGATTTTCAAGCATGGATTAGATTCAGTGATGGCATGGTGTTCGCCAATGACGATATTATTGATGTTGACCAACCTGGAGATTATGCGATTATCGCACCTAATGGTACCTGTACAGATACCTTGATATTCAGAGTTTCGTGCGATGACTTTGGTGGAGATCATGATGGTGATGGCGTTGGCGATCAGTGTGATCTTGATGATGATAATGACGGTATCCTCGATACTGACGAATGGATAGAAAGAGAATATGCTATAGATTTTAATACTGACAGTGAGGGCTGGATTAAGTCCAATAATAATTCGGGAGTAAATGATGGCATTATAGCACACTCTACTGATGCGACTACATCGACAGGTTGTGATATGAGTTTGTTTCCACTTACACCCTTTAGGTCAGACTTTATTCTTGATATTGATGTTGACCCCGGTGTTACTTATTTTAGGAATAGTATTCCCTTAGGAATTAACGATCCCCAACTCCTTGGAGGAACCATTAGTATTAGATGGATTAATGGTACGCTTGATGATGAGAGTGGTGATCAAAATGGGAATACAGAAGTTGAGGTGATTCTCACAAATTCGACGGGCGTATCCGTTCAAACGAATATTGACGTCACGGACTTTTTCAATAGAGGTTGGCGTCGATATGCTGTTGATTTAGAAGATGACAACTTTAGTGGTGCGCCAGGAGATTTGCTTGCCGTACTATCTGATTTGCAGACTATTAGTATAGGTGTAGAGACATTAGATGGACAAGAGTTCAGTGGTGATTGTGATGAGGCAGAGTACTTTGGGTTGGACGAAATAGTCCTTTTTCAAGTTGGACCGGATACAGATGGCGATGGACTTGAAGATCACTTAGACCTTGATAGTGATGGTGACGGTTGTTTTGATACAGAAGAAGCGGAGGTAGATGATGTCAATAGGGATGGGATAGCAGGAGCGGGCAATCCAATGGTAGATGATAATGGTTTGGTAATTGGTATTACCTATCAGACACCTGCAGACTTCAGTTGGAAGAATCCAGCTGTAGCCCTTTGCTTTAATGAAGTCTGTGGTGATGGATTGGATAATGATCGAGATGGATTGATAGATGACTTAGATCCTGATTGTGGATGTACAGAAGAGTACTGTGGACCCTGTGACTCCGATATACCGAGTGAACGATTATTTATCAGCAAGTATGGTTCAGATCAGTGCGAAGACGATATCATCGCACTAGAGTATGAGTCACCTGATACATTAGTGACTACAGAAGAGAATCTCGCTCAAGAAGTTCCTGGCTCAGGCTGGTCTGACCTGGCATTCACACCTAATGGTAATATGTATGGTAACCGTTCAGATGATGGTGACAATATGTCCTTATATCTGATAAATCCTTTTACGGGGAGGGAATCGAGATATATCTGTGATATTGATGGAGCTAATCCATTCTTAACACAACAAGAGTTAGTAGGTGATTTAGATGGTTTCCTATATACTGTACTCGGTGATGGAACTAATACAATATTATATAGGTACAAACCTAGCGATGATGATGTTCCTGGTATTTGTGACGACTTAACTATAGTAGTTGATCTTACTTCCACTGGCCTTATCGGAACAGGAGACTTAGCGTGGAGCGAAGGTCTCTTATACTGGACAGCGAGTACATCAATTGCGACAGCGAGCCCATCACAGATTGTCGAGATCAACATATTCACAGGAGAGTTTAGAGTCTTGCCGCTTCTGGATGACTTAGGATCTCCTCTTGACAATATAGAGTCTATCATGAATGACTCTGATGGCAACTTAATAGTGGGTGATAGTAACAATGCATTGTTTACTTTGGATCGAGTAGATTTCAGCTTGACTCCGCTCTATAGCTTGATCAATACCTGTGGAACTATCGGAGGCTCTGCCTCTAAGTTTGAGTTTCTTCAGAGCTTACCTTGTATCGAGGATTGCTCCGATGGCGTCGATAATGATGCGGATGGATTAACAGATCTCGATGATCCAGAATGCCCATGCCTTGAGGCTGTTACTAACCCTCATATCATGTACATGAGGAACCGATATTCTGGCCAGTAGAAGAACATTATTTTGAGATTTTAGGAAGTGTAATTTCATTCTAATTCATCTATATACACTTTGATTTATCGACACCTCATGTTACATGTCTTGATACTTTGTGATAATCACAACAATTGCAGATAAGTTATAGTTGGGCGTTTACGGAACGTAAGCTATTATATTTTTCAGATCATTTGTCCCAGCTCTGCTTGTGCTGATATATAGATAGATATCGACATGATTTTAACTCATTTCTGACTAAGAAGAACCGATTTTTACATTGCCTACTAGAGATAGCATTTTACATCTGATAGAGAGAAAAAGGACACAATAAAGTAGCTTAAATGGCATGAATTTGAGCATAGCTAAGAGTTTGAAGCGGCTCGTTCCTTTATGATGATATATTGGAATTTCTTGTAGGACTGTTAACCTTTCAACAAGTCATTATGTACTCTTCGCAAAGCAATAACATCCTCATAGAAATATTTTTGTTATACATAGCCTACCATTTATATGGTATTAATCACTCCTTTTATCGTAAAAAAACCGTCATTTTGGCACTTTAGGTGGTGGTGTAAGTCATTTATGTAGTCTATTTGTATAGATGCGATAGTTATGTCGTGTTGTTCCCCGCCGATGCTAGTTGTTAACCCATTTGAAATAATGTTTGGTTAACTGACTACGAAGAGATTCCTATCAGGATTATATCAGAGTGATTCTTCACTATTGATATCGCTTTTGATTTATTCATCCAGTCTTAGTTTTTAATCATAACATTTAATTCGTTACACCTGACTTATTCAAAGGAATAAGAAAGACTAACACCACTTAACCTTAGTTATGGACTCAAATTTTACTCAGACTTCTAATGTCTCGATAAGACAAAACAACTTATCTATTAAAAACAGAAAAATGTTACAAAGCAAACTAAATCGCTTAAACCTGATTTGGAAAATGTCATACGTTGTCATTTTCCTTTTGTTGTTGACAGGGACTTCTAGTAGTCTGCATGCGCAGAGTACCGGGGAACTTGTTAACAGTAACCAATGCGGAGAAAATGCTATTATCCAAACCTTTATTCAAGGAGTGGATGGTGATACCCGCAATCGTATTACTATACCTCAGATTGGAGGATTCATGCGGGCATATGCCGAGATATGGATTACCACCAATGAGTGCCGTAATGGCTTTCCTAATACCTTGGAGATTACTTCCAGTAGTGGACAGGTATTGAATGCAACGCCGACGGATATTACTGACCCTGGCGGGACCGAACGGGAACGAGTATATCGTGCCACGTTTAGCCAGCCATTAACATCTTATGAGATTACTAATCTTAGAGGATGTAATGATGCGGTTAGTATGACCTTGAGCGTCGAAAGCTTCAGGGAGAATAGTGCGAGCTTTTTAGTTCAGTTTAATAGAGAGCTTGATGGTCCTGCCAGTAGCGGAGGAGATGATTGCTTGTCATTTACTCTTGATGTTGGTGCTCAACCAGTCAATAGAGACTTCACTTTGAGTATTCCTGTCCACGAGAAGGACGCGACGAGCACTGATAGAACAGTGAGGTATACAGTCACTTCAGGTGGACAATCAGTTTCTGAAACAAGAACAGAACAGAACAGTGGTCCTGAAGCAGCTTTTTACGAAATCGATATTACGGTTCCAGCTAATGAGGATCGAGTAACATTTGAGATCTGTTCTCCAGATCGAGGTGGAGATTCATTTGGTGTAGGGGCTGTAGTA
>CAZDHV010000012.1:20152-33279 GCA_964505335.1 uncultured Saprospiraceae bacterium | reverse complement strand
TGATGCGGGTATATGTGATACCTTGATCTGGGCGATGGCTGACTGTTTAGATCCAGCATTAGTGCCAGGTGAGTGTAACTCTTATGGCCCTCAGGGATCATATATCCCTGCTGGAAATATTACGGACCTCAGTGGTGACTTGAACGCTACAGCAATTTTTGCTGATATCACTCCAGAGTTTCAACTTGACCCACGATTCTCCAAGTTTGGACTTGGTGATATAGAAATCTTCAGTTGTTGCTGTCCTGGAATAGGCAATGCAGCTTCGGCTTTACAATCCGGACAGATTGCTGGTGCCGTTATCGGTCCAGATGACAGAGGAGCTGTCAACTTCAACGTAACTCTTGTGGGTGAGGAGTCAGGATATGATATAACGGATAGTGAAGGACTCTATGGATTTGAATCGCTTGAGATGAACAGGTCTTATACGGTAAGCCCTAGCAAAGTTGATCATATGGTATCAGGTGTTACAACGCTTGACTTGATCTTAATTCAAAACCACATATTAGGTACTCTTGAGATAGAAGATCCTAAGCTACTTATAGCAGCAGATATTAATGGTTCAGGTACAATTAATGCACTTGATATAATTGATCTGCGCAGAGCGATACTCGGACTATCGTATGTCACACCTACCGCAGAGGCTTGGAGATTTATAACTGCTGATTCAGAAGCAATGAAAGGTTTTGGTGATAGTAATTATGATGAAGAATATCACTTTGCATCTCTTGAGGAGAGTCAGTATGGTGCTGATTTCTATGCAGTCAAGGTCGGTGATGTAAATAATACATTGGCTACAGCTAAGAGTAGAAATTCAGATTACCAAGCACTTAAGCTCAAGAAGTCGCAATCTTCTATTCATGTCAATACACCAAGTGATTTGGACTTCAGAGGAATGCAGATGTCAATTGACCTACGTGGGCAGGAATTGGTTGATGTAACTTCTGATTATATAGAAATTAGTGAGAGCAACTACAACATTTCAGAGGGTATCTTGAGAATTAGTTTCCATGCTAATAGTACAGTTGATATACCTGCTGATGCTACGATATTAGAATTACAATTTGCCGGTCGAGCAGGTACTGTAGACCTTACTGATCATATCAATGCAGAGACTTATAATAGTGATCTGAGACCAAGTAGCTTTATTTTGACAGAGGACCTTTCATTAGAGGGGTATTCACTAGGTCAGAATAATCCTAACCCGACTTCAGGTATCGCAACCATAGACTTTGTTATTCCTACAGCTCAGACGGTACAGATGCATTTCTATTCACTTGACGGCAGACTTATCGGCAGTCTTGAGCAAGCGTATCCTGCAGGTCGTAATACGGTTACTGTAGACGGTGAGTTAATACAGAATAGCACAGGTTCGATTATCTATAAGATGATTACGGATGAGTTCGTAGCCACTAAAAATATGATTATTGTTAGATAGACTTAAGAAAAATTGAATATATAAGAGGACCTAAAGATTTTAGGTCCTCTTTTTTTATGCATATGATTGCGGTATATGGCATATTCGCACCATAAATTAGAAAAGTTCTCCATGTATAAAGTAAAAGATGTCAATTTAGCCGAATGGGGTAGGAAAGAAATAGAATTAGCGGAAGCAGAAATGCCCGGATTAATGGCTCTTCGTGAGGAGTATGGTGCTAGTCAACCACTCAAGGGCGCTCGTATTGCTGGATGCCTGCATATGACCATTCAGACCGCAGTTTTAATAGAGACTTTAGTAGCACTCGGTGCCGAGGTGACCTGGTCATCTTGCAATATATTCTCTACTCAAGATCACGCCGCAGCAGCAATAGCAAAGTCTGGGGTGCCAGTCTTTGCATGGAAAGGTATGTCAGAAGAAGAATTCTGGTGGGCGATTGAACAAACGCTATTTGCTTTTGAAGGGGATAAGCCCCTTAATATGATCTTGGATGATGGTGGCGACCTTACCAATATTGTCCTTGATAAGCACCCAGAACTCGTCGAAGGTATAAAAGGCTTAAGTGAAGAAACTACTACTGGAGTCCACAGACTCTACGAAAGAGAGATAAATGGCACGCTTGCACTACCTGCCATCAATGTCAATGATTCGGTTACCAAATCAAAGTTTGATAACAAGTATGGATGCAAAGAATCTTGTGTCGATGCAATTCGCCGAGCAACAGATATCATGATGGCTGGGAAAGTGGCAGTAGTTGCTGGTTATGGAGATGTCGGCAAAGGATCAGCAGCCTCTCTCAGAGGAGCGGGATGTCGGGTAATAGTCACGGAGATCGATCCTATATGCGCCTTACAGGCAGCGATGGATGGTTATGCCGTGAAGAAAATGTCAAATGCGATTCCTGAAGCCAACATAATCGTAACTGCTACAGGAAATAAGGATGTCATCAATGAGGAGCACTTCAAGATGATGAAGGATAAGACCATCGTATGCAACATAGGTCATTTTGATAATGAGATTAACATGGCATGGTTGAATGAGGAGCACGGTGATAGCAAGGTTGAAATAAAACCACAAGTAGACAAGTATGTTGTAGAGGGTAAAGACATCATCGTTCTTGCCGAAGGTAGATTAGTAAACCTCGGTTGTGCCACTGGTCACCCTTCATTTGTCATGTCTAATTCATTTACTAATCAGACCTTGGCTCAATTGGAGCTTTGGCAAAATTCTGATAAGTACGAAAACAAAGTATATACCCTGCCAAAGCATCTTGATGAGAAAGTTGCTTATCTACATTTAGAGAAAATTGGTGTTGAGTTGGAGGAGTTGTCCGCTGAGCAGGCTGATTATATAAATGTGCCTAAAGAAGGCCCTTACAAACCTGAATATTACAGATATTAATTACTGTATACTCTAAAAGAATATTAATGCCTTATTTATTTACTTCTGAATCCGTATCTGAGGGACATCCTGACAAAGTAGCTGACCAGATCAGTGATGCATTGATAGATCACTTTTTAGCATTTGATCCTAACTCTAAAGTAGCCTGTGAAACGCTCGTAACAACAGGACAAGTAGTATTAGCAGGAGAGGTTAATACCAATACTTATTTAGATGTGCAGACGATTGCCAGAGATGTAATCAGAAAAATAGGATATACGAAAGCCGAATATATGTTTGAGGCTAATTCATGTGGTGTGTTTAGTGCGATCCATGAGCAATCTTCAGATATTAATCAAGGTGTCGACCGTAAGGCTAAGGATGATTTTGAATCTAAGGCCAATGCACAGGGGGCAGGAGACCAGGGTATGATGTTCGGATATGCATCTAAGGAATGCGAAAATTACATGCCCCTTCCGCTCTATCTATCTCATCTAATACTGGAAGAGTTAGCCTTGGTCAGAAGAGAAAATAAGAGAATCAAGTACTTGAGACCTGATGCTAAGTCACAGGTGACAATAGAGTATTCAGATAATAATAAGCCACTGAGAATAGATACTATTGTGGTATCAACTCAGCATGATGACTTTGCGGAGGATGAGGAGATGCTTGCCAAGATTAAGCAGGATATCGTGTCTTACGTAATACCCCGAGTAAAAAAGAGGGTGTCTCCAAAGATTAAGAAGCTGTTTAAGTCAGAGATAACATATCATATCAATCCGACTGGAAAGTTTGTAATAGGGGGCCCCCATGGTGATACGGGCCTTACTGGTCGTAAGATAATTGTAGATACTTATGGTGGAAAAGGAGCCCATGGTGGTGGAGCATTTAGCGGAAAGGATCCATCCAAAGTAGATAGATCGGCAGCCTATGCCACAAGACACATTGCGAAGAATCTAGTGGCGGCTGGTGTCTGTGATGAGGTGCTCGTACAAGTTTCCTATGCTATAGGTGTGGCTAAACCCTGCGGTATATTTGTCGATACTTATGGTACATGTAAGTTGAAAGGGGAGAATGGCAAAAAACTCAAGGACAGCATAATTTCCGATTATGTCAACGAGATCTTTGACATGCGCCCATACGCTATAGAGCAGCGATTTAATCTACGTACGCCAATATATGCGGAGACAGCAGCATATGGCCACATGGGTAGAGAACCCAAAAAGATGACCAAGGTATTTGAAAATGCTGGCCAAAGAGTGGAACTTGAAGTAGAGCTCTTCCCCTGGGAGAAGTTAGACTATATTGACCAAGTTCAAAAAGCATTTGGTCTGACTTAATCAAGAAATCGTATGAAAGTGCTCATGGTTTGTCTGGGCAACATATGTCGAAGCCCAATAGCACAGGGTATCATGCAAAGTCGTATAGACACTCATAAATTAGACTGGGAGGTTGATTCTGCTGGCACTAGTTCGTGGCATATTGGTGAGCAGCCGGATAACAGATCTATTGATATAGCACATCGCAATGGAATTGACATCAGTGGTCAGAGAGCACGACAGTTTACTGCCAGTGATTTAGAGTACTACGATATCATATATGTGATGGATAGCTCTAACTATCAAAACGTGAGACAATTAGATCGTATAAATACTCATGAGCACAAAATAAAGTTGATACTAAATAACGTTTATCCTGAAGAAAACCGAGCGGTTCCTGATCCCTACTATGACAACAAGTTTCAAGAAGTATATCAGATGTTAGAACAAGCGGTAGATAAGATCATAGAGGAATATATTTGAGTAAGTACAGACTAATAATTATAGCGTTATTTATGCTCGTAGCCACTGCGGTTATTAGCCAACCGAGTGGAGCATCTATATCCCGAGTCCTTGATGAAGTTAACGCTCTCAGAGATAGAGGCTGTCAATGTGGTGATACCTATATGCTTCCAGCCCCTCCACTTAGATGGAATGTAAAGTTGTATGACATCTCCAATAGATATGCACGGTATCTGCATAGAAATAAGCTCTTTTCACATACAACTAAAGATGGCCGTACGCTGGGAGATAGATTGGACCAAGTAAACTATAAGTGGTCTCATATTGGAGAAAATCTTGGTCAAGGCTATGATGACTTTTATGAAGTCTTCGACGCTTGGATATCTAGTCCGAGTCATTGCAAAATGCTTATGAATCCGTCAGTTACAGACTTCGGGATGTCGAAGCATTATGACTACTGGGTACAGACATTTACCAAGCCAGCCGAGTATGCTTCATATTAAAAGAATAATTTATTAGTAGGATTAATTTTATTAATTACCCGTCTGTATCAATACTACACTCTTATTTCTCGCTTACATTTGTTGTCATTCTCCCTCCCTTTATTAAATCCCTTAGATTAGAAAAGAAATTAACAGCTGTGGCTTATGCTATAACTGAACCATATTTATCAGAACTCAACAATTTAATTACGTCCCCTCGTAATATTATCTCTTAATCCCGACGCTGTTCATAAGGCATGTGACAATGGTCACGGCGGTTAAAGAAACTTGATCATTTTTTAACCAAAATTCACAGCAATGCCTATGAGCAAAGTTTACTCCTTAGGGAATAGAACTATTTTAATTTGGCTCGTATCAACCATTATTTCAATATCTGGCTTGTCAGCACAAGGATTAACTTGTTTTGGCGGGCTGCAAGCTTCTCTTGATGATGCTTGTGAAGTCGTCATCGACGCCAGTGATATCTTAGTAAGTTTTCCCGATCCCTTCGTTCAGGGAGATTTTGAGATTACAGTTACAGCGCAAGAAGGATCATCCTTAGATGGCGTACGTGCCGAAATTAGTGGCGGGTTCTTGCCGCTCAACGTCGGGTCAAGAATTCAATTTACAGAACCAGGTAATTTTATCGTATCAGTCGAAAACATTAGGACAGGCGTCTCATGTTGGGGCGAGTTTACGGTAGAAAACAAGCTGCCACCAGTGCTTGTGGGCGACTGTATGTGCCCTGAGACAGCTACTGTGGTGACACCGGAATGCACATTCACTTGTGCTGACATAAGTGATTTTATGTCTAGCGATGAACTCAGTGCAGACCTGAATCCATTATTTATGGATAATTGTGGTGCAGCGACTAATGTAACGCCAATGGATGTCCTTACTCCGGACACCGTATGTGGTGGTTATATTATTACCAGAACATGGAGCGCAAGTATGTTCTCTATGTCAGGAGTGACATCTAGAGTAGTCGGTTGTAGACAGAAATTCAGATTTACACCGATTGATAGCTTTATGATCATGGCCCCCAATAGACAAGTGACCGTAGAATGTGGAACTGAAACAGATCCAGCGTCGCTCCGAAATTTTTTCTCCGATAGTTCAAGATTCCCTAATGCTGATCCAAATGATGCAATTCTCAATTCTTTTCCATATGTAGCTCTTAGCACTGATGCACCACGATTTGATACTACTGTTGTAACCGTTCAGGTGACTCGGGATAGTATAAGCATGCAGACTGTAGAAGTGGCCGATGGAATTTTCCTAGACGGTGAAGTTCACCATGAAATCACTGTAGACAGCAGCTTTTTAGTTATTACAGAGCTTCCCACGATACGTCCGCTTGGGGTAGACGATGAGGGTGTTGAGAGATTTTGTCAAGTATTTACTCAGTATAGTGATACAGACTTGATATTCCCTGATGATAGCTGCCCGAATACTTACAAGTTCGTTAGAACATGGAAGCATGTTAACTGGTGTACTCGTGATGTCTGGGAAGAAACTCAGATTATTAAGGTAGCCGACGTAGAAGGTCCGGCATTTACCACTCCTAACATAGATGGACCACTATCGACTGGGCCATGGGTTTGTGAAGCTGATCTAATAGTGCCAAGCCCTATTGATTCAACTACGAGTGATAACTGCAGTGATATCAATGATATTACATGGCTTGCAACAGTTACGCTGCCAGACGGCTCGATGTTGACAGCAAGTCCATCTAACGGTTTTACTTTAGCAGGTTTACCACTTGGAACACATTCAATCATTTATGAACTTACAGATGAGTGTGGTAATTCTTCAACTGGTGCTACTTCAGTGACCGTTGTCGATGAAGCCAGCCCAAATGTCATTGCAAAAAACAGAATTATAGTTAGTATATCTTCTGTTGGAGAGGAATGTTCAGCTAAGATCACTCCAGACAATATTGATGTAGGATCTTTTGACGCATGTGATGATGAGTTGTTGTTAGAGGTAAGACGATTAGACGGAGGAACCTTTGGTCCTTACGTAAGATTTACTCAAGATGATATCACAAGCATTGATGCTGGGGGTATTTCATTTGGCGAGCATATGGTAGAGTTGCGTGCTACAGATAGCTCAGGGAACAGCAGTTTAGGATGGACAACTGTAAGAATAGAGGATAAGACTGGAAGTGTTGAAGTAGAGTGCGGTCCATTGACAATTAACTTAGATTGTGTTGAGAGCTTTGAGGAGGCATTAATGGACTCAGTCAATATGCCTACGGCAGTATTCACATCATGCGCTGTTTCACAACTCGATATAGACTTTAGCATAATCCGTAATGATATCAACAGTATCTGTAATGTTGGAAGCGCTGAAGTAGCATACTTTATAAGTGGTGAGACTGACACCATTTGTATTAAGCAATTCAATCTGGTAGATATAGATGCAGTAAGCATCAATTTCCCACCTGCAGAGATAACAGTAGATTGCGCTGATGACGACTTCGGTGACGTAGTAATATCTGGCGAGACGTGTAACAACCTTGTACAAACTGTTGACGAAGAGATTTTCTTGGTAGATGGTGGAGAAGGCTTCTGTAGAAAAATCGTTAGAACCTTTACAATTATCGATTGGTGCGTATTTACTGCCAATTCTGATAGTAACGCAGGTGTGACGACTTTCGAACAAACCATACTAGTTACAGACAATACTAATCCAGTGATCGTATGTGACTCACCTACTTTCTCTGTAGGAGAGGATTGCGGCCTTTCTGGCATCACTTTATCTGCAATAGGTACAGATGCTGGTTGTACGGATGAGCTGACATGGACAGCACGAGTAGATACAGATGGAGATGATATTTTTGATCTAGTTATTGATCCTACAGTTATAGATTCTGTTGCGTCCATTATGATAGATACGATGCTCACACCAGGTACTTACAATGTGCTTTGGTCAGCTCAAGATGACTGTAACAATATCACAGAAGAACTCTGTCAATTCTCGATTACGGATGATGTGGCACCAATAGCATCATGTGTAACAAGCATCTCAACTTCTATAGGTGATGATGGGATGGTTACTATATGGGCGATTGACTTTGATATGAATGGCAGTAGTACTGACGCCTGTGGAGGTGAGTTGACCTACTCATTTAGCGGGGAGGACAGAAATGTCCCAAGTATCAGCTTGACATGCGATGACGTCCCTAACGGCATAACAATCAATAGAGAACTCATGGTATGGGTTTGGGATGAGTCTGATAATAGAAGTTTCTGTATAGTCAACTATAGAGTTGATGACAATGCAGATGTTTGTGATGATGTCCTTACGGGATTATCTGCAATATCTGGTACAGTAACAACCTCTATGGGCGATGACTTAGAATCAGCTAATATTTTTACTGCTGCAGCAAGTGCTACTCTCAACAGTCAGACGTCCACGGATGTAACTGGGGATTATGTGTTCAATAGTAATCCTAACAACCAGGACTATGTAGTGTCAGCATCTAAGAATGACGATTATCTCAATGGTGTAAGTACGCTTGATTTAGTATTAATCCAGCAGTATATCCTTGGGGTGAGATCTTTCGATACGCCTCATCAAGTTATTGCAGCTGATGTAAACGGTGACGAGCGAGTCTCATCACTAGATTTAGTAGATATCAGAAGATTGATTTTAGGAACTACCACTCAATTTACTTCTGAGCAGTCTTGGGTATTCCTCGATGCAGCTCAAGGATTTACTTCAGTTGATAACCCGTGGCCTCTGAACGAGACTATTGATGTAGATGATTTACAGTCTAATGAGACTAATAACCATTTCACCGCAGTAAAGCTCGGAGATGTTAACGGTAACGCAATTGCGAATTCCGCTCTTGCTGGCACGAGAACCACTCAGACGGCTGCGATGGAGATTAGTAATACTCCATTGAAGGCTAACGCAGCCTCAGAGATAGTTCTAACACAGACGTATGGTGAGACTATCTATGGATTTCAACTATCTGTGGATCTCAAGGATTTAGATATTACATCTATTGAGATTAATGGTGGGATACTTCCGAATTCTCACTATGTAATTGATAATGATATCCTTAAACTCTCTGATGTGTATCCTGCCGGAATACATGATATAGAGATCACCCTCCATGTGATTCCACGTCAAGATATGATGACTTCATCTGCATTGCAGATAGATGATTCTCAGATTCGCTCCGAAATATATGTTAAAGAGTCACTCGAAAGTGTACAGCTAAGACTTAAGTATAACCAAGTCTTTGATTCAGTCTTAGGTAAACAATTCGAATTGTATCAGAATGAACCAAACCCATTCAGCAATTCAACCACAATTGGATTTTATATAGATCAGCCTTCTTTGGTAGAGCTATCTGTATTTGATATGACAGGGCGTCAGCTCTACTTTGATCAACAGAATTACACTTCAGGACAACATTCTATAGTTATCGATCAGTCTGATCTAAATAGCAAAGGCTTGCTATACTATCAGTTGAGCGCTGGCGATAAAGTCGCAACTAAGCGTATGATTATTATGGAGTAACTCCGAATAATAAATAATAGATGTAACGAATGTAAAACTCAAGGGTTGGGAGCCACGTGCTCCTGACCCTTTATCTATAGTTTATATCCAACGGTTAGGGCTAATTGACTGATTCTACTGTCGATCTCAACGGACTGGTTGTTACTCGCGTCTATCAATCTATATGGAGTAAAAATCTGAGTTTGTTGTCTTGTGCTTATGGCAAGATCAACATACCATTTATTTTCTCTCCAGCCTAGACCTCCATTGAGTTGTATATCTACATCTGCCAAATTGCTGTCCTCAAACGGTGCTTGTAGTAGCCCTGCACCCACTCTTACCCTAAATTTGGATAGTGCTAGCTCAGTACCAAGCCTTACGTTAATAGTTTGAGTTAATTGATCACTGATTTCACCATTCAGATCGTCTTCAAAGAATTGATCTGTAGGATCAGTTGAGTTAACCGTTAGGTTAAAACTGCTGTTGGTATAATTAACATATTCGACCTCTCCAGTAAAGAAGCCTCTTAGCTTACCTGCTTTATATACAGTGCTTATGCCTGCAAGTGCTCGCCATGGAGTCCTGAGAGAATATTCGAATTCGGATTCAGGGGATTCGGCTATCAAGCCGTCGACATTGATATCATCAGTGAAAAAATCTAGTGAAGTACTAAATTCATCTGTCAGCATGAGCCAAGTCGGGCTGTGAACGGCAGCGGATAATCTAATCTTAGAATTAAGCTTATATATTATTCCACCTTTGAAGTTTACTCCAGACCCAGAGGTGCTGAGATTTTGGATAAACTGAGCGTCGAAGAAATTTGGAACAAGAGAAAATACATCTTCTTCGAGATACTGTCTTCTTTCATTGAAGTTTACAATAGGAAATCCGACGGTTAAACCAAAAGAGAGTTTATCATTGTGATTAGCAGCAATGTTGAGAAAAAATTCATGAAGGGTACCTGACCTTTCTATGATCTCCTCCTTTAAAATCTCTTCTTCAAAGGTGAAGAAGTCACTCTCGTAAAATGTATCACCATCGTCGTCTGAGATGAGATCCACATCAAATGCTAAACCCCCTTCAAAATTATCAAGCTCATCTATAGTTCTGAGATTTGCTAATTCTATGAAGCGTTCGGTACGAGTGCCAGGCGTGACCCCAGAATAAAATATATTGTCGTGAAAGTCCGCAAGCTGATTAAGACCAAGTGAAAAATTGATTCTCTTGATTTTTTTTCGCCCAGTATTAGACGCAATTACGAGGCCTAAGTTGCTCACTTTAAATCCGAGCGTATCACTATTGGCAGAAGTGCCTCCAATCGTAGCCTCAGTACTAACGATTGGAATACCAAATCCGAGTACTATCTCTGATTTTCTGAATTCTGCTATACCTGCAGGATTGACGGTTGCAACAGAGATATCAGCCCCTAATGGGCTCATACTTCCTCCGGCTCCTAATGATCGAGCTGAGTTCTGCTGAGTTATAAAGGAATAGCGTACGGCATCATCTATAGTCTGTGCAGTTGCGAATTGACTGATGGCTATGGATAGAAGAACAATTACTAATCTTATCATATAGGGGGGATGTAAAACTTGGATTTAAAGTACAAGGATATGTATAGATAGAAAAATTTCAAAAAAAAATGGGTGATTGCAAATGCCACCACCCATGTATTGTAACTATATGTTCTTGACCTTATGGTCTTCTTGTGCTTCTGACGCTTGATGAAGAAGATCTCGATGAAGAACCACTTCTTACGCTTGAAGAAGATCTTGAACTTCTTGAAGAACCAACAGAACTACTTCTGCTTGAAGATCTACTTGGCGAAAAAGAAGATCTCGAACTTCTACTTGTTCTTGATGGAGCAGCTGAAGTTCTACTTATCGTTCTCGTATTAGCTCCTGATCTCACAGTGCGTGAAGAAGAAGGCGCAACTGCTCTATTGCGTACAGATGATGTAGATACACCTCTTGCAGAAGTTGATCTTACATTCGCTTTATTAGTGACTGTATTTCTTCGTCCAGCATTTGATCTGGTAATTGCGCCAGTATTTCTTGAGTCATTCACTCTACTTGCTTGGGTAAATGTATTTGCCGTATTATTAAGTCTTGCATTATTAATTGTCGTAAATCCATAAGCAGGACAACCATAAAAACCGCCTCCGAAAGAAGAACTAGACCCTATAGTGAATCCAAATCCATTATTAAATCCAAAAGTATTATTGAATCCAAATGCATTATTGAATCCAAATCTATTATTGAATCCAAATCCATTATTGAATCCAAATCCTCTATTTGAGTTAACAAAACCAAATCCTCTCCCGAAAGAATTAAATCCATTATTAAAAACTGGAGAAAAAGGATCCGAAAAAGCGCTAAATCCTGTTGTAGGTGCGCATACCAAAGCGTTACTTAGGTAGCGTGCAAAAAATCTGTCGTTCGCAATCTGGCGATTAAGATTTACAAAGAATGCATTACCTGTTCCTAAGAACAACGCAGAACCATAATAATTTCTAGCGAATGTGGCTAACCTCATCCTGTCTAGTCTATTCGTAATTTCAAATCCATCGATTTCGTAATCGTTGGTATAGTACTCGGTATACTCGTCAAACTCATCGCCGTCATAATCATCTATTGAGGCGTTGTCATATTGAGCGATCTGTTGATCAACGTCTTCATATGCATAGTCTCTGTCAGTATTGAAATCTGCTTCATCAAAGTAGAGATCGTCAAACTGTGCATTAACGTTTACAATAAAGAGGCCCAAGACGAGCGAAAGAACTGAAATGAATTTTTTATTTGTCATAGCTACTAATTTTTATATCGTATCACGGTTCAATATTCCGTGCCTTCACAATTTATTACTTTTGGCACAATTGAACCGTTAATAAACACTTAAACAGTTCGTATTAGAGTCTTAATTACTTTTTTTATGAGTCTAAGACAGATTGTTCAATATATATGACGAATTCTTTTCCAAAGGAGTTCGAATTTTAACAGATAGCACCAGGATTTTAACAAACAAGATGGCAAAGGAGATTACAGCAAGAGAAGAGAACTATTCACAATGGTATTTAGATATCGTGAGAAAGGCAGGAATGGCCGATAATTCGGCGGTTCGTGGATGTATGGTCATTAAGCCGACTGGCTTTGCTATATGGGAGAATATGAAAGCCCAATTGGATAAAATGTTCAAAGAGACGGGTCATGTCAATGCCTATTTTCCACTCTTCATTCCAAAGAGCTTCTTAAGCAAGGAGGCCGATCATGTTGAAGGCTTCGCTAAAGAATGTGCCGTTGTTACTCATCATAGATTAATGAATAATCCTGATGGTAGTGGAGTAGTGGTAGATCCTTCAGCCAAATTGGAGGAGGAGTTAATCGTAAGACCGACCTCTGAGACCATCATATGGAATACTTACAAAGATTGGATTCAATCATATAGAGATCTTCCATTACTAATAAATCAGTGGGCCAATGTAGTGAGATGGGAGATGCGTACTCGACCATTCTTAAGAACAGCAGAGTTCCT
>CAZDHV010000012.1:0-20052 GCA_964505335.1 uncultured Saprospiraceae bacterium | reverse complement strand
ATGTAGTGAGATGGGAGATGCGTACTCGACCATTCTTAAGAACAGCAGAGTTCCTATGGCAAGAGGGTCATACAGCACATGCAACACGGGACGAGGCTATTGCCGAATCTCAGATGATACATGAACTCTATGCTCGATTTGCTGAAGACTATATGGCAATGCCAGTGATAAAAGGCGCTAAGTCGGCTAATGAACGATTTGCCGGTGCAGAAGAAACGTATACTATTGAGGCCTTGATGCAGGACGGCCGCGCTCTCCAGGCAGGTACATCGCACTTTCTAGGTCAGAACTTTGCCAAGGCATTTGATGTGAAGTTTGCTGATAACAATAATAAGGAAGAATATGTATGGGCAACATCCTGGGGTGTATCTACCAGACTAGTGGGAGGACTGATTATGACACATTCAGATGATGAGGGGCTTGTGCTTCCACCTAAACTTGCTCCAACTCAAGTTGTCATTGTACCGATTCCTAAGCCACAACCAGAAATAATGGAAGTAGCAGATCGCATTGCTACTGATCTCAGAGCTCTGGGGGTATCAGTACTAATTGATCGCGATAAGAAGAAGCGCCCTGGATTTAAGTTTGCGGAGTATGAGATGAAAGGGATTCCGGTAAGAATAGGCATTGGTAAGCGGGATCTTGCTAACAATGTTGTAGAAGTAGCACGTCGTGATACCAAAGAAAAATCATCAATAGCTCTCGATGGCATAGCTCAACATGTGCACAAGCTTCTCAGTGATATCCAGGATAACTTATTTAATCGAGCTAAGCAATATAGAGACGATCACATCACGGCCGTAGATGACTTTGAGACCTTCAAAGAAGTAGTCAATGATAAGGGAGGCTTTGTCTCTGCTCATTGGGATGGGACTACTGAAACAGAGTTGAAAATCAAGGAGTTAACAAAAGCTACCATACGATGTATCCCTAACGATCAAGTCGCAGAAAGTGGCAAAGATCTGTTGACAGGAGCGTCATCTTCAGGGCGAGTATTATTCGCTAAGGCCTACTAGCGAAAATTTTCATATTATTTTTCTTTTATATATGTTAATATGCATATATTTGTTTAGGACAACCTACGTCTGACGATCTGAACCTACACAGCATCCGATATATTTCGGTGCTTGCTAATATTGATTTTTTTAAGAATCTAAGCAAAATGAACGGATTTCACTCTTACCCAAGTAGGCCTATAGTAAGTGTTGTAGTGCTCTTACTATCATTCTTTTACAGCACGTCGTCTTATTCTCAAATTGAAGCAATCGCAACATGCGATGAGGATAACATAACAACAACCAGCACGTATGTAATAGAGGTCACCGGACTTAATCCAGGAGTTGTATATGATATAATTATCGGAACGGATACAACAGAAAATCACACCGAAACGACTTCTTTTGAAAGCGAAGCCATCACATTCGTTGATGGACTACAAACTGTAGATGTATTAATAATCACAGACCCGGACGGTGCTAATGTGGAAACAGCAATAATAGTCCATGAAGCACTATGTATAGATGCCGATGGTGATGGAGATTTAGACTACAATGAGGCCTCTTGTGACTATAGAGCAAGTGGACCTAACTATGGAACAATAGTCTCAACCGTAGCCCCTTATAATGGAGAAAATGTATATCTCTATTTCTTAACAGATAGTTCTGCAGTCTATGCCGATTCTACTATAACCAGCAATACTGGTCATTTTACGGGCTTAGCGAATGGGGAGTATAGAGTATCAGCCTATACTTTTACGTCATTTGTTGAAGCACAAGACTTTCAAGATGCACTCAGTTTTGGTGATGATCTCGATGATTTTACTGGAGGTAGTGACCCTGTATGTTTTAACTTCTGTGGCGAAGCATCTTATACAGTTATTGATTGTGGTGAAGATCTCCTCTCACTTGAGAATAATATCCCTACAGATTTAGAAGTCTGTGAGGGTATGGATGGAGAGTTTTCTGGGTTAGCAGACGTAACGCTACCGTCAACTTTGGCAATGTTGCCTACTCCTAACGATACGACCTACCAGTGGTTAGTTAATACTGGATCAGGGGAGTTTGTTGCTATAGGAGGAGAGACAGACACGCTCTTATCTCTATCAGATATAGATTTCGACATGGACGGTAATGAATATCGCTTGGTTGCAACAATAAGCGTAAATAATAATACAATAGATTCAGATACCTCTAGTATAGCGACCCTGACTGTCCGAGATGGCATTACTCTAGCCTCAGATCTTGACGATTCAGTATGTAGCGATGAGGTATCTGGTATAGTACTTAGTCTTGATGGTACCTCTACCGTTGATGCAGCATCTTATGAGATCATCTCAATCACTAATAGTGATTCGCTAACAGCTGGATCAAGTAACGCATCCACAGGATCAACTACCGATGCTAACGTAATTGCCAGTGATACATGGACTAACAGTTCAACTACTGCTGCATCAATAGTATACGAAGTATCGGCCACGACGGAAGATGGTTGTGTAAGCGATACGATAGACGTGACACTTACAGTTAATCCAGAACCAGTATTCTCTGATAATTTAGATAATGAAGTCTGTAGTGATGACGTGGCAGGAATTACACTATCAAGCTCGGCTAACGTGACTATCGATAGCTTCGAGATCAGTGCAGTAGTTGGTGGAGGATTAACAGGAACCGCAACAGAAGGAGGATTTACTGGTACAGATGCAATATTCGATGATACATTCACTAATACAAGTGGTGAAGTCGACTCGGTCGTGTATACCATTACACCATTCGCTGGTGATTGTGCGGGTGAAGACTTTGAGGTTGTGTTAACAGTCAACCCAGTACCTCAAGTTGAGGATATAGATGCTATAGTCTGTAGTGATGAAACAATAGATGTTCTCTTAGCCGCGTCAGATAGTTCGGGTATGACAATCGATAGCTTTGATGTAGCCATTGCGAGTACAGGAGCGAATCTTGAAGGGGAAGGAACTACAGGAACTGGCCTGACTGATGTGTCTGCTATATCTATGGATACATATTCTAATACAAGTGGCTTGACTGACTCCGTAGTGTACACAATTACACCATATGTGGGCGGATGTGAAGGAGATGACTATATGGTTACAGTAACAGTAACAACAGAACCAGTTGGTATTGACACTACGGTGTTTGTAGCGAGCGATGAATTACTCGATATCAATCTTGATGACTTAATAACTAATGGAGTAAGCGATGTAGACTTTGTCTGGTCAGCCGAAGCAAATGATGATGTCACTGGAGAGACCACTGATACGACCAGTAGTAATGTAATCAATGATGTATTAACTAATATCAGTGGGTCATCTCAAGATGTGATCTATACAGCAATAGCTACATCTGATGAAGGCTGTGTGAGTGATACAATCACCATTACAGTAACCATCTGTTCTGAACCGATCTATGAGGATGAATCTCTCACAGTATGTAGTGGAGAGGCATTGGATATAGACATAACAGACAATCTTGCTGATGAAAGTAATGCAGCAGATGGGTTCTTATACACTGTGGTCAGCAGCGATAGTACTGCGGTAACGCCTGGCGAATCAAGGACGGATACTACTCTGGCGAATATAACCGATACCTATACTAACACTTCAGCATCTGCTGTAACCATAACATATACCATCACACCATTTACGGATGCGGGATGCATAGGTGATGACTTTACAGTGACTGTAACAGTGGACCCAGAACCAGAATTAGCTGATGATCTCGCTGATACAGTATGTAGCGGTAGTGATATTGGATTAGTTCTTGAGGTGGGCTCAGGCTCTGTTGCCGCCGATAGTTTTGATTTAGTATCTGTTAATACAAGAGGATTAGAAAACGTAAATTCTGCTAATCCAGGATCTATAGGTGCGAGTGATTTAGAAACTGACTCTTATACTAACACAGGGGAGAATCCTGATAGTGTGACCTATATGATCGCGCCAATTAGTGCTGATGGATGTAGAGGTGATACAGTAAGTGTTACAATCACAGTGGATCCAGAGGTTACTGTAGATGCAGGAGAAGACGAGACAATATGTTCTACTGCTGAAGTAGATCTTGCAGATGCAACGATATCTGGAGCCGGAGTATCAGAAGGTACATGGAGCACAGATGGCGATGGATCATTTGAAAATGCTTCTGAAAGTGACGATAGCTCATTTGCAGGCGCTACTACATATATACCTGGTCCAAATGATCGAGCAGGTGGCGAAGTCCTATTGACATTGACATCTGAAGATCCGGAAGGTGAATGTGGAACAGCTGCAGACTCTATAACGATTACAATCAATAGCGTAGAGTGTGGAACATTCCCTTGGACAGGTAATGAATAATAAGAAAAGAGAATTATAAGACTATAGGCTCCGCTCGTCATTGAGCGGAGCCTTTTGGTCTCTAAATATTTACATAAGGAAACTACAACCTATGGAGGCATCTCGCATGCCATCTTACATCCCTATGCGCTACATTTGGGTGGTGCTGCTCCTGTGTTATAGCTTTACAGCAGATAGCCAGGAAGCTCTGACAGCTCATGTCTCTTATGACATAGTACCCACATGTGTCAATCCCTCAGATGACAGACCCGCATCTAGTGGTAGCTTTTTTATCCTGGTTTCATTCGATGACCTTCAAGTTGATAGTGCTGAGGTGCTCCAAGAAAATTTTGAGATAACGGTCGAGGATAATGCGCCAATTCAGTTTTTTGTGGATCAAGAACAATTGCCCTATGCTGCCATATTTGGCCCTTTTTCAATCCCTGCGGATAGACCACAGAGAGCCCTTCAAGTTAATCTGCGCTCTATAGACAATGGTGTCAGAGATGAGCTCTTAGTATCTGAGGTGTTGTGTGGGGTAGAAACTAACAATGGTCTCAATCAACCGGGCTCCATGTGTACAGTAGACGATCGGTTTCTCTTTGCCCAAGCGCAACCACCTCCTGTAAATGGAAGTCGCCATCAGGGAGGAACCTACGTTTATGTCCTTGCCGATAGCGACGGGTTGATCAGGGCTGTCAATCATACAGGTCTATTCAATCAGATTGATGATGATGGGACATATCAAATAGAATTATTTTCTGTCGCTAATCACGAGATCGATTCATTTATCGGAGAAATTAGTATCGGAGAACCATTGGAGATGATGGTGTCATCATCTTGTGTTGCATCATGTGGGAGTTATGCAGTGGAGCTTTCATGTACAGGTTTTGACCTGGCCTTGACTAAAGAAGTTGTAGGCAGCGATATATTCAGTGTTGGTGATACAGTAGAATATCTGATCACTATAATTAATGAGGGACTGGTTCCCGCCTATGAAGTGGTAGTCAGAGATATTGTGCCGGAAGGCCTACGCTATGTCCCTGAACTAAACCCTCAATGGGATGACCAGGCAAATTCGTTACCGATCGAGGTCATCTCAGCGGGAGATTCAACAGTCTTATCAATAAGAATGATTGTTGATGTACCGGCACTAATCATAGAGATCGAAAATATTGCTGAAATCATATTCGCTACAGACAGCCCAAATGGAACAGATATTGCATTTGATTTGGACAGTACTCCCGATAATGAAAATGATAGAGAAGATGACATCAGTAGTGTAGACATAATCGTGCTCCAGGCTTTATGCGATGCCTCATTTGCTGCTGAGCTGATAGACAATGGACCATTTTGTATAGGTCAAGCTATACACTTACAAGCCGAAGCAAGTTCAGAAAATGGTAGGCTCACATATTCTTGGCAACGAGATGGCGACCCTATTTCTAATGCATCTGAGATTGATATCTCCAATCCAAACACGGCAGATTATGGTCTGTATACGCTAATCGTTACAGATCCTATGGGATGTACAGCTACGATGTCTATAAATGTTGAGTTAGCAGTAGAAGAGCGTATCAGTTGTATAAGTGAGTTAAATGTGTCGGTGAGTGCCAATTGTACTCTTGGCTTGCGTCCAGGCATGTTCACACGTAATTCGATTTCAGGGATAAATGATTACATCCTGGAAGTTATTGATGCACAAGGGGCTATAGTCGACCTATCTGATGTCAGTGGTAACGATTTATCGGAACCTCTGGAGGTGCGACTCATACATCCTTGTACTGGCCAGACCGTGTGTTGGTCGTTTGTCAATGCAGAGTTCAAAGCGGAGCCCATTGTGAATGTCCTCAGTGACTCATTAAACATATTTTGTGGCACCGCAGATATGACTAGTGCGACGGAGTTATTAGACCGAGTAGAGGGAGTGCCTAGCGCCACAGAATTTAGCGCGCTAATACAAGATGAACTCTGTCAGTTAGAAGGAACTGTAAGTGTCCAGGATCAAATATTTGAGGATCTGACCTGTGGATCAGGTGTTGTCGGTAGGGTATACTCATTGACCGCTAACAATCGAACATTTATATTAGATACAGCTATCGTCAACATACTCGCAACGCCAATTGAATCTGTCATTTTTCCTGCTGACGTGTCTGGATTGGCTTGTGGCGAATCTGTTCTTCCTGAGGATATTTCATCTTTACCGATGTGGGTCGACGGTTCTGATTCAATACAGCTGCGACTGGTCGATAATGGTGCTGATGACTTTTGCCGAATGTCTACGACCTTCTCTGACCAGGAGTCTGACGAGATTTGTTCTTTTGGCAGTCAGAAGATACTGAGATCTTGGACGGTAATTGATTGGTGCACAGATCAGGTAATCTCTCATTTACAACATCTTTATGTTGTCGATCAGACGCCACCAATAATCACAACGATAGAAGATACAGTAGTAGTAGCTCTGTCTGGAAGGTTATGTCAGGGAGATATAGACTTGTCTGCCGTTGTCGATATCGTTGATAATTGTGATGCTGTTCCACAGGTAATCATCCAGGGTTTCTCAAGTGAACAACTATTTATCCAAGATGTCCCTGCTGGCCATCATCAGATTGCCATAGAGGCTCTTGATGCTTGCGGCAATAGGTCAACTGATACCATACAAGTAATAGTCACTGAGGAAACTCCTCCTGTGCCTGTAACTATCACAGAACTGAATGTCAGTTATAGCTCAGGTAATGCAGGGTGGATAACGGCTCAGCTATTTGATAGTAACAGTGCAGATGCTTGTGGACCTGTTGAGATACAGATAGCTCGGGCGACAGAGGTCAATCAGATTGCGTCAAATGGCACCTTGGCCGTTTGGGAACTGAGAGATAAATGTGATGAAGACTTCAGTGCATATGATAGTGATCAAGATGGGGAATTAACTATTGACGAGATATATCGGGATCAGATCCTCTTCTGTTGCGAGGATCTTGATCAACCTATAAAAGTACTCATCCGAGTGATAGATCAGTTTGGCAACTATGCTGAAACTGATGCCACAGTATTATTGTCAGCTATGGACGAGCCTATTGTCTGTGATGATGGAGATCCCTGTACCATAGGAGACCGCATGCAGGAGGGGTGTCCATGTCGTGGGTCAGTAGATGTTTCAGATTTGGATGAAGATGGGATACCGGATTGTATAGATCAAGATTTTATAGTTTGTATCGATGGTGAGTCGATCTCAATAGAGAGATCTGAGTTAGAACAATCATTGACGCTCGGAGCAACACCTGGCCCATGTGGCACTACCCAACAAGCTGATATAGGAGGTGAAGTGTTCACGGTCAACCGTGAGATGATCGAAGATGTACTCATCACCAAGAATAGTACAGTTTCTAAATTGACTGATATCGATGGGGAGTACGCCTTTAGGTCTAATCAGATGTATATGTCCTATGAACTGGAAGCTTATAAGAATGATGACTCGCTAAATGGTGTAACAGCTCTAGATGTAGTGTTGATTCAACAGTACTTACTAGGTCTGAGCGACTTGACCGATGCTTCTGATATTCTAGCCGCAGATATTAACAATGATGGTCGAATATCAGCCGTGGATATTGCTGAATTACGAAGACTGATATTGGGTCAGATAGATTCATTTTCTAATCATACCAGCTGGATATTTATTCCTGCCGATCCAGGAATCGATGAGACCAACCCCCATATTTATGAAGAGACGATAGAAATCGCAGAGCTCACTGGGCACATGCTAGATCAAGATTGGATAGGCGTCAAGATCGGAGATATCTCTGGAGATGCAAAGACGACCAGCAACAAGGCATTGGGAAGATCTAATAATAAGATATCTCTTGTGGTGCCTGAATTGACAATGTCTCCAAACGAAGAAATTTTGGTTCCATTCTATGTAGATCAGGGCATAGATATGATGGCAATGCAGATTTCCGTAAGAGGTGATTTCGATATAGTTGGGATCAGCTCAAGTCTTTTAGATATTTCACCTGAGGATTATTTACTTAGTCAAGATTTTAGCTCAGTGAAGATTGTTTGGACTAATCCTGAGATTGTTGAGATCAATGATTCAGAGCTGTTCTCATTGGTCGTGAGGCCTGCTGAAGCTGGAAAATTGTCAGATGCTATTCAACTGGATATAGATTACGACAATGTCATTTACGATCGTGTACGAGAAGATTATCAGGTCGACATCTCCTTTTCTGATGATCTATTGTCTGAACCTTCAGATCGAGATCATTTATATCAGAATGAACCAAATCCATTTACAGATTATACGAACATTCCAATTTATCTATCGTCAGATCAACAGATAGAATTGAAGTTTTATAATATCTCAGGACAAGTCATACTCGTAAAAGATCAAGCGCTATCGCAAGGTCTTAATGAGATAAGAATAGACCGCAGTGAGCTAGGGACATCATCTGGAATAATATACTATGAGCTCGCAACAGCTCAAACGAGAGTAGTAAGATCGATGGTCTTAACTTCGCATTAAGGCCTTTAACGCCTCCTTAAGCAACCTAGATCTCTATGCTGAATATTAGAAGTAAATAAATCAGCGTGACATGAAGGTGAAAAAACGAGAGATTGAAATCTACTACAATCCTAAATCAGTATCAGACCGTCGTACCATAGCCTACGCACAGTCATTATCACCACATATAAAGTCATACAGCTACGAAAAACTCAAGTTTACGAGTACGAAGTGGTATAATATTATTAATAAGTTGGATGTCGATCCTAAAAAGCTTTTCAACAAGGCTCTTCCTGAATATCAAAAGAACATAAAGGGGAAAGATCTCGATATGGAAGGCTGGATTAATGTAATCCAGAGAAATAAACATCTACTTAAAGCTCCTATTGCCATGAGAGGACAATTGGTAGTTTTATGCGAGAGCCCGACTGACGTGCTTAGATTGAATAGTACGTTCTAAGGATTGATTTAGTCCGTAATTCTGTCTATATATTCAGCGCAGCTCTCTATGAGAGCTTGAAGAGTACTACCTAAATCCATCTCAAAACCTGCCTCGAAAGAGACTTCTTGAGCGGATGAGAGGGTGATACTATCTGGAGCAAAGATCTGGTCTGAATGGAGTATATTACTATTGGATCGTAAAGAACTAGGATTGTCATCAGTTGAATCACATAGATCGCATGGTATACACGCTGTTCCGCCACAATCCACTTGTTCCTCGCCGTTGTCCAGAATACCATTTGAGCATGGATCTTCTGGGATTATGATCTGGTCATATCGGAAGTAATATTCAAATCCTTCTGAGGACCACCTGTCGTCCCATTCTATATAATAGCTTAGATCTGCTAAAACCGGGAAGCTGTCAACTGCGGATGCATAATTGAGACCGCTGCCGATATCGCAATGATCATCTTGCAGAATTAGTTGGTTTAATTCGTTACAGGAACCTCTGTGTATTATTAACCTTGTATCTACTCCCTGATAACAGGCATCCATACTTAAATAGCCATCATTCGGCGGGATAAATTGATACCAGGCTGAAGCGTCCGCATCGGCTTGACTAGCGCCACTACCTGCTATAGGACCCAAGACTTGAATTGACGTATCCACGCCGCTCAGGGTAATTGTAATTGCTTCTGAGCAATCTTTACCTTCGATAGCATTGCACTCTGCTATTTTAGTTCTTATCAGATCTCCAGGCTCCTGACCGAACCCTCTTGAGAAAAACACCCCTCCCCGTCCTGGTAGATGGCAATTGCTCATGATGGTTCCTCGTACTGATCCAGCGACTTCACTACAAGAGTTAGAAACACAATCATCGAGTGCTTGATTACCGTTTGGGCCCCAGCTACAATCATTGGTGTGCGGTGAACCCAGATTGTGTCCTATCTCATGCGAGATCACATGGGTCTGCCATGAGTAATCGCTACTATTGGGGATATTACTATTTAGATTGGCGTAAGAATATGCCCGTGTCTTATCGCAGAATCCATCGACAAAGGCTACACCTCCGCTCAGTCTTGTATTTGTGGATAACAATATGGCTAAGTCAGCATCGAATTCTTCATTAAGATGACTTCTGAAGTTATGAATCGCAGCTGTGGCGTTGTCTTTATCATAAGGATCGACGCTATCCCATACATGTATATCATCCACGTTCAAGGTGATGTTCTCATTTTGATAGATGGCGGAAACATCATTCATAAGACTCTGCACATAGTTAATCGTATTTGTGATACTTGATCCACGAGATCTAAACAGGTCGTAGTCGCAGTCAATATAGACGCTGACAGTATCTCCGTTAGATTGGTTCTTATGAGTTGATCCTCTTTTGCGCCCTGAATTCATTAGGTCATCAGTATTATGACAAGTCCAAGATAAAGTTGGCTTGTCTGCACTATCATATAGTTCCAATAGTCCTTCTGATGTGGTCTCGAGGATTAGATTTTGAGCTGGTCGTGCTATTATACCATTGATTTTGGTACCAGTCACATTGAGTGTTACCCAAGATTGAGGCTCCTCAATTATTACTCCTCGGTAGGTCTTGATATCAGTATAATACTTAGTTGAAGCTATATCCTGTTCTTTTATCAAGAGTGTTAGATACTCATGTTCGCTCAGTGGTAGTCGAACTTGCAAGAGTGACTTATAAACTGTCTTGGTCAGTCTTTCTACATCATAGGATAGAGTTGAACTGATGCCATCATTGGAACTCCATTTAAAAGCTTCTATAGCAGTAGGTGCGCCTTTAAGTTTAATAGTTGATTCTACATTCCTATATAGCACAGATTTCTCTGAGCCCTGTTGCGCTTGCCCTAATAGACATATATGTAGACACAATAGTATTATTGTGATTCTGAACACTGTAATCGGTTTTGATTGTTACCGATTGCTGTCTACTGGAATTTTGAGGAGAATTCGACTCAGGCGTATTGTCCTTTGGATATTTATTTTTTGGGTTAGTTAAAGTTTGTCGATAACCTTTGCAACACAAAAATTGTTAAGCTAATAGACTGCTAACCTGCCGACATAAACATAGATAGATAGGCTTAATAATGGTTATTAGGTATAGCAATAATTGTAGAAAATGCAAACAGCTTTGACGTATACAACATTTACAAATTCATTTAGTAACTACTTCGTGTTACTCGGGATAGCCCTATTCACATTTCAGTCTTGTAAGTCCTATCCTACATTGGGGTCTGATACTTCTCAGAGTAACACAAAGCTGGATTATAGTCAGATGAAATATTGGGCAGCACATCCTGATAAAAGTGATCCATCAGATAAGGTGCCAGGATCTGAATCGTACACAACCCCTGATACAGATGCGGATGTATTTTTTATACACCCAACAACTTATACCAGCTATAAGGGTGCTGTGATGTGGAATGCAGATATCACCGATCAAGACCTCAATGATCGAACTGACAATACTACTATACAATACCAAGCTAGCGCATTTAACTCTGGCGGCAGAGTATATGCACCACGCTACAGACAGGCTCACATAGAGGCTTTCTATACCGAGAATCGGTCAGAAGGAGAGCGTGCTCTTGATTATGCTTATGAGGATGTAAAGCAGGCTTTTCAATACTATTTGGACAATCAGAATCAAGGAAAGGACATCGTCATCGCATCTCATAGTCAGGGAACACGGCATGCCAAAATCCTCCTGAAGGAGTTTTTTGATGGGACTCAATTACAGAATCAACTCATCGCTGCATATATCATCGGAATACCGGTGGCCAAGGACGAGTTTGATCATATACCTACTTGTGAGCGTGCCGACGATGTGGGGTGTTACGTTTCTTGGCGCACGTTTAAAACAGGTAGTTATCCACCATATGGATCAGGTGGAGATACGACGACAGTAGTTAATCCATTATCCTGGACGACCTCAACAGAACTCGTCACACGTGAGCACAACAGTGGTGCAGTGCTTAGAAATTTTGACAAGATATATCCTCAACTTGTAGAAGCTCAGATTAGTGAGGGCGTGCTATGGGTCAACAAGCCAAAGTTTCCTTGGAGTTTTTTGTTGACCACTAAGAATTACCACATAGTCGATATTAACCTCTTTTATATGAATATCAGAGAGAATGTAAGAAGACGTATCGACAGATTTAAGAATGCCGCTAAGAATTGATAAGAGGAATGCCTGCAAGAGCCTGAGTGGTGAGCAGATTTACAATCAGCGCATAAACACCAGCTATGATTACCACTAATAGTTTCTGAGTTGAAAGGCTTGATATTTTTTCTTTAATCCAATAGGCTAATAGGGGGATGATCTGTAAGGAATGTAATCCTAGAAAGTGCCCTATCCGAACATCTCCTCCTGTAGTACTCCAATTTACGAATGGTAGACCGGCACCACCATCAGCCACGCCTACAGCGTGTTGACCATTGGATATCATAATGCCGCCACAATGTTACCTCCGATAAACACGAGCAAGCCTAATCGCACTCCCAATAAGTATGTTGGATTGAGCTTGGTATGCTTGAAATAGTACATTATGGACAGGATCAATATCAGGACTGTATTGATCAGGATAAGTATCCCCATAGCGGCAAACATCAATGAATCCAGACCTGTATCAAAATTAAAGTGACTTCGGACTCCTCGTGCACCCTGCACAACTACAATTATCATCTCAACAATCATGATAATGAGGAGAGTCCATTTTAGCCAGCTCTTAAGCTTTGGCCATCTCTGAATATCATGGAGTAGGTACGAGAAAGTCCAAATATATATAGCTGTTGAAATAAAGAACTTGATAGGCTTTATCCATGTATTAATACCCAGAACGGTTCGTCAACCATAAGAGGTACAATCATAAGGCCAGCTCCAATAAACAGGATGAGTCCCCCCCCAATAAAACCACCGACTTCGAATTCTAAGGCTGAAATAAATGTCGATGAAGTAGAACTCATTTAGCACAGTTTAATGGTTGAAGAATAGACAGATCATCTTCTATCCTGGTGCATAATCGAAGTTTTCGTGATCGAATTTTTGAGTTTTAATATTGCGTATGGTAATGTATAAGAATAATCCTACAGGGCCTGCAAAGAAGGTGAGCAACTGACAAGGCAACAGTACTAATCTATGAATACCGTGGCGCATGGCATCGTTATATTCCCATGTCCCCAACCAAAGATCAAAAGCTAAATAATGCACCCAACCGAGAAATATCAGATTCTTGTTGCTGAACAGGATGCCCAACTCATCCAATGATCCAAAGCCTCCTTCTCCCATCTCTCCATAATGTCTGACCATTAAGAATAGGTATAGACCACTTAAAAGAATAGGGATTACGGCACCCTGTACTAAAATTCTGGTATACTTCCATTGTGGCACTAGGATCAGAAGTGCCCAGCCAAGCATAGCAAGTAAGTTTGCCGCAGAAAAAAGTTGATCTATATCCATGATTGATTCAATTTCTTTCTTGAACTTAATGAAAAATAGCAAGGGGTAAGACATATTTTTCACCCTTAAATGGAATCTTTGTTTTAGTTCATTCTTTTGATGGACATTTGTGCGATATTAATCGTTCTTGACTAAATCAAATTTTTTTATGAGACTATCATATATGCTTTCATTTATGTTCTTATTGGTTATGATCACTAGTTGTGGTGATGATGGGGAGGATGTAAGTAACCTGAGAATATCAGATTATGTAGAGGACAATAACCTAAACACAATTGTCACGCAGAGCGGACTGAACTATATCGTCACACGTGAAGGCACTGGAGCGCGGCCGAATGAGAATTCTGACGTTACAGTCAATTTTGTCGGTTATTTCTTAAATGGAGAGACTTTTGATTCAGCAGATGATGTCACATTTAATCTTCAACAAGTAATTAGAGGTTGGACTGAAGGCATGCAGTTTGTCACTGAAGGTGGAGCTATAACTTTGTTAATTCCGTCTAACTTAGGGTTTGGTCCTACAGGTACCTTAGGGATACCACCGAACACTAACTTAGGCTTTGACATAGAACTATTGTCAGTAAACTAATACAAAAACAATATCTGATTATGACTATTAAAAAATACGGCTTAGGCTTATTGCTCCTATTGGGATTAGGAATGATTTTCGTACAGTGTAGTTCTGATTCTGGAGGCGATAGTGCGCAAGTGATAGAAGATTACATAGCAAGTCAGACACTTGCCTTTGATCAAACTGCCAGTGGATTGTTTGTGTCAATTGAGAGAACAACCGGGAGTCCTCTCATTAATGAAACTGACTTTTTGCAATTTGACCTGCGATTGTCGGATCTTAATGGCACCGTAGGAGTCAATACATTCGGTACTAATCAAAACATAACAACTGAGGCACTTGGTTTTCCTCCTGGGATAGTTGAGGCATTTCAGTTAATGGGACCTGGCGATATTGGAACATTCATACTTCCGCCGAGTCTATCGGGAGGCGGATTACAAGAGGGGGAAGCACTCGTTTATCGAATAGAGATTCTCGATGTATTCGACAATCTGTCGGCTTATAATGAAGAGTTGATTACAACCTATCTCGCCGAGAATAATATCACTACAGCCCAGAGGATGGATAACGGTCTCTATATAGTTACTGATAATCCTGGAAATGATAGAAGGCCTGATCTATTGTCATCAATAGTTATTGACTATCAAGGCTACTTATTGAATGATGAAGTTTTTGATACTACCTTAGATAGCCCAGACCCAGCTACTTTTCAATTATCACAATTAATAGAAGGTTGGCAGATAGGTCTCCAGTCTTTTGGTGAGGGAGGCGAAGGAATGTTGTTTATTCCTTCTAATCTTGCTTTTGGAAGAAATGGTGCAGGAACTATACCGCCTAATGCACCAATTGCTTTTGATATCGAATTAATTATGGTACAATAAAACCAATAGCATGTCTAAGTTTTTCTACATTTTCCTCATGCTCAGAGCATTGTCATTCTTTGATATACAACTAATCACTGTGTTATAGATGAGACCAACTCTCGTAGCAGTAATACTACTTATCACGGCTATGTATTACTCATGTTCTTCAGAAGCTAATGAGACGATATTAGCTCAGATAGAATCCATAGAGGAGTTTGTCGAGAGCCGTCCAGAAACTTTCGTTTCAATTTCTCCTGAGTTGTTAATATCCGTAATCGATAGTGGAGATATGGAAGTTCCTGGTTTTTCTAGTACCGCAATCATAGACTATATCATTACAGATCTTGATGGAGAAGTACTTGATGCACCCGAATCGCCGATCACGATAGAGTTGAACCGGCTTATCGATGGTATAGTAACAGGACTCAGGCGTATTGGTCGAGGTGGTAGGGTATTGGTAGTTATGAGTTCTGACGAGGCCTTTGGTGAACTTGGGGATAGTAGGATACCTGCTAACACTCCAATTTTTGCAGATGTTACGTTAGTAGAGCACTGGGAACAGATTGCTGACTTTTACGAGCGACAGATTCAAAATTTCTTGCAAGCCAATATGTTGCCAGATTCCATAGAAAACAACAACTCCTTTTATGTGTTTGGCGATACGATGGCTATAGCTGGGCCAATGGATTCTACTCTCGTCATTGAAGATTCCAGTGTGGTTAGGCTGAACTACTTGGGATATCTACTAGATGGGACAGTATTTGATGAGAGGTATGTCACTCAGGACACGATTGTAATGCTCTCTGAGACCATCCAAGGATGGCAGGATGTAATGGTTAATTTTTCTCAAGGTTGGACCGGGAGTATGTTTATACCCCCTACATCAGCATTTGGATCAGAGGGCTACAGATCCGTGCCACCAGATATGCCGGTGGCATTCGACTTCACGATTGTCGGGGTTGAGTAGACAACTAAGCTAATCGTGCTACCGCACTGTTGATGTCGCCTACGCTTATGTTGTGATGAGAGGTATCATAAACGCTCTCACCGTTGCTTATGATTAGGATTTGAGGTGACTGATGAACTACTTTGTATCTCTCCGCAATGGCATTAGAAACATCTCTATGACTCAATAGGTCAAGGTAGTAACAGGGAAGATCTGCACTCAAGCTTTCCCAATCAGACTCGAGGCGGTATTTAGCTCCGCTGCTGATTCCACAAGTCGTGCTATGCTTAAATAGCATTACCGGCTGTTCTTGAGAGGCGTTATCAACTTCGTTCAGATCAGCAATTTTTCTGATCGGTGTCCAACTCTCAGGAATATTTGAATATTTGGAATCTTTTAGTCTTTTTAAAAAGCTCATAGTTAGTGTGTTTCAATGACAAAACAAATTATAGTATTCAAAGTTCCCACCTGCTTGAGAAGATCAAAATTCTTCTGGCACTTGATCAATAATTGTCTTTATCTCGACATCAAGCTTAAGTAGCAGATCAATACCGTCATTGTGGAGCTCAAGGTGGTCGATGTCATACTTCCCCCAGTCCAGTTGCAAGTCAATGTTGCTTTTAGTTTTAAAATCAGAAAGCACCTCGTACAATTCTTCTTGTGCAGAAATGACATACTGATTTAGGTCAAAGACCAAAGCCTTGTTAAGTTGATCATGGATATACCCTTTTTTGATCCAGGCAGCTGTCTTATGCAGTATGTTACTTGTTTTCAGCGACCAGGTGACATTCTGAGTGCTTAGTATGCCATCATTATAAACAGGTTGCCCCGTTATAGTTATGATGCCCTTGAATGATCCAGAGGTCTTGACATCCACAGAGATTTCTTTAGTCTTCCCCGAGATCTTTAAATCTTCAACCTTGACTGTTCGGCCACCATTGCTGAATGATTTATTCACCAAGTTGGATCTGGCGAGATTGGTTAGATAATTATATCCTAAATCTGCATAAATCTGAAAGGTGCTTATGGACCCAATGTTATTATTCCATGTGAATGGGGGGAGTTGTTTGGCGCTGTCTGAAACTGGCTTTTGCGATCTGACGACAGTCTTGAATGGAGCATATATTTTGCCAGTTATATAGTCTTCTGTGTTACCCCATGGAGAGAAGTGGATGCTATCTGTGGCCATGTCAATCCAACCACCTATAGCTTGATCTAATTCATAAGGCTGTAAGATTGGACCCAGTAAGAGTTCAGTCTGATTTTTCAGATCAAAATTCTCTTGTATCGCCTTGTCTAGTCCTTTCTCTACTATTGGTTTGATTCGATCGGTTATCTCACTTGTAAATGCTCCGAGGGAGAGATCTAAAAAACCTACCGCCACAGTTGGTTTTTGGATCCATTGATAATCAACGATTTCAGTGGCAGTCTCCATCTTCCAGTCAGGACTGATATCTACATTGGATATTATTGTTAGATCGATTTCTCCGGTTGCACTCCATTGGCCTAAGAATGAGTCCTTGTAGGCATCCAGTTTTAGCGGCAGCTTGATAAGAGCCTGTTTCTCCTGAAGTTCTATTTGACTTGACGATAACCTTGTGATCTTTACTTCTATTCCTTTGTCAGCCTCTATTGTTTGGGTGAATAGACTGTCTAAATGTGCATTGATATAATTGTTCAGGCCAAGTTTATTGATTTGATACTCAAATGCCAAAGTAGACAGAGGAATGTTTCTTATGGGTGTTCTAATTTCCTGAATTGCTTGTTCCTCCACTAAGATTTTTTTACTCCCGCATGCGCTGAAGGTCATGCCAGCGATCACAATAAAAGCTATCAAACCTGTGACTGTTGTCCTCTTCAACATCCTTACATACTTAAGAGACATCCCCTAAAAATACGGAGAGGTTTAAACTCTATTTGTTAAACCTCTCCGCAGGTGACATTATTCTAAGTGTCTTGAGACAATGCTGCTAAAAGCATCATACATATCGTCGCGTCCTTCAGCGATCATGGCACAATCAGTGGGGAAGTCGTCAATCCGGCTATTGAACCCTAAGATCCGACTTGGGATGGCACGTCGATCTCCGGTTATTCTATATCCCTCGCTAACAAAACCAACATTTATCTCAATGGGCTCAAGTGCTAAGACTAACCCTGTTTCAGGATCTATGATTTCAGCAATCCCTAATAACTGCGCATTTTTAGACCTGGCTATATGCCTGGTACGACCACGTCGTACTTCAACTACCGTCTCCTGGAGCGTATTGCCAAGACTGTCAGTGGCAACAGTGCCATCACGTCTCACGATGTCTTGCAAGATCTCCGTCTCCTTGACGAAGGACTCATTATTGATGCGCTCCTGTTCTGTTGATACCTGAGCATCTCTCAATGTTAGCTTGCTGATCAGGTCAAACTCATCTCTGGCTAGGCCAGAGTAGTAATATGTCGTCCAGCTTCTATCTGGCAGTCTCAGTGAGTGAGACCAGTCATTAATAGCGGCCACCTGATCATCAACAGTGACTAAGATGTGTGTTGTCCCTATATCATAACTATACCGAATATCTTCGATCAAGCTTGGATTATCTAAATCAAATGATTCAGCTAGCTTTAATTCGGCATAGGCTCGACGGGCAGCATATTTATCACCGCTGGTTTCCGCAATCTCAATTAGGGCGGTGCCAGATTCATAATATTTTGCCGCCGCATTTTTAGCAGCAAGTACCTTTGGCTCTGCCACATGTACTAGTTCAAAGTATGCGTGATAGCCATCTTTGCTGATCAATGGGAGATATGGGGTGACGCTGTTCTGTCTCCTACTAATCCGATCATAGATGCGGTACACATCTGCCCAGGAGTCAGCATCATCTTTTAGTTGTAGATGGGTTATGCGATCCAAGTCTCGAGCATTTACCTTGGCATATGCCTCCTCTAGGGCACGTATATGCTTAGTTTTTTTGTTTTTCTTGCCAGCTAATTTGCGAGTGGCAAGTTCAATGGCGGCATCATAGTTCCCTTGATCTACCAGCTTCTCTATGCTGGCACAAGAACTCATTGCGATGCAATACAATACAATTGGGTAGATTACACGTTTCATAGGCTTAGATTTTTTTAAAAGACTCCTATGATCCACGTGTAGTTAACACGCCAGCAGCGGATTAAATGAATATTAACCTTTAAGAGGAAATAAATAAGATATCCTTACGAAACGAGAGTGGGTTGTAGCTAGGTAGTGTATCCCAGAGATAGGAGTGGGCTCGTGCTACATCACATCCAACGCCTGCACCAAGTAAGTCAGGACAAAAGGTAGGGCAACCCAAAACCATGAATTCACCCAGATCATCATTGCGACCATGATCACTAATGATACGGCGAAGTAGATCCAATATTTACCAGTCGATTTAGTTGTCTCTGCCATGATGTGTAATTATGATGCAAAAATAAGGTGTTATCCGTATTGAGCAAATGGAATGTTCAGATTGATGTGAGGGTAAAATCGATCTAAATAGGGGCAATGATCGATCCATCGAGATATGATATCCTCATAAAACATGAGGACTCTCAAAATCATAACCTATTGATAATCAGATTTATACGATATATAAATGTGACTTTAGGAGTAAATAAATAGAGGAATTGTCCAAAAATAGGACTTTGTAGAATGCGACTATTCCATAAAATTGGCCTTAGCTGCATCAATCATAAGTTAACTATTTGTGATAGTGCGCACTATTGTGTCGTGCTTAATGACTCGATGGTAAGCGCTAGCACAAGGTTATAATGAATAGAGATTATTCATTATTTTTAGTTGAAGACACAATCAATGATTACTTCTGAGCTGCATCTTACCTTGATTGATGACCATCCAGTATTGTTAGATGGTCTCACAGCACTACTCAAGGCGGCAGGATATGATCACATCACAGCACTAA
>CAZDHV010000011.1:15185-33299 GCA_964505335.1 uncultured Saprospiraceae bacterium | reverse complement strand
AATAAGATTAAAGCGTTAGTCTGTTTTGTGAAATACATATTTGAGATTCTTTTTTTGATGTGCTGAAATAATGTGAAACAACTACGATACTATCAATAGTCATGCACTAAGAAAATGATAATGACGCTTCTAGCAAAATAAATGTACCTGCTGTTTTAGTTAAGATGTGATGTCAAGAAGGAAGCGGAATAGAAGTCTCCTACTTTTCTAACCGAAACGTTACAGGCAAGGTGTACAAGACCTTCACGGCTTTACCGAGTTGTTTTCCAGGGGTGAAAGGTGGACTGAGCTGGTTCATCTTCTTAACCATATCGACTACTGCTTCGCCACAACCTGCCCCAATATCACGTACAACATTAATGTCAGTTAACATGCCATCAGGCTTAACGACGAATTGCACAAAAACTTGACCCTGAACTCCTTCTTTCCGGGCTTTTTTAGGATACTGAATATTCTCATAGATAAACTGAAGCAATGCCCGATCAGAGCAGTTTCGTATATCTGTGCCATTGCCTATAATATGTTCGCAACCTACAAATCTCGGCAGATGTTCTAGCTTCACCCAATTTGCCCCAATATTTCTGAGAGAATCCAACAATTCAGGCACGGGGTAAGTGAAATCAAAGTACTTAGCTCCGTTAATAGGTTGATTCTTTCTATCACGTGCAGGATTGAATTTGATGACATCAGAGATTTTTGAAGCCTTCTGATGAAAATACTCCTTGCACCCACTTCCTTGATCATTCCAAGAGGTTACATTAGTATATAAGACTTCGCCAGAATCGTTGATGTCAAACTTTAATTTATAGTTGTAACTCGTATCTATCGGGTTGCAAACATTGCTGTCAACTTCAGAGAATAAGATGTCCCATATTAAATTGTCGGTACAGTTGACAATGTCGACTTCGGAGTTCTCCATGCATGTCGTTGCCGTTGGAGCCACATGTATAGGATAATCTTGCGCTCTGAGTGTTGATTTAGTAAGTGTGAACAGAATGATTATTAGTGAAAGTTGAATGCTTTTCATTATACTTTTTTTATCGGTTAGTTTTAAATGCTTTTACCCAGCCCAACCCTCTCGATCTAAGCTGCGATATTGTATGGCTTCAGCGAGATAGGTATGATCGATATCCTTGCTTCCTGCCAGATCAGCACAAGTGCGAGCCACTTTAAGTATTCGATCATAGGCTCTGGCTGATAGCTGAAGTCGTTCCATGGCGGTCTTGAGCAACATGATTCCGGGCTTATTGAGTTGGCAGACTTCCTTAACCATTCTGCTGGTCATCTGTGCATTGCAATAGATGTCTGGATAATCCTTGAAACGTTCATTTTGTATTTCTCGAGCTTTAGTCACACGTGCCCTTATGTCTGTGCTGCTTTCGCTCTTCGTAGTGCTACTGCTGAGTTCGTCATATGATACTGGCGTGACTTCTACGTGCAGGTCGATACGATCGAGTAGTGGTCCTGAGATTTTATTGAGGTATTTTTTAACGATCCCAGGGCCACACGAGCAATCTTTCTCTGGATGATTGTAATATCCACAGGGGCACGGATTCATGGATGCAACGAGCATAAAGCTTGAAGGGTAATCTACGGTTACTCTTGCCCGAGATATGGTAACCCGTCGCTCCTCCATCGGTTGACGCATCACTTCGAGTACGGCTCTTTTGAATTCTGGCAACTCATCTAAAAACAAGACCCCATTATGTGCCAGTGATATCTCTCCAGGTACTGGATTAGATCCGCCTCCTACGAGTGCGACATCACTTACAGTGTGATGAGGAGATCTGAATGGCCGTTTGGATACTAAGGAGGAATTCGGACCAAGCATACCACATACGGAGTGAATCTTAGTGACGTCAAGCGCTTCATGCAAGCTCAGCGGCGGCAGGATACCTGGCAATCGTTTAGCCAGCATGGTTTTTCCAGCACCAGGTGGCCCTATTAATATAACATTGTGTCCACCAGCTGCGGCGATCTCTAGAGCTCGCTTTATATTCTCTTGCCCTTTGACATCTGAGAAATCCACGGCATGATGACCTTGATCTTCAGCGAATATTTCTCTGGTGTCAATATTAGTCGTCTTGAGGTCTCTATCTCCATTGAGATACTCTACAGCTTCGACCAGATTGTCTATACCATATACCTCTAAGTTGTTGACTATAGCCGCTTCCTTAGCATTTTGCTTAGGTAGGATGATGCCTTTATATTTTTGCTTGCGGGCTTCGATGGCAATTGGAAGGGCTCCTTTTATTGGCCTCAAGTTGCCGTCCAAAGCAAGTTCACCCATAATCAGGTAGTCGGATAGCTTATCGGTTGTAATCTGTTTCGTCGCCACTAGAATTCCAATGGCTATAGGAAGATCATATGCGGAGCCCTCCTTTCTGATGTCCGCCGGAGCCATGTTTACAACAAGCTTCAGACGAGGCATTTTGTAGCCTATGTTCTTGATGGCGGCTTCTATTCTTTGAAATCCTTCTTTGACTGCATTATCAGGTAGGCCAACCAGATAGTAGAATTGTTTTCCAGCGGCGACATTGCCACCAGCATTTACTTCTATGGTAATAGTCTGTGCATCGACTCCTTGTACTGCGCTGGCATATGCTTTGGCTAACATAGTTATTAATTGGTGCTGTGACGATGTTGTCGCTCACAAGATAATTCTTACTAAATATTTCTAATAGGGCAACATAATTCGTGAAGCCCTTGTTAAATATATCGTAAGCTCGTAACTTGCAGATATGATTAAGATGAATACTTGTTGTTGCTGTTGTAATTTTCGACGTTAGCTTCGACTGGTATCACTATTTATAAAATAAAATAGAGCCTGATCGAAATACCGATGAGGCTTTTTTTATGAAATACACTATGAGACATATTACTATCTATTCAACTGGGGCACAATGTTGTTGCTGCTGTTGTTGTGTTGGGTAATATGTCTTGATAGAAGATTTTAATTAATTAAAATTATATGGACCTATCAAGAGATTTGATGGGTCTTTTTTTATTGTTTAAATAATTCTTAGATGAGCGTTAAAGATGAAACCCTGACTATTTCTGCCGAGGATCAAAAGGATATCCTCGAACTTCAAGAGAAGATCAAAAAATTCAGAAATGGCCAGATTGACGAAGAAAGATTTAGGCTATATCGTCTGACCAGAGGAGTATATGGTCAACGTCAGCTCGGCGTGCAAATGTTCAGAATCAAGATTCCTTTTGGAAGTTTGACCGCAGAACAACTGGTTCGAATTGCTGATGTCTCTGATAAGTTTGCCACTGGCAATCTACACATCACGACTCGACAAGATATTCAGTTACACTATGTGAAGTTGGATGACTCTCCAGCGGTATGGACCGCACTGGCTGAGAAAAATATTACGGCGAGAGAGGCTTGTGGGAATACTGTAAGAAATGTTACTGCTTCGGCAGAAGCAGGAATTGACCCTATGGAGCCTTTTGACGTGTCGCCTTACGCTCATGCGACCGCTCATTACTTCATGCGCAATCCGATCTGTCAGGAGATGGGACGTAAGATCAAGCCGGCATTCTCGAGTAGCATCTACGACAACGCACTGACCTTTATGCACGATTTTGGATTCATTCCAATGATTCAGGATGGTGTTGAAGGTTTTAAGGTTGTAGTTGGTGGCGGTCTTGGCGCTCAAGCGCTATTTGCTCAGACGGCTTATGAGTTTCTACCAGGAAACCAAATCATTCCATTTATGGAAGCGTCTCTGAGAGTATTTGACAGATACGGAGAGAGAGAAAAGAGACATAAGGCTCGTCTTAAGTTCTTGATTAAGAAGATCGGAATAAACGAATTCAAAAACTTAGTGGACCAAGAAAGAGCTGCCATTGAGAATAAGAGCTTTGAAGTACCAAAACTCCCTGATAATGCAGGTCCAGTTGCTCACTTTACTCCAAATGTTACGGAACCAAAGAACGCTGAGAAGTTCAATCAATGGTTAAAGACCAACACTTTTGAGCAGAAGCAAAAAGGCTATCACGGTGTATTTATCAAGGTATTCTTAGGAGATCTGTCAAGCGATAAGGCGAGATACCTTGCTAAGATTGTTCGCAAGTATGCGGCCGACGATATGCGCCTAACGATAAATCAGAACATCTTATTAAAATTCGTTCATACGGATCACCTCGTTGAGCTCTTCACCATATTAGATGGTTACGGCTTCGCTGAACCAGGCTATGATTCAATCGCCGACATTACAGCTTGCCCAGGAACGGACACATGTAATTTAGGAGTGACAAACAGTACAGGACTTTCAGGAGTTCTTGAGGCCATGTTGAGAGAAGAATATCCAGAGTTGATATCAGATAAGCACATCAAGATAAAGATCAGTGGATGTATGAATGCTTGTGGCCAACATATGATTGGTAACATAGGATTTAGTGGTAGTTCCATAAAAAAAGGAGATCGAGTCATACCTGCTATGCAGGTTGTCATCGGTGGTGGCGTTGATCCAACAGGTAAGCCATATATCGCCGACAAGGTGATCAAGATACCAACTAAGCGTATTCCTGACAGCGTTAGGGCCATATTGGACCATTATCAGACCAATGCTAACGAGGGAGAATACTTTAACCACTATTATGAAAGAATCGGTGGCAAGAAATTATTCTATACACTCTTGAAACCACTGGCTGAAACTGAGAGTTTGGTTGACACAGATCTGATGGATTGGGGTCAGGATCATCTATACAAGCAAGCTATCGGTGTGGGAGAATGTGCCGGCGTCATCTTAGATATGGTCGGAACGATCATCAATGATGCAAAAGAAAAACTTCAAAATGCTAAAGAGTCTGTTTCGGCAGGGCATTTTGCAGATGGAATATACTATGCATATGCGACCTTTGTAGTAGCCGCAAAGGCAATCCTTCTGACAGAGGATATAGCCTGTAACACGCATAAAAAGATCATATCTGACTTCCAAGAGCAAATTGTGGATACTGGTAAGATTAAGTTGCCGTACAACTATCAAGAGAAGGCACTCTCTATTAATAAGCAAGAGCCAAGTGAGTCATTCGCTAAGAATCTATTAGTAGAAGCTGAAGATTTCTTAAACCTGGTCGTAAACTATAACGAGCAAAGTGCAGGAGGCACAGAAAAGCAGGTGGTAGAGAGCTATTACAAGGCATAAGAGTGAGAGCATCAAAAGTCATATTAGTAGGTGCCGGCCCAGGTGATCCTGAGTTAATCAGTGTCAAGGGTCTCAAGGCCATTCAGGCAGCCGATGTCATATTGTACGATGCATTGTCATCCGATGAATTATTGTCAGAGGCATCTGATAGCGCTGAGCTGATATATGTAGGCAAGAGATGTACTAAGCATAGCCTCAAGCAAGCAGACATCAACGCACTGATTTATCAGAAAGCCAAGCAAGCCAGTATAGTTGTTCGTCTCAAAGGTGGAGATCCATACATTTTTGGTCGAGGACATGAAGAGCAAGTTTATCTTGAGAAGCGGGGTATACAAGTCGAAGTGATTCCTGGTATATCTAGCGTGACTTCATTGGCAAGTCTGCAGCATGTGCCATTAACTCGTCGAGGGATATCTGAGAGTTTTTGGGTAATGACGGGTACGACTAAAGATCATCAACTATCCGAAGATGTTAGAAAGGCAGTTTATACTGACGCCACTCTCGTGATCTTGATGGCTACTCGTAAGTTGGATATCATATCCCAACTCTTAATCGATGCAGGCAAGGCTGAAATACCGATGATGGTCATTGAAAGCGGGTCTAAGGTAGATGAGAAAGTCTACCTCGGCAACCCACATGATTTCATCAATGGATTATCTCTTGAGGGTCCAGGCATCATTGTGGTCGGAGAAGTTGTAGCCTTGCATCGTGACTATGTCAAGACATATGTAACAGAGAGATGGAAGTAAGCCAAAATCAATTATATCCTGTCTTCTTCAGACTCGAAAAGCTGAAGATGTTGATCGTAGGTGGCGGCGAAGTAGGTATGGAGAAGATGCACTTCATCATGAAGAGCAGCCCCAATGCGCGGATCAGAATATTGGCTACTTGGTTTAGTGATGAGGTATCAGAACTGGCTAAGAAGTTTCCTGATACAGTGCAGATGGTTACCAAGGCATTTGAGCCAACAGACATCGAGGATGCAGACTTAGTAGTGGCGGCAACTAATTTTCATGAGGTGAACATGGAAGTCTATAAGGCGGCTAAGGAGCGCAATAGAATTATAAACGTGGCAGATACGCCAGACTTATGTGATTTTTATATGGGATCTATCGTCACACGAGGTGATCTCAAAGTAGCAATATCAACCAATGGTAAGTCACCTACATTCTCCAAGCGATTTAGACAACTGCTTGAGGAGATCTTACCTAATGAAACATCAGAATTATTGGATAATCTAAAGGTCTTCAGAGATCAGCTTAAGGGAGACTTTGAGCAAAAAGTAAAAGACCTTAATGACCTTACTAAAACCCTAATCGAGCGATGAGCACAGCGACTACGGATATTGATATTGAGGAGTTAAATCGCATCTACCAGCCATTAAATCCAATCCAGAGACTCAGAAAAGTCTTTGGCGATTTTGACCATGAGGATATCTTGGTTACATCATCATTTGGGACAACCTCGGGTATATTGATGGGTATGGTGAGTAAGGCCGCTCCAGGGCATCCTATTCATTTCATAGATACTACCTTCTGTTTTAATAAGACCATTTCTTACAAGCAGACCTTAACGATGCTTTTAGGTCTCAATATCATCAACGTCTTGCCCGATATAGAGGACAACACTTTGGCAAGAGAAACTAAGATGTGGGAGAGCGATACTGATCAATGCTGTCACCTTAATAAGACTAAGCCGTTTGAACCGTATAAGGCTAAGAAGAAAATTTGGATATCTGGGCTGTTAATGAATCAGACTCCGTTTAGGGAGAACTTAAACATATTTGAACGGAGGGGTGATATCATTAAGATGCACCCTAATATTGACACCAGTGCGTTACAGTTTGATATGTTTTTAGCGGACAATGAAATCCCTCCACATCCACTCAAGGCTGAAGGTTTTGACTCTGTAGGTTGCACTCATTGTACGCTGAAAGGGAAAGGACGCAGCGGTAGATGGGCCAACTCAGATAAGACGGAGTGTGGCATTCATTTATAAGGATTACAGGAACCAAATCTATATTAAAACAATTACTTACTAATCAATCACCTTTTTTCTAAAAGAAATATTTTTGCGCCATGATAGAGACAGACATTTTAATAATAGGAGCAGGCCCAGTTGGTTTATTCACCGTTTTTGAGGCTGGATTATTAAAGCTGCGATGTCATATAGTAGATGCATTGCCTATGCCAGGTGGTCAACTATCAGAGATCTACCCTAAGAAACCTATCTATGATATCCCGGGGTACCCAAGCGTACTCGCTGGAGAACTCGTAGATAATCTAATGAAACAGATTGAGCCGTTTAAACCCGGATTCACACTTGGAGAGAGAGCTGAGAGTATTGAGAAGGTTGGCGATAAGATGTATCAGTTAACTACTAACAAGGGAACAAAAATTCAAGCACCCGTGATCGCTATAGCGGCAGGATTGGGCTGCTTTGAACCGAGAAAACCACCTATCCCTAACATTGAGCAGTTCGAGGAGAAGGGTATAGATTATATGGTTAAGGATCCTGAGAAATTTAGAGATAAGACTCTTCTTATTGCAGGAGGAGGTGATAGTGCTCTTGATTGGACCATAGAGTTGTCTGATATCGCTAAAGAGGTCACATTGATTCATCGCCGTACCTCATTTAGAGGAGCGCTTGACTCTGTAGACAAGGTTATGGAGCTCGCTAAATCTAAAAAAGTGAATTTGATTACTGAAGCACAAGCTATCGGTGTCAATGGAAATGGGGTCTTGAAGGAGGTAGTAATTAAGACTAAAGCAAATGGAGAGTTCACCAAAGAAGTAGACAACTTCATCCCTCTATTTGGTCTTACACCTAAGCTTGGTCCTATAGCAGAGTGGGGGCTAAACATTACCAAGAATGCTATTGACGTAAATACTTTAGATTACAGCACGAATGTACCTGGTATATATGCTATTGGTGACATCAATAATTATGAGGGCAAGCTTAAGCTAATCTTATGTGGATTCCACGAAGGTACACTCATGGTGCAGTCGGCATTCAAGTATATCTATCCGGATGCGAAGTTGAGCTTTAAGTATACGACTGTTGCAGGTGTTAATGGATTCGAAGAGCCAGCAGTGGCAGGATAGATTATAATCATACAGACGTAGTGAAAGATATAATCAACATAAAAGTGATTGACCGTGAGGGCGAAGAGCATGATCTCGAGGCCCCCACTGATATGAATTTCAACCTCATGGAGATCTGTCGATCTTATGAGTTGCCTGTAGAAGGAACCTGTGGTGGCATGGCGCTCTGCGCATCATGTCATGTATATGTACATACAGATCATGAGTTAGCAGATGCTTCTGATGATGAGGAGGATATGTTGGATCAGGCATTCTTCGTTGAAGACAATAGCCGTCTTGGATGTCAGATCAGAATTGCTGAAGAAATTGATGGTCTCAAGGTAGAATTGGCCCCCGTAGGAGATTAATTAGCATTTTTTTAAGACCGTAAGACTATTTTTTGCCGTTTGGATCAAGGTAATTGTTATTGAATTCGGTTATTTTCGGTTTATTCGATTTATAGTCATGCGAGAGCTATTTCTTATAATTTCAACAGTTTTATTCTCTACAGCCATATTGGCTCAATATGATGATATCATTGAGCTAAGGAATGCATCGTTTGAAGGGATCCCCCACAAAGGAGTTCCTACTAATGATAACATTGGAATCAAGGGATGGTACGATTGCGGCGAATTGCACTTTAGGAATGAATCTCCTGCAGATCTGCATCCTATAAGAGCGTGGGAAGTAGAATTAGGCGCATCTGAAGGAAATACCTACTTGGGTCTAGTTGTGAGGGACAATGATTCCTGGGAGTCTGTCTCTCAACGGCTGCCAGCTCCATTGGAGTCAGGCAAGTGCTATAGCTTTTCTATAGATATGTCTAGGTCGCCCTATTATGTAAGTCACTCTAGAGTAACCCGTCAAGTTGAGAACTATACTGAGCCGGCGGTGCTTCGGATTTGGGGAGGCAGTGGTGTATGTGGTCATCAAGAATTAATAGCAGAATCTGATGTAGTCAATAACAACGAATGGAAAACATTTGACTTTGAGATTCGACCAAGTCGGGATCTCAACTATGTTACCCTTGAAGCATTCTACGAAGTTCCGATACTATTCCCATATAATGGTCATATTCTCGTTGACAATGCCTCAGCTTTTGAGCAGATTCCTTGCCCAGGAGATCAACTTATGGCCGTTGAGACTCCCAAACCTAAGAAAGAAAGACCAAAATCTACACCAACGGCTGATGAACCAATAGAGATTACATCACAGTCCAATCCAGTGATCGTCGCACAAGTTGATGATACCGCTGCCAGCCAGAAGAAGAAATTACTCGAAGATTTGGACGGAAACAAGGTCAAGAAAGGTCAGATCATCCGAATAGAAAATCTATATTTTCAAGCAGATTCTTCAGTTATTGAAGAAAAGTCATTTGAGGTTCTAAGCGAGGTACACGACTTCTTAAAAGATAATCGGAATATCCTGATTGAAATCGGTGGCCATACAAATACTCAGCCTTCTACCAAAAAGTGTGATAGGCTATCATCAAATAGAGCTAAAGAGGTCGCATTATACCTCAGCAGGAAGGGTATCTCCCCTAAAAGAATGAAGATCAGAGGCTATGGAAAACGTAAGCCTATCATTGCCAACGACAGGTATGACATGGAAGCTCGCAAGAAAAATCAGCGTGTAGAAATTAAAATCCTAAGTCTTAATTATTCGGAATCAACGGGCTGAATCTCAAAACCCAATGACTTCAGATCTTCCCAATAGGAGGGATAAGACTTACTCACTACTTCGGGCTTATTAATTTCAATAGGAGACAATAGTGCCAATGGAGCAAAAGCCATCGCCATCCGATGATCCTTATAAGTCTTGAAACGAGGCGTCCCTTGTTCAAAATTCGCCTTTGGTCCAATCTCATAGAGCTCAGAATCGTGCTTGCGTCCATTTTGTTTAAATGAACTATTAAGCTTAGCAAGTTCGGTATCTACCGCCTCGATTCGATCAGTTTCTTTAATTCGCAGTGTCTTAAGTCCGATGAACTTTCCTTGGATACCGTTAGCGGCACACATCACAGCGATAGTCTGTGCTAAATCGGGTTGGTTGATGAAATCATACTCTAAGGACATAGCATTATGTACTCCTTTGCTAATGACCAGTTTCCCCTCGACCCATTCCGAGTCGATACCCATCATACGACCTATGCCGACCATTGCAGCATCACCTTGAGTACTTTCTTCAAAGAGTCCTTTCAAGGTCACCTGTCCCTCCTTAGCTAGGGATACTAAGGCATAATAATAAGAACTCGCCGACCAATCAGCCTCAACCGTAAAGTCCTTAGCTTGATAGTCTTGCGGCGCAATAGTAATGGTCTGTCCTTCCTTGAGGTATTCTATACCGAAGTAGGACAGGGTCTTCAGTGTCATATTGAGGTAGGATTCAGATACCAGATCTCCCGCCAAATTGAGCTTAATACCATTGGGCAATGTCGGAGCGATCAGCAATAATGCACTTATATATTGGCTGCTGATACCAGCGTCAACAGTTACCTCATATGCTGATTCTAGATCTTTTGGCTTACCTATCTTGAGAGGAGGATATCCCTTCTTCTTCAGGTATTCTATCTGACATCCCAATTGCCTCAGGGCATCAACTAATGGCCCTATCGGACGTTCCTTCATCCGACTTGATCCGGTAAGTATCTGCTTGCCCTTCTGTATGGCGAGATATGCCGTTAAAAACCTAAAAGAGGTCCCTGCATGATGGACATCATATTCCTTGAGCTTAGTAGAGTTGAGCAACTCATGTAAGATTTGAGTGTCATCGCTCTTAGAGAGTCGTTTAATGTCAAATTTCTTCTTACACAGGGCCTGTATAATAAGTACTCGATTACTGATACTCTTGGATCCTTCAAGCTTGATTTTCCCATCTATGATCCCAGTAGGATGTGAGATTCTGATTGCGCTCATATATCTTATTAGATTACCAGAAGAATGAGATCGTCTGTTTGATATCCGGATGTATAGACTGTGCTACTGGGCAGGCCTTAGCTACAGCTTCTAAGAGCTTCTTATCACTATCCGAGATGTCTACGGGAGGCATGCGCAACGTTACGATGATCTCTGAAATGCGTCTTGGACTTGAAGCCATAACCTTGGTCATTTCTGACTTAATGCCTGTAATGTCAATCCCTTTATCACGAGCCTTGATACCCATAATAGTGATCATACAACTCGATAGAGCAGTAGCCACTAAATCTGTAGGAGAAAAGGCTTCGCCTTTGCCATTGTTATCAGTAGGAGCATCTGTTATTAGTGTGCTCGACGACTTAAGGTGTGTCGCTTCCGTTCTCAGGTTGCCCTGATATTGGATCTTCGCTGTGGCCATCTTGAGTGGTTTTCTTAGTGTGGCTCGAATTTATGTCTTTTTCGACGCTTTTATTCCTATCGTAGGCTTTAATTATAGCCTTCACAAGACGGTGCCGCACTACATCATCAGTAGTCAAAAACACTTTTGCTATGCCCTCTATGTCACCCAATATGTCAAGACCTTCGACGAGCCCCGATTTCATTCTCCTAGGAAGGTCGATCTGAGATAAATCTCCTGTAATGATACATTTGGCATTAGGTCCAAGACGGGTTAAAAACATCTTGAGCTGCATACTTGTCGTATTCTGAGCCTCATCTAAGATGATAAACGCCTGATCTAAGGTGCGACCTCGCATGAATGCAAGTGGTGCAACTTCGATGGTGCGATTGGCCATGAATTGCTGGAGCTTCTCTCCAGGTATCATATCTTCCAGCGAGTCATAGAGCGGACGCAAGTATGGATCGACCTTATCCTTAAGGTCTCCTGGTAAGAATCCTAAACTCTCACCCGCTTCTACAGCAGGTCTCGTCAGAATGATCTTCTTGACAATCCTATTCTTCAGAGCCCTCACTGCCAGTGCTACGGCAGTATACGTTTTGCCAGTACCTGCCGGTCCAATAGCGAATAGTATATCATGATCTTCAGACAGATCAACCATACGTTTTTGATTCCTCGTTCGGGCTTTGATCTTCTTGCCACCAGTACCATGGACGATAACGTTCTTAGAACTCTTGTTATCATGGATGTGATTGGCAGGATCAAAGTCAGATAAAATATCCTTGATTACATTCTCAGATATCTCATCATTTTCCTTTACGATCCTCAATATCGTTTCGAGCTTTTCCTTCGCCTTCTGAGTAGACTTTTTATCGCCAGTGATCTTGATTTGATCTCCACGAGTTACGATTTGCAAATCGGGAAATGCATTTTTTATCAAGTTCAGTTTTGAATTTTTCGAACCGTAAATTTCTAAAGGATCGAGACCTACAATGGAGAGGCTAATTTGGCTGGTGGACTTCTTAGAGCTTAGAGCTTTTGCGTTTTCTATAAGATTAAATTTTTGATACCTGATTAAGAATGACGATTTACCTAGTCATTAGTTCCATTAATACCATTAAGATAGTATTGTTTTGAGGACACCTGCTCAAAGATTGTTAAAAACGTAAAGACTAATCCCCGACAAATTTGTTTTTCTTTGGTCAAAATTAAATGGCCTGATGGGCTTGATCACTCTTATTTCTGATTTTGGTGCCAAGGACTACTATGTAGCCCTGCTCAAAGCTGCGATATTCAAGCAGTATTCTGAGGCTGCTGTGGTCGATATAACTCATGATATAACTAGACATGATATCATGGAGGCCGCTTTTTATCTACAGAGTACATTTGATCATTTTCCAGAAAGCACCATACATGTAGTATGTGTCAATTCCTTTTATAGCCCTAAGAGCGAGTTGATCATGATCAAGTATAAGGGACACTACTTTATTGGCCCTAATAATGGTCTGTTCTCACTTGTATTTACAGAGTTATCCGCAGATCATATATGGCAGATAAGCGATAATCTGAACACACAGAATCAGTATGAGATAGTCGGTGCAGCAATCACCATAATTGCCTCTAATAGATATGAAGAGTTGTTTGTCCAACCAATCGATAATTTTGATCGTAAGATCAGTCTGCAACCAGTGATCACCTCTCAACAGATCAGAGCGACGATTGTCCATATAGATCAATTTGGTAACGTAATTGTAAATCTCGACCAGAGGACTTTTGAACAAGTCAGAGCCAATAGACCCTATGCCATCTATTATAAGAGCAACGACCCTATTACGAGTTTATCCTCATCATACAGTGATTCGATGATTGGTGATGTCTGTGCATTTTTCAACACCATTAATCTTTTGGAGATAGCAATCAACATGGGTAATGCTCATGAGCTTCTCAACCTTAATAAAAACGAAACGATCCAAATTAACTTTGGATGATCTAGTATAGCGTGATGAAAGAAATATCAGTAGCCGACTACAGTATAGTCTATGGAGATGCAGATACTGCCATCCAGAGATATCTCAAGAATCGAGACTACTCGTCGATTACGGTTATAGTTGACGAAAACACTAAAGAGCATTGCCTACCTCGCCTAACCAGTCTGCATGCGGTAGACATCAGCCTCATAGAGATTAGTAGTGGCGAGGTTAATAAGATCCTGCAGACTTGCGAATCTATATGGGCTCAGATGAGCGAGCAATACGTCGACAGGCATGGCCTTGTGATAAATCTCGGAGGCGGAGTGATTGGAGATATGGGTGGATTCGCGGCATCATGTTATATGAGAGGAATTGACTTTGTCCAAGTTCCTACCACTCTCTTATCGCAGGTAGATGCATCTATAGGAGGCAAGCTTGCTGTAGATTTTAAAGGGCTGAAGAATTTCATTGGTCTATTTAAGAATCCCAACCAAGTCATTGTAGATCCTGAGTTTATCAAGACTTTACCTCACGAGGAACTGCGCAGTGGCTATGCAGAGATGCTTAAGCATGCGCTCATCAAGGATGCCGTTATTTGGGAACGGCTCCCTAAGCGTGAATGGGATCATACCGATTGGACTACTGAGATTTATGAGTCGATTTTGATAAAAAAGGCAGTCGTAGAAGAAGATCCCACTGAAAAAGGATTGCGTAAGATCCTCAATTTTGGACATACCATAGGTCATGCAGTGGAGACTATTTCTTTTAGCACATCGACCCCGCTATTACATGGTGAGGCGATAGCTGCCGGGATGATATGTGAGTCTTATATATCACAACAGCGGGGCTATATCTCTTCAACACAGTTAGAAGAAGTGACCCATGCATTTTTAACCATCTATGATGATATCAATCTTGACCTCCTCAATCGTACAGATGAGATTATTGTGGCGCTCTCCAGCGATAAAAAGAACCGAGGCGGTAAGCTCCTATTTTCTCTCCTCGACCATTTAGGGTCTGGCAATTATAATATAGAGGTCAATCATCAAGAGATCAGGGATAGTTTGGAGTATTTATTAACTCAGGTCAAATAATAATTGTCAGACATATTTGTTCCATATAAGATGGCGCAAAAGTCTTTTTTCAAAATCCCCTACAAGTATATTTTCCTAGCTCTATGGAGCATAGTCATTTTAGGCTTTATTGTGGTCATGTCCTTGTTCATGTATGTGGCTAAAACTAAGATGCCTAATACTGATGAATTAGAGAATCCAACTTTTGAGCAAGCGACCCTAATCTACAGCAGTGATGGAAAAGAGATCGATCGCTACTTCAGCAAGAATCGGGAGTGGATACAGTATGAGGATTTATCACCTTATCTGATAGATGCCCTTGTAGCTACTGAAGACCACCGGTATTTTAGCCATAGCGGAATAGACAGTTATTCTTTGATGCGTGCCGCAATACTCTTGGGTAGGAGAGGAGGAGCCAGTACCATCACCCAACAACTAGCTAAGCAGTTTTTTACAGACCAGAGAAGTTCCAATCCCGTCAGGCGTATTTGGCAAAAGATGAAAGAATGGGTAATCGCTGTTGAGTTTGAACGACGATACACCAAGGAAGAGATCTTAGCCATGTTCTATAACAAGTTTGATTTCTATTATAGTGCTAATGGAGTTGCCGCAGCTTCGCAGGTTTATTTTGGCAAGGATCAAAAGGATCTTACTATTAACGAAGCAGCCATGTTTGTAGGGATGTTTAAAAATCCATATTACTTCAATCCCATCAGAGAGCCAGAACGAGCGGCAATACGTCGTAAGACGGTTTTAGCTCAGATGCGTAAGCGAGAATATATTACTGAAGAGGAGTATGCAGAAGCGCGGGCGGAAGAATTGGACATGAGTAAGTTTAGACGAAAAGAAGTCTATAACGGACTGGCGCCACATTTTATGTCAGAGCTCAAGAAGCATGTACGTACCCTCATGGCTGAAAATAATATCACCAAGCCCGGTGGAGAGTCTTATGATTTAGACAATGATGGACTGAGGATATATACCACAATAGATAGCCGCTATCAAAAGCATGCAGAAGCTGCTGCCGAAAAGCATATGACCGCTCTTCAACGTCAGTTTGAAAATACTTGGTCAGGCAAAGATTTATGGGAGCATACTGAAGAGGGTCATGAGAACCTCAAATCGCGCAATAGTATTCTAAACAATCAGGTTGAAAATTCGCAACGTTATGCCACACTTCGCAAGAAATATCTCGGTGAGATCAGCAATACGATCAGCACCAATATTGATAATGTAAGATTATGGAATGCTGACATCATTAGAATGTATCGGGCGGATCAGGATGGCAATTATTTCACAGAGCTAATAGGTCGTGAGTCTATCAGCCGAAAGCAGCGAGATGTATATGAAGAAATCATGAGCTCTGAATACTGGCCTAAGCTAAAGCGCTCTTGGGTAGACTTAGGCAAAGCTGCTAAGAAAGCATTCAACACCAAGGAGAAGCTGACAATCCCTACTTATAATGGTACAGTCCAAAGAGTAATGACACCCATGGATAGTATCAAGCATATGCTCAACCATCTCCAGATAGGTAGTGTTGCAATGGATCCTAAAACCGGATATGTCAAGTCTTGGGTTGGAGGTGTTGACTATACCCATTGGAAATATGACCATGTTAATTCTAATCGCCAAGCGGGTTCCACATTCAAGCCATTCCTATATACTACTGCTGTTATGAATGGCTATTCTCCATGCTATCCAGTAGAAGACATCCAGTATACAATTCCTGCCAATGAGCGAAATTTTAGTCTTGACAAGAGTTGGTCACCCAAGAATGCTCGAGGCACTTTTTCTAATGAACGTGTCACGCTCAAGGAGGCGTTGAAAAAATCGCTCAATTCGGTTTCTCTATGGTTAGTTCGTGAGATCGGTTCAGTGGATGGTATTATTCAGCTTGCAGAAAATATGGGCATTGGTTCTGGAAAAATTCCAAGGTATCCATCGATAATCTTGGGAACACCAAATGTTTCTGTACTTGAAATGACGACGGCCTACAGCACTTTCGCCAACAATGGAGTGAGCGTAGAGCCGATCTTTATTGAGAAGATTACGGACCGCCATGGAGTAGAAATTTATAGAAGTGAGGTATCTTCTCATCGATCGATCCCGGAGGACTATAATTATGTTATGGTCGACATGCTTAAGTACGCAGCTGGTGCTGTGTCTTGGAAGATTAAATCTGATTTTGGAGGGAAGACAGGCACTACTAATGATCATGTGGATGCATGGTTCATGGGTGTTACACCTAATCTTGTTACCGGAACATGGGTAGGTGGCGAGTATCCATGGATACGATTCACCGATTTCAATTATGGTCAAGGCTCATACATGGCACGACCGTTTTTTCTTGATTTTATGACTAGGGTAGAATCTGACAAGGCGATCGGATTTGATACCGAGGCCGTATTTAGTTATCCCGATGATGTCGATGTTGAACTAGATTGTTCAAAATATGCCGCACTCTTAAATCCTGATCCAGAAGAGGACCTTGATCAAAATGACTTATATGAGGAACCAGATTATTAATCTTATTGGACTCTAAGTACTGTTTTCCCTTACCTTATCTATCTTAGATTCTTATTGCGGATAAGAACCTAATGTCTAAGATTACACAGTCAATTGCTAATTTCTGGCGCAACGATAAAAAGAGATCGTCTCTTAAGTGGATTGCACGCCTGTTGTGGGCAGGCACCATATTAAGTTTACTTGCTGGCGTAATCATCATTACCACAGTGGCATATGGAGACCTGCCAGGATTTGAGGACCTTGAAAATCCCAAGTACGATCTGGCTTCAACCATTTATGATATCAATGGAGAGGAGTTCGGAAAGTACTACATAGAAAATCGTCAGTTTATCGATTATGCGGAGTTGTCACCACATGTTAGGGCAGCTTTGTACAGTGTAGAGGACGCAAGATATTTTAATCATGCGGGTATTGACTTTAGAGCACTTGTACGTGTAGCCGTTAAAAGCGTGCTCCTTAGGCAGAGTAGCGCAGGTGGAGGAAGTACCATCACTCAGCAATTGGCTAAACTATTGTTTAATCGGGAATCATTGAGTGATAAGTCTAAGATGTCACGTGCCTTGGCCATTGCATCGATAAAGTTCAAAGAGTGGATCACGGCAGTAAAGCTCGAGAGGAGTTATACTAAGGAAGAGATTGTAGCCATGTACCTCAATAAGTTTGAGTTTATCAATGGGGCACATGGTATAAAGTCGGCAGCTGAGATATATTTTGGCAAGGATCAGCGAGAACTGGAAATTGAGGAAGCCGCAACCTTAGTTGGAATGCTTAAGAACCCAGCTCGATTCAATCCCGTTCGATTCTCTGATCGCACTAAGGGACGTAGGGATGTGGTATTGGGATTAATGTCAAATCGCGGGCTATTATCTGATGTCAGAAGAGATAGCATAGTATCCCAGCCGATCGACATGACCAATTTTAAGCGGGCCAACCAGAGCGAAGGCATTGCACCATATTTCAGAAGTGAATTAACTAAGTATATAAAATCGCTACT
>CAZDHV010000011.1:10575-15085 GCA_964505335.1 uncultured Saprospiraceae bacterium | reverse complement strand
GAAATCTACAAGTCTCTGTATAAGAAGTATTTCAGCGATATAGCAGAAAAGGCGCAGGATGAATTTGATCTCGATATCAAAGAGCCTACGATCCGCCGACTAATGAATGATATTGGATATTTGGAAGAAATTCCTCGTGAAGTAAGAGATAAGTATCGCAAAGTGGTTACATCAGATGCAGCAAAGGCGCAGTGGTCTGCATTTCAATCGGCCCTCAAGAAATCCATGAAAGAGAAAGTAGAAGCAGAGGTGTTTGCTTACAATGAAGAAGGCTATGAGACTAAGACCATGACACGCATGGATAGCCTGTTGTATCACCTGCGGCACTTGCAAGGAGGTTTACTTTCGGTAGATCCTGCCAATGGTCATATCAAGGCTTGGGTGGGCGGAGCAGACCATCGATATTTTAAGTTTGATCATGTCACCACACGTAGACAAGTCGGCTCTACAATTAAACCATTTGTATATGCTACGGCAATTGGTGTACAGGGAATCTCCCCATGCCAAGAGTTTAGCGATAGACAGTATACTATAGCACCTGGTGACGCCAGTTTTCAGGTGGATGCAGAATGGTCGCCTTCTAATGCTAATGGGCTTTTTACAGAAAACATGTATAACCTTTATCAAGGATTACTCTACTCCAAGAACTCGATTACAATTCGGATTGTAAAGGAAATGGGTACAATAGAACTGGTTCGGGATCTATTAGACAACGTGGGTATCGATAAGAACGAAAGACTTCCCGGAGGAAGGCTTATGGTCCCAAATGTGCCGTCCATTGCGCTAGGTTCAGTGGATCTATCGCTCATGCAAATGACGGGCGGATATACCACATTTGCCAACAATGGTATCTATACAGAGCCTGTATTTATAGATAGAATAGAAGATAAAAATGGTAAGGTCATCTATCGCAGTTCTAAGTTTCAGCGAAGAGCATTAAATCCAACTTATAATGCAGTGATGGTAGATATGCTACAGAATAATACAGGTGGCGGTTTTGGCTTGGGCTTAAAGAGCCCGAATGGAGGGAAGACGGGAACAACTAATGATTATGCTGACGGCTGGTTTATGGGGATCACCCCAAATCTTGTAACCGGTGTATGGGTTGGCGGTGATGAGAAGTGGGTGAGGTTTTACACTTTAGATAATGGTCAGGGATTTGTGATGGCTAGACCCATATATCAGAATTACCTTCAAAAAATTGAGGCATCAGAAGAAATAGCTTTTGATGTCAATGCGAAATTTCCTGAGCCACCAGCAGGAATAGAAGATATCATAGACTGCTCACGATTTAAACAGAAAGAGCCAGAGTTAGAACAGGAACAACGATTACAGCAAAAAATCGACTTGGAGGTTTTTGATGATGAGTTTGATGATATGTTCGATGAAGAATTTGAAGCGGAGCCCATAGATACTACAGGTGACTTTTAGTTCATATAAGTCTTTTCTTTAATATTGCATCAGCAATATTTACATCGAATATGTTGTTTTGATTTTGGTGAACGAGCCTATGAGAATTTGTCGCTTTCTATTTTTAATAACCTTAGGATTATTGAGCACTAGTGCTTTAGCACAGGAAAGCTACCGTATTCGATTGGCTATATCCAGTATTGACACCACTGCAAGAACCGCTTGCTATGACCTACAATTTGCTAATGGAAGTAATATAGAATGGTTCCTGAGTAATGCTAATGTTTTCCTTTTCTACGACTTTTCAAGGGCATGTTTTCTGCCTACTCAGTCTTCATTATTATTAGATGATTTGATCTATGATCTCAATGACTTAGAACGGACCAGTGACACGACATCAGTTCCTGGATTTCCACTTCCATATGGGCCAACTTTGGGATCTACAAGAATTGGATTTTCTACTGATCAGCGGGGTGTACTGCTTGATACCCTAGGTACGTGGGTTAGTACAGTTGAGTTATGTTTTGCCCTTAAATTCGACGACATCACCGATCCGTCGACATGTTTTATCACTGATTTTATGAATGATGAAACACAAGCCCTATTGCCAGTTTCAGATATCGTTCAAAGATTTGATACTCAATTATTGTTCGTTGATATACCCAGGGACACAGCAATCAATATAAGACCTGATGGCACTCGAACATCTTGCTTCATTCTCGAAGAGAACACAGTTGAACTATGCACAGATGGCATTGACAATGATGAAGATGGCTTGGTGGATTGCGATGATATTTCATCTTGCTCCCCTGAAAATCCTAGTCTCAATATTAATGCACCAGGAGGCTGCGATGAGCGACCATCTTTGATAAGAATCAATGGTGTAACAGGTAATGCGACATATAGCTTAGATGGAATAACCTTCCAAGAAGACAGCATCTTTACAAATTTGCCGGCAGGCGATTATGAGATTTTCATACGCAAGAATGATGTCTCTGAATGTATGATTATGACCTTTGTGAGATTAGAGCAAGAAGAATGTCGGGAGAATGATGACACATTATGTGCTGATGGTATCGATAATGACGATGATGGATTAGTTGACTGCGAAGATCCCGATTGTATTCCAATGATTGCCGATGTGGATATAGTAAACGCTTCGGATTGTCCAGATTTATCTGACGGTGCAATCTCACTGATTAATGATCTTGAAGGTAACTTCTCAATAAGTATAGATAGTGGAGCTACATATGTGGCCGGCACACGGGTTATGGATCTCGCGATAGGACGCTATAATGTCTTCGTTCAAAATAATACTACTGGTTGTATTGTAGAACATGATCAGAACCCTGTTATTATAACAAGTAACGTTACTTGCCCTGTGGAGATGGGTTTCTGTAGTGATGGTGTAGACAATGATGGAGATGGGCTCATAGATTGTCTGGATCCCGAGTGTCTATCTGATTTTGCATGTGGAGACTTTCCAGCATATTTCATCCCTAATTCGATCAATCCATTTTCGACTCAAGGCAATAATATATTTGGTGTGTTCGGGGCCGATGACGCACCTATAGTCATTGATGAGTTGAATATATTTGATCGCTGGGGCAACCAAGTCTACGCTCTATCACAAACTCCGATACAAGCCGTAGAACTATTTTGGGATGGAACTTTCCAAAACGAAGTGGTTAACCCAGGAGTATATCTATATAGGGCTGTTCTGTCTGCTGGTCCACTGCAAGACGAAGCCTTAGGAAATGTGTCCGTGATTTACTAATTCTTCTTAATTGACCGCTGGATTTAGATAGACTAAATGCTTAACTTCAGTAATTGAATTGAAAACACAATGACGCAGCGCCTTTTACCTATTCTTCTTGCCTTAATAGTTGTTACCAGCCTTAATGCTCAACAATTATGGCTCCATGATGGTCTTAGCCCCATAGCGACGATTGATAGCGAGACGTTACCGACTCAGGATAATGCTAAGCTAAGAGACAAGGTGAAGCGGCAATCTAAGAATTCAGGGCCGTTGACATTTGCCGAGCCCATCTCGACTGATTTTAAGACCAATCAGCGTGGAACTTGGGAGAGTGTAGAGGGCGACAGACAAGTTTGGCGCTTACGGGTCAGCAGTCCAGGAGCGTATTCACTCAATTTAGGATTTGAAGAGTTTTATTTACCCCCTTCGGCGGTAATGTTTCTTTCTGATACAGATAAGACCCATGTGATAGGTCCGCTGACTGCTGATGACAATGAAGATCATAGACAGTGGTGGTCACCGGTTATACCTGGAGATGATATCACTATTGAGATACAAGTGGATTCAGACGAGAGAGCAGATTTGGTTGCTAACCTGACCAAGGTTAACCACGATTTTGTTGGATTTGGTGCGGCGTTATCGGGCTCGTGTAATCTCGACGTCGTGTGCGATGAAGATGATGGATTTGGATTGGTAGATCAATACAGAGATCTAATCAATAGTGTAGGGATGTATTCCATAAATGGTTTTAACGCTTGTTCTGGATCCTTGATTAATACCACAGAAAATGACTGTACGCCTTATTTTTTAACGGCGTTTCATTGTGAATTAAGACAAAATAATGCAGCAACAGTAGTAGTCTATTGGAATTTTGAGAACTCGACTTGTCGACCTCCAGGATCAGCTGCGAGCGGTGCAGATGGTGATGGCCCAATGACAAATTTCAATTCGGGCTCAAGTGTTGTTGCTGAGTTTCAAAGAACGGATTTCACTCTTATAGAGCTAGACGATGATGTGAACCCTGATTTTCAACCATTTTATTCTGGTTGGAATATTGATGAGGTCGTATTTGATACTGTCTTCTGTGTCCATCATCCAAATACAGAAGAAAAGAGAATTAGCTTTGATTTTGATCAGACAGTGCCTTTCACGGATGACGTTTTTATGAGGGTAGAAAATTGGGAAATTGGTACAACTGAGCCTGGTTCATCTGGGTCTCCACTATACACTACCAATGGAGAGATTATTGGACAGTTAACAGGAGGGCTTGCAGCCTGTGGGAATAATCAATTTGATGATTATAGTATGCTTCAGTTGAGTTGGACTGGTGGCGGAACTCCA
>CAZDHV010000011.1:8253-10475 GCA_964505335.1 uncultured Saprospiraceae bacterium | reverse complement strand
ACACTGGCTGTGAGTTTAGATGCTGAGACTCCAACGATACCGGCTCTATTATCACCAACCAATAATGAACAAGATGTTAGTTTTGATGCGACGCTCAGTTGGACAGATACGCAGGACTTATATAATCTGGAGTTGTCCAGATCTTCTGACTTTAGTCAGATCTTTTTTAGTGCCCAAGGTATCACTGAGAATGAAGTAAGTGTTCCGAGTCTGGACATTAATACGACATATTTTTGGCGTGTAGAATCAATCAATTCTTGTGGTACAAGTGGTTTTACGTCAGCATCATCATTTACTACTGGAGATATTTCCTGTAGTAGTATTACTTCTTCAGATGGACCTTTTTCTATAGCGACTTCACCGAATGTGGTGAGTAGTACGATAGAAATAGCTGAGGATCTTGAGATTGTTGATCTAAATGTGCTGGACATAGTGGGGATTCACACTTTCATTTCTGATCTTGAATTCAGATTAATAGGACCAGACGGGACGTCAGTGGATCTTTTGATACAAGCATGTGGAAATGAGGATAATTTCAATGTCTCTTTTGACGATGAGAGTGACAACGTCAACGTCAGTTGTCCATTTAATGATGGAACTGTTTACAGACCTAATTCACCTCTATCAGTATTTGATGGAATGTCGTCACAGGGTAGATGGACATTAGAGATTACAGATGCTGTCAATATAGATGGCGGAAGATTTGATTCATGGCGCCTAGAGCTATGTCTTAATGGGGCAATTGCAGATTCTGACTCTGATCCAATCGACCAAGATTGTGATCGAGTATTATCGTCCAATGGACCATTAACTATCTCAGACCTAAGTGAGCCAGCAGTTTCCTCAATCGAGATTACTGAAGATTTCATTATTGATGACATCAATATTCTGAATGTAAGTGGGTCACACTCATTTGTTGGAGATCTTGATTTCGTACTTATCGGACCGAATGGTGCAAGAGTAGCGTTAATCACCGGCCAGTGTGGATCGAATAATGATTTTAATGTGTCCTTTGATGATCAGAGTAATCTGACATCAATTGCTTGTCCATTTACTGATGGACTATCTTATAGATCCGAAGACCCTTTAAGCATATTTAATGGGACTTCCTCACGTGGCATTTGGTCAATTGAAATTACTGACCGAGCAGCATTTGACGATGGAGTGTTTGACTCTTGGACTTTGGAGCTATGTCAAGCAGCAGATGCGGCTCCTAGTAGATCCTTTGCAGTGAGCCCTTCTCAATTGTCCATATGTGAGAAATTTTTTGAGCCAATAACATTTGCGATAGATCTCAGCGGAAATTATGACGATGCCATATCTATTGAATTACAAGATTCTGAAGGAAACTTAATTGGTCAACCTATTGATGCAACTAGCGGTGGCGACCTTCAAATCACGCTTGACGATGGTAGTCGATTCTTCGATAGTCCTAGTAGTACATTGATTTTAGTGATTACTGATACTCAAGGTAGTCCCTCCATAGATATACCAGTGCGATCGCAGGTTGATGATCTTGTTGTCGAACAATTATCACCCAGCCCTGGAGAGACGGATGTTCAGCTTGAGCCAACATTTAGATGGTCGATAACAGAGAGTACTATCGATTTTGCAATAACACTTACAGATGATACAGGTGCTGAGGTGTTGAACTTTATGCTCGAAGAGGTAATAGATACCTTTACACTTACAAGTCGACTCGAACCATTGACAACCTATCAATGGAGTGTAACGTCGATAGGAGAATGCTCACCAGATTTTGTTACTGACTTGTCAACATTTACTACTCGCAACAGTACAGCAACAATTGACATTTCAGAAAGTGATATCGATGTGTATCCTAATCCAGTAGCACAACTACTGACTATCTCTAAAGAGACTGCCTGGACAGATGAAGCGAGATTTAGACTCTACAATGCACAAGGAGTGTTGATGCATCAGGCCCAACTAAACGATAGAGTATCCTTGATTGATCTGAATGATATACCTGTCGGAGCCTATTTTTATCAGATTACTGAAGGTGAAGACAACTTTGTACAGCGACTGATAGTAGCGAGATAAAGAAACTAGGAAATTTGAAGCCAATACGAACCACCATGCTTCTCTCCTGACGAGATGCTTGGTAGTGTCCACAGTGACGATATCTGTTGCTGATAAGTGTCTTCTTGTGATACGTAGTATACAGGCATAAGGGTACTGTACCGATCAGGATTGGATAGGAT
>CAZDHV010000011.1:0-8153 GCA_964505335.1 uncultured Saprospiraceae bacterium | reverse complement strand
ATTGATGTGATGCTCGAAGCAATATCATGATTCTTCAATGCGGCCTTGATCACTTTTGTACTATTTCCTGAACCGACTTCAATGATTTTCTCTGGCCTGAATTTTACAACCATACTGTATAACACCATCATATCAAGGGCAGGAAAAAAGCCATTCTCCCATTGCGGTTGAGTGGTATCATGACCACTTGATGAGGTTTGCCAAGAGCTGAATTGATCGATGTGGGCAACCATCTCAGCGATGATCTCTGAATAGACATGTTTGTTTCGGGATATAATTCTTTTTAATTCGGGGTGACCTCCGTTCTGAGCGTCATAACGAGGTTTAGCGTCGACGGGATAGTCTAAATGAATCGTCTGAAACTTAGGGTTGATAAATCGATACCAGCTTTTGATTTTCGCTATCATCTTCGCTATTTATTTGCTAGTTGACCACAGGCTGCGTCAATATCTTTGCCACGGCTCTTGCGTACGGTAACCATGATCCCATTATTTCGTAGCTCGCTGGCAAATTGATCAATCGTAAGAGGTTCCGATTTTTCATAATCGACCCCATCTATCGGATTGTATTCTATGATATTCACCAGAACCGGGTAATGCTTACAGAGCTTGACGAGTTTTCGAGCATCCTCTCGAGAGTCATTATAGCCTTTGAATGTGATATACTCATAGCTGATTTTATTTTTGGTGATCTGGTAGTAGTATTTGATCGCTTCTACCAATGATTCCAAATCATTCTGTTCATTTATAGGCATGATCTCGTCGCGCTTCCTGTCATCAGCTGCATGAAGTGAGAGCGCCAGATTGACCTTTGAATTGTCATCAGCCAGTTTCTTAATCATTTTAGCGACACCTGCTGTGCTAAGGGTAATGCGTTTTGCTGACATACCCAGTCCATCAGGAGAGGAGATCAGATCGATGCTCTTCATGACATTGGCATAATTGAGGAGTGGTTCGCCCATACCCATGTATACGATATTAGTCAGGTTGGCTCCATACTCTGCATTGCAAGTTTGATTGACACGATACACCTGATCGTATATTTCTCCAGGAGTGAGATTGCGCATGCGCTTCATCTGTCCTGTAGCACAAAACTTACAGCTGAGGCTACAGCCTACTTGCGATGATACACAGACGGTATATCTTTTTTCTTGTGGCACGGGGATCAGCACGGACTCTATCATATGATCATCGTGGAGTCTATATCTGATCTTGATGGTTCCATCCCAACTGTGTTGTATGATATCTTGATGTATGCCCCGGATCTCATAGGATTCGTCCAGTTGGGCACGTAGAGCCACGCTAAGATTAGTCATCTCCTCAAAACTGTTGGCTCCTTTTTGCCACAACCATTGATAGACCTGGCGCCCACGGAATTTAGGTTGACCTAATTTGACCAGCTCTTCCTCAAGACCTGAGATAGTCAATGATCTGATATCAACTTTTTCTGCCACGTCTGCCATCCTACAAAAATGCGATAATTCAGCTTTACCTTAAGCCATACGCTAGACATCATACTTAAGAGATTTAAATGCTCGTTATCTCTGCATCTACTGAACTATGTATAATCAAAGAACGGGATGGAACATCGCACTGGTTGCTTTTGGGCTTGGAATACTCATGGTGACCTTGTTTTATTCTAATTATTTGGCTAATCGCCTAAAGGCTTCAGAAGAGAAAAATCAAGAACTCTTTATTGAATCCTTGAGATTCTTTGCAAAGCAGATGAAAGAGGGGGATTTCGACCAAGATATAGGTATACAAAATCAAATCCTCACCAATTTCTCTTTGCCTTCGATCATTAAGAGGACTGATGGGAGTTACGAGGCTGATAATTGGGGCGAGAAAAGAAATACTGATGAAGAGTTTTTAGAAATGAAAATTCAACAGTTCTTAAAGAAAGGCAAAGAGCCGGTTGATTATCCTGCTGGGGATGGCAAGATATACGTGTTTAACTCACAGCTTGTCAACCTAATTAGATATTATCCGCTAGTCCAAGTACTACTTGTAGGCTTATTTATTGCATTGGGATACTACGTGTTCAATGCGTCCCGTAGTGCAGAGCAAAATAGGGTATGGGCTGGTATGGCTAAGGAAACAGCGCATCAACTGGGAACACCGATCAGCGCTATACTCGCATGGATAGAGCACCTCAGGCTATCCAATGAAAACAAACCAGATCAGCTGGAGATACTTGATGAGTTGAGCAAGGACGTTGATCGCCTTGACTTGATTGCAGATCGATTTTCAAAAATTGGGTCTGCACCAGAATTAGAACGTACCAACCTGTATGATCAACTTGATGAGATCAAGTCGTACATGCAGCGTAGAGCACCACGTAGAGTAGAGTTTAAGTTTCCTGCAGAGACGGATCCACTACACGTGAATGTGAATCAGCACTTGTTTAGTTGGGTGCTTGAGAATCTTATACGTAACAGTCTTGATGCTATGGACAACAAAGGCAGTATAACAGCCCAAGTATCCCTAGCTAACAAGCAGATTAACATTGACTTGAGCGATACTGGTAAAGGAATACCAGCCAATAAGTTTAAGTCAGTCTTTGTTCCAGGATATTCTACTAAGCAACGAGGATGGGGACTTGGCTTATCTTTGGCCAAGAGAATCATTGAAAATTATCACAAGGGAAAGATATTTGTCAAAAGTTCGAAAGTTGATGAGGGGACTACTTTTACTATTTCTTTGCCTCTGGCTTAGTGCAACTGCACTATATGCACAGACAGTTAGGATTTCTTCTACTGATCAGGGAGGGCTGCCTGGGGTGGAGGTCTGGTCCAACGACTATCAATTTAGCGGTACTTCTGACGACGGCGGGTCAATCGACATTTCATCGTGGGATCAACAAGGTTTATTAAACTTTAGATTTCTCGGGTACAAGGTAGCGGAGTTGTCATTTAGTGCACTGCGAGAACAGGATTATAAGGTATTTCTCATTCCTCAAACATATGATGCAGGTGAAGTGGTCATTTATGGACGCCAAGCTTATGACGTCAGCGACGTCCCTGCTCAGATCGTCACAATTACCCAGCATTCCATCGAGAGTACTAATCCACAGACTGCCGCAGATGCGCTTAGTCAACATGGAGATGTATTCGTGCAAAAGAGTCAGCTAGGAGGCGGTAGTCCTGTGATAAGAGGATTTGAAGCCAATCGTGTTTTACTCGTTATTGATGGCGTAAGGATGAACAACGCCATATTTCGTAATGGTCATCTTCAGAATGCGATAACAATAGATCCTGCCATTCTCGATAAACTGGATGTGATCTTTGGTCCTAATTCATTGATATATGGTAGTGATGCTTTAGGTGGGGTAGTGCACTTCCAGACTCGCCACCCTGATTTTGGGACTCCCACTAAGAACCAACTGAAGACGAATTATTATGCTAGATATAATTCTTCTAATCAGGAATACTCTGGTCATATCGATTTCAATTATGGCTCTAAGAAATTTGCCTCGCTGACCAGTGTTACCTATTCAGACTTTGGTGACCTTAGAACAGGGAATAACAGGCCTGACGACTTTCCAAATTTTGGGGAGCGCCTACTCTTTCAATCAAGAGACGAAAACTTAGGAATAGATGTAGCTGCCGAAAATGACAATCCCAATGTTCAGATCGGCACGGCATATAGTCAATTGGATCTACTCCAGAAGATGTCTTGGATCATCAATGATGACTCGGATATCGACCTGAACATTCAGTATAGTACCAGTAGTGATGTTCCGAGGTATGATAACCTATCTGAAATCAGGAATGGGACCCTTAGATGGGCCGAATGGTCCTTCGGACCGCAGAATCGATTTTTGAGTAGCATTACGTACAATAACTTCAAGTCTACGAGTTTCTACGATCGGTTAAAGGTTATTGGGGCTTACCAACGGATCGACGAAGATCGCATCACCCGACTTTGGCAAATACCCATCCGAGAAACTCAAAATGAAGATGTGAGCGTTGGATCATTTACGATTGATTTATCTAAGGATATCAGAGCTGATCAACTCACCATAGATTATGGTTTTGATGTCCAGCATAATGAAGTAAGCTCTGTTGCATTTGGAGAGGATATCAATACAGGTGTTCTATCACAAGACGTGCTTACTAGATATGGCAGTGGAGAGAATAGATTGACTAATTCGGGAGCATACGCATATCTCCGTAGTGATCAAGAGCAAATTGATTGGGCACTTGGATTGCGCTATTCTCGCAGTGACTACTTCATCTCCTATAATGAGGATGATCCAGTGGAGTGGCCCACAGAACTGATAGAAGGTGTACAGAGCAGCAATGACGCCATTACTTTTTCGGCATCAACACAAATCAAGCTCGACGATCAGATTACTGCCAATGCTGTAGTGTCTTCCGCCTTTAGATCGCCCAATATTGATGATCTATCACGCATACGAGTTAATGGAGATGAGATTAGCTTCCCTAATTTGGACTTGCAGCCTGAGAGCTCCCTTAATTTTGAATTAGGGCTATCTGGGGCTATAGGGTCTAAGCTATCCTTTAATACCTATGGATACCTAACCAGATTATCAGATGCTATTGTTAGGGATGACTTTACGACACCAGATGGTTCCTCGACTTATATCAATCGTGGAGACACCTTGCAGGTAATCGCCAATCAGAATATTGCAGAGGCCTTCATAGTGGGCTTTTCACATAGTATGACCTATGATGTCAACGAGTATTTCTCGCTCGATGGATCGATCAACTGGATAAGAGGGAATGAGATAATTGATGGTGCCGAGAACGAGCCCTTTAGCCATATTCCACCGACTTATGGGCAGGTCACGGCTAAGTACAATCGAGGAGCACTCGAAGGATCATTGGTATATCGCTTCAATGGATTTAAGTCCATCGAGAGATTTGGAGGCACGGTGGATAATCCTGAGTTTGCAACGCCTATTGGATCGCTGGCTTGGCGAACCCTAAATGCTTATAGCACCTACAGGTTTTCTGATCGCCTATCATTGACAGCAGGAGTAGAGAATATTTTTGATCTGCACTATCGCACCTTTTCATCTGGACTCAGTGCGCCGGGAAGAAGTCTTACGCTGGCTCTGAGGGGGAGTTTTTAGTCTTCTTGCTCCCACGGTACATCTCGTATTTATGATACTTGCACTCGATTGGACCGTTATAGAGCGTCAGTTTCTTGGACGTGCGTAGTCCTACACGCTTTATGGCTGCTTTGTTTCCACTAAGTATCCATGCATCCCAGCCATCATATTTCTCTTTGAGTGTATCGCCTATCGATTTATATAGCTCTATGATATCGTCACTCTTCACTCGCTCATCATAAGGTGGGTTAGTGATGATGGTGCCCGCCTCATAGGGTGCGGGTAGTTGAGTAAAGTTTCCCTGTTTCAGCTCAATAGTATCTTGATATCCCAGTTCAGTTATGAGCTCCATGGTTTCGTTGATTTGGATACCGTTGATATCTGATCCATAGATATTGAGTGGAGCTTCTGAAGTCTCAGATTGAGCTTCTTTTTTTAATCCCTCCCAGAGCGCCTCATCATAATCTTTCCAATTCATAAATGTATAATGATCTCGTCCCAATCCGGGTGCAATATTTTTCCCTATTTGATAGGTTTCGATGAGTAAGGTGCCTGAGCCACACATCGGATCATAGAATGGTTGATCTCCAGTCCATCCACTTGCTAGTACCATGCCACTGGCTAATACTTCGTTGAGTGGAGCAGTGCGGTTCTCCTGACGATAGCCTCGACGATGGAGCGATCCTCCAGAACTATCCAGTGAGATCGTGAAGTCCTTGCCACTGCAGTGTACATCGATTACATAGTCAGGATTTTCTTGATCTATTGATGGACGCTGACCATCATTTCTATCTCTGAATTGATCGCTGATCGCATCTTTTATCTTCAGTGAGATATATTTACTATGTCGGAAGATATCTGAGAAAATCGAGCTGTTGATCACATAAGTTTGATCGAGATTGATTAAATCTGTCCATTCATATCTCCGTACTCGCTTATACAGTACTACCTCATTATGAGCTCTGAATGAAAGTATTGGAACAAGAGCCCTAAGAGCAAGACGAGATTTCAAATTTATCGAATAGAGTAATTTCTGATCGCCCTCACAGAGGACTACCCGATTACCAACTTCTATATTTTGAGCTCCGAGACTCTGTAACTCTTCGGCCAGTAATTGTTCAAGCCCAAAGAGCGTTTTGACGGTTATATTCACTTAACTAATCTAGCTTTCTCGTAACTGTCTTCTTAAGATCTTACCGACATTTGATTTGGGCAACTCTTTGATGAATTCCACTTGCTTCGGCACTTTATATCCTGTTAGATTTTCTCGACAATGTTGGATCAACTCATCCTTGGTCAATGTGCTGTCCTTGATGGTTACAAAGACTTTAACCACCTCACCTGATTTATCGTCCTTGACACCTATTGCCGCAACCTCATCCACCTTAGGGTGTAGCGCTACAACATCTTCAATTTCATTGGGATATACATTGAATCCTGATACTAGGATCATGTCCTTCTTGCGATCAACAATTTTGAAGTAGCCGTCTGCCTCCATTACTGCGATATCGCCCGTATTCAGCCATCCGTCAGGAGTTATGGTTTTTTCCGTCTCCTCAGGCTTATTGTAATATCCCTTCATAACCTGTGGACCCTTTACTTGTAATTCACCCGGCTCTCCTTGAGGTAGGGGTTGACCATCATCGCCAACTATGCGCACATCAGTGGATGGCACAGGCACTCCAATCGTTCCAATGCGGATACCACCTTTAGGGTTGGTTGTAACCACAGGCGAGGCTTCAGTCATACCATATCCTTCTGCGATCTGCAATCCAGTTATTGCTTCGAAATCGTCAGCCACAGCTTTTTGCAGTGCTGTTCCGCCCGCATTGGCTACAGCCATAGAACTAAAGTCTAAGGCTTTGAAATCAGGGTTGTTATTTAGTGCATTGAACAGGGTATTGACACCGGTCATGCCAGTTACTTTATATCGTTTGTACTCTTTGATGATCGACGATAGATCCCGTGGATTGGTGATCAACACCGTTAAGGCTCCAATACTCATCATCGCCAGACAATTACAGGAGAATGCGAAGATGTGATAAAGTGGCAGTGGACATATGACCACATGATCAGCTCCATCGCCATCGACATATGGATCCAAGAACGCCTTGATCTGACTCATGTTCGCCACCAAGTTTTTATTGGTGAGCATAGCCCCTTTGCTCACGCCTGTAGTTCCTCCAGTATATTGATGTACGACTACCGACTCAGGGGTATTCTGAAATTCTTGCAATTCAAACTTCTTTCCTTGCTTAAGGGCTTCGCTAAAGGTTACGGTATTTGGCAGACTATATTTTGGCACCATTCGCTTGACGTGCCTAATAGCCATATCTACCATTTTGCCTTTCAGGCCACCTAGTAGCTCTCCGATGCTCGTCGTTATAATGGTTTTAATTTGAGTTTTGCTGAGCATGGACTCAAGATTTGAGGCGAAATTTTCAGCGATGATCACGGCTTTAACTTGACTATCCGTAAACTGATGTTCCATCTCACGTGGCGTATACAACGGATTGGTATTGACGATAATCATACCTGCCTTTAAGCACCCGAATAGGGCTATTGGGTATTGCAAGAGGTTAGGCATCATAATAGCTACACGATCACCGACCTCTAATCCTCGAGATAGTAAGTATGCGCCAAACTGATCAGATAATTTATCTACTTCCCCATAAGTAAGCTCTTTGCCCATGCAGGAGAAAGCTTTGCGCTTTTTGAATTCTTGGCATTTGGTTCTTATGTAATCTACAAGAGTGGGATACTCATTAGGATCAATATTGGCAGGTACTCCATCGGAATAGTGCTTAAGCCAAGGTCGCGAATCAACAGTCATGTTTTCATGTTTATAGTGGTAAATATAAGTTGCGTAATAACTATTGTGTTCAGTTTATATCCTTCTAATCACAAGATGTACGCCACTAATTATTGATCAAGGCATTGACATTGTAGTTTAGCAGATTTTATTGATAAATAACTGTACTTTTGCGGCCCCGTAATATTACGGTCTAAATCTCTCTCATCACTCGATGAGATACAAACCTGAATCCTTATGAATCTAGATGACAAGGATCCTGTAG
>CAZDHV010000010.1:24890-34266 GCA_964505335.1 uncultured Saprospiraceae bacterium | reverse complement strand
CCATCGTAGTATATCCTCAGCGAAATTCAAACTAGCTCAATTGATCCTAAAATGCCACAAAATAAAAAGGGAGGCACATTATTACTGAACCTCCCTATTATGATTTTTTGACTTGAAAATCTTACGCTGATAATTTACTTCTGATTGTGTTATAATTCCCGTACTGACCCATAATCGTCTTCTTGAGCTCTTTTCTTGCGAAGAAGATTCTACTCTTTACCGTACCTAATGGTAATATGAGTTGATCTGCAATCTCTTGATATTTATATCCTTCATAGTGCATCTGAAAAGGGATGCGAATGGAGTCTTCAAGATTCGTGATCATCTTGCCGAGCTCTTCCATCTGAATATTAGTCCCAGCTCCGTTGCTGACGACAGATTTACTGGAGTTAATAAAGTACAGATTGTCGGTAGTATCAACAATTGTATTTGCCTTAGTCTTCTTGCGATAGTTATTGATGAAGATGTTCTTCATAATAGTGAATAACCATGCTTTGAGATTAGTACCCGCACGAAACTTATCACGGTTAGTCATGGCTCTAAAAGCTGTCTCTTGGTACAGATCTTTGGCTTCTTCGTTATCCTTAGTAAGGTTGTAAGCAAATGACTTCAGAGATGGCGTGAGCTCATCGAATTTAGCATTGAAGTCTGCTTCATTCATTGTTAGCATAGCAAATAATTTTTTGACAATCACAAGATACAAATTTGTTTAACAAAACCTCATTTACAGCTGAACAATGTTTAAACATTGATGTGGAAACAATGATTGCCCCTTCATAAGACATTGACGTTCAGCATTTTGTGGAGAAATTTAATTACGCATATTTTCAATAAATATTGAAAATTTATTTTTGAGCAATCTTAAAAAGGTAGAATGCGACGCATAAAAAGAGCAAATTGGGTACCCAAACACCAATAATCGGGGGCACATCAAGATTACTTGCAAAGGTTTCGCTAAACTTAGATAAGACAACATATACTGCTCCTATCCCGACTCCCAGAGCCAAGTGCATGCCTAGGCCTCCCCTAATCTTCTTGGTCCCAATGGAGGCTCCAATAAGTGTCAAAATGAAGATCGTGAATGGCCCAGCTGTTCGTTTGTAGGACTCTATAGTGAATCGTTTAGTATTGTCCAGACCGCGCACCTTTTCATAAGCAATATACTCGAACAACTCAGGAGTACTCATGATTTCCATCTGCTTACTATGCCTGACAAAGTCGCCAGGTTTAATATTGATGGTCGTATCAAGCTCAGCATCTTCTTCTCCTACTATTAAGGTTTCAGTCAAGCCATCGAACGAGCGCATCTCATAATTTTTTGCCCTCCATTTGCCAGACTCACTTTGATAAGTCAATTTTTCTGCCTTGAAGAATGACTCAATTTCTCCTCCTACATTAAACTTTTCGAGTCTAAAGTGCTTGAGCGAAGAATCTCTCTTAAAAAAGTACCTACAATAAATCTTCTCATCCTCAGTAATGAAAAACTGAATGTCATTAGACAATACTTTCTTGATTGATCGCTTAATGTATTTACTCTTGAATTCATTGAGATGATAGGTGCTATGAGGAATCACATAGTTCTCTCCTACCCAATGAAGGCTGGCTACGATAGCGGCACCAATTATCATGGGTCTCAGAATCCGATTGTAATTCATCCCTGAGGACAACATGGCGATGATTTCAGAGTCTCTCGCCATTCTTGATGTAAAAAATATGACTGATAGAAAAGCAAACAAAGGCCATAGTTCTCCATTCAACCAAGGCAAAAAATGTGCATAATAGTCTATCGCTACCTCCTTAAAACTTAAGTCATTAGATATAAACTTGCCGATGCGCTCGCTCACATCCATTGCTACCGCTACCACAGAGATCAAAATGATGGTATAGAAAAAAGTAATTAGGTACTTCTTAATAATATATTTATCGAGCTTCTTAAGCATCAGCCACTAAGTTCATAATAGATTATTAGCTACGGATATAAAGGTCATCCTCTATATAAACGTCTGACTACCGAATCTATCATGTTCATCCTATAAATAAAAACTTAAAAGGTATCGAGCAATATAACGCCAAATCGCTCTATATATAGATGAGACGAGATTAGGCATATTTTTTTGATTTTCTTTGCTACATCTCCCTAGCATAGGAGAGATTAATAAGGATGGCTGACAAATCTACATCAAGTTGGTACGATAAGTTCTGCTCTGAGCATGAAGCAGACTTACCCCTATTTTATAATGGATGGTATCTCGATGCAGTATGTAGTGAGGAACAATGGGATGTGGCAGTTTACCAGAAGAACGATGAGGTAAAGGCGATCTGGCCATACTATAAGAAAACTAAATACGGACTCTCTTATATCACGATGCCGCCTCTGACCCCTTATCTAGGTCCCTGGGTCCTCAATATGAGTCCTAAAAAGATGCATAAAACCTATAGTTATGAACACACTGTTCTAGGAGAACTCTGCGATAGTCTACCCCAGGTGCATTTTAGTACGATCCATACGCATCCTGAGATGAATAATTTACTTGCTACTAAGTGGAAGGGCTACCAAGAAAAATCGAGATATACCTATCGGCTTGATCTTGGCAACAAGAAAAGCATCTGGGATGGCATCAGTGACAAACAGAGAAATATAATACGCAAAGCTCAAGCTTCTCTCTCAGTATCAGAGACTGAAGACATTGATCAATTTTATGAGATCAATAAAAAGTCATTCCAGCGGCAAGATCTTCCTATCCCCTATGGCCAAAACATGTTCAAAGCCTTGGACACGGCCCTTAAAAAACGGTCTCAGCGATTGATATTAGAAGCAACGGATAAACATAAAAATGTTCATGGCATGGTCTACTTGGCACATGACCGGCACACGGTATATCTTTTGGCCATAGGCAGTGACCCTCAATATCGCAATGAGGGAAGCATTCCATTGATGATATGGCATGCAATCCAGAATTTCAATGGAAGCCATCAGACATTTGATTTCGAGGGCAGCATGATCCCAACCATCGAGAAGTTCTTTAGATCCTTCGGTGGGACCATGACCAAATATAGCAAGCTTTCTGCCACCAAACACCGAGGCATCGACTTGCTCTTAACGCTTACCGGAAGAAATGGCTAAGAGAGCCCTCCTCATAGCAAATGTTAATCTCGCCGATGACAATAACGCAGGCATAGCGATTAAAATCAAGGGCCAGGCGAGAGGCCTCCAGGTTTATCGCTATAGTGTAGACATCATTCATAACAGTGGAAACAAGATCGTCCGCAATGAAACACCTCTTAGAGAGATCAAAGGCCAATCCATACAGATGAAGATGACTTGGTTCAACCATCTCAAGGATATAGATCATCAGGAATATGATTTGGTCTGGCTCAGACATCAGGTATCAACCGCCAGCATGGCTGCATATCTCAAGAGGGCTAAAAAAGAAAATCCGCAAATCAAGATCGTCATGGATATGCCAACCTATCCATATGATCAGGAATGGTCAGGCTTGAGAGGATATATAGTAAAGATCATGGATAGACATTACAGATCACAACTCAATCACGTCGTTGATCTTATCGCTCATAGTGGACCTGAAAAAACAATATTCGGAATCCCGACCGTCCCCATGACAAACGGAATTGATATAGACCACTTTGAAGAGTCAGCCCCTGAGAACAGCTCTCATACCCACGTTTTGGCGATTGGTAAGTGGCGTTACTGGCATGGTTTGGATCGCATTTTAGCAGGATGGGATGAGCATGCCGAGGCGTCGCTTCATATAGTCGGTGGCGGAGCATATCTGCCCAAGTTGAAAGCCATGTGCTCAGAGCGCAAGCTCAGTAAGGTGTTCTTTTATGGTCCGCTATCGGGCTCACCATTAGACACGTTGGCGCAGCAGTGTCACGTTGCGATAGGGACACTCGGCATCCACAGAAAAGGCGTGGCCATCAATTCTTCATTGAAACACAGAGAATACTGCTCACGAGGAATACCATTTATTTATTCTAGCGCTGATCCTGATTTTAAGAACTGTACCTTTGCGATGGAAGTGCCTGCGGATGATGAGGCTGTGCCATTGTCAAAGCTAGTCGCCTTTGATCGAAAGTGCCGAGATCAAAATCTGAGAAAACAGATGAGGTCTTATGCAGAAGATAAGCTGTCTTGGAGACAGAAAATATCGCAAGTTTTGGCGGCCATATGAACTCTTGACAGCACTAATTCCATTATTAACTGACATAATGACCGTAATCTGCCGATGGCAGAGATATTGCCATTAGCATATTAAGGTAAATTGAAACACCGATGAGTACACAAGAACAAGAAACGGAAGAAGTAAAGGAACAAGAACCTAAAAAGAAAAAGAAGCGGAGTCGCTTTTCTAAAACAGCAAAACTCGAAGATAAAATTGTCGAGCTTGAGGCTGATGTCGCTGAAGCTAAAGACAAGTATATCAGACTATATGCTGAGTTTGACAATTACAAGAAGCGGACTGTAAAAGAACGCCTTGATCTCATCAATACTGCGGGACGAGATACTATATCATCTCTGTTGCCAGTTTTAGATGATTTTGACAGAGCTAAAAAGAGTGCGGACGATAACTCGACCAATGAAGTGTTTACAGAGGGGGTCGCTCTCGTCTACAATAAGTTTAAGGGATTGCTAGAATCGAAAGGAGTCAAAGAAATGACTAGTACCGGAGAGGTCTTTGATCCTGAATTGCATGCAGCCATTACTGAAATACCTGCGCCAACAGAAGAAATGAAAGGAAAAATCATTGATACTATCGAGAAAGGATACATGCTCAATGATAAGATCATACGCCATGCGAAAGTAGTGGTAGGCAAATAAATTAAGATGGCAAAAAGAGATTTTTACGAAGTACTAGGTGTTCCTAAAAATGCAGATGCTGGGGCCATAAAAAAGGCATACCGCAAGGTTGCATTGAAGTACCACCCCGATAAGAATCCTGACAACAAGGAGGCTGAAGATAAATTCAAAGAGGCCGCTGAGGCATACGAGATATTAAGCGACGCTGACAAGAAAGCTCGTTATGACCGCTTCGGCCATGCTGGTGTAAATAATCAAGGAGGCTTTGGCGGTGGTGGCTCCATGAACATGGAAGACATTTTTGAGCACTTTGGTGATATCTTTGGCGATGGGGGAAGTCCATTTGAAAGCTTCTTCGGAGGGGGCCGTACTCGTACACGCACAGGTGGACAACGAGGTTCTAATCTCAGAATTAAGGTTTCTCTCACCATGGAAGAGGCCGCAAAAGGAATTCAAAAAAAGATAAAGGTCAAAAAGCAAGTTGCTTGTGATACCTGTAACGGATCTGGAGCTAAAGATTCTAAGTCTGTGGCAACCTGTAACACTTGTGGTGGCAATGGCGTGGTCAGACAGATTAAGAATACCTTCCTCGGTCAGATGCAGACTACTGGTACGTGTCCAAGCTGTAAAGGGTCAGGTAAGACGATCAGCTCATATTGCTCGAAGTGTAAAGGTGACGGTCGGATGTATGCTGAGGAGATGATAGAAATAGATATCCCAGCTGGTGTTGGTGAGGGCATGCAGCTCTCGATGAGAGGAAAGGGAAATGCCGGAAAAGCTGGTGGCCCACCTGGCGATCTACTTATCGTAATCGGAGAGGTTGAGCACGAACACTTCGTACGTGATGGTCATAATGTGATCTTCGACTTATTCCTAAATTTTGCCGATGCTGCACTCGGCACTTCTGTCCAGGTCCCTACGCTTGAAGGGAAAGTGAAAATCAAGATTCCGGCAGGAACTCCTGCAGGTAAAATCTTCAGGCTCAAAGGAAAAGGCTTCCCAGAGGTACAAGGATATGGCAAGGGAGATCAACTCATCAATGTCAATATTTGGACTCCGAAGAAGTTGAATGCTGAGGAGACTGCTATCCTTGAGAAGATGCGTACGCTTCCTAACTTTCAACCATCACCCGATAAGTCAGAAAAAGGATTCTTCGAGCGAATGAAAGACCTATTTGAATGAGGATAATATCCTTCATTTTGATTGTCCTGTTATTCGCATGTTGTAACCAATCCATGGACTATGCCAGTCAGAACCTCAGTGCAGGTTGGTCTTATAGTGATCGAGTAACGTTCTCATTAGAGGAACAAGACAGTGGTGCTTCTGCTCTCAATATTATAGTAGACCATCGCATCGACTATGGCTATGAGAATCTATATCTGGTCGTCAGTACAACTGGGCAAATATCGACCTCCGATACCATCTCTATTCAACTAGCCGATGCTCGTGGATCATGGCTTTCTTCATGCAGATCAGACCATTGTTTGTTGAGCTATCCATACGTGCTTAACGAGACTCAAGCAGAAGTGACGGAGGTGTCTATCAGTCAGTACTCCAGAGAACAAGTGTTAAAGGGCATCAATCAAATTGGCGTCGAGCTGTGATTAATACTTTCCAAGGAGTAAATCTTTTAAATTGCTGCGAACTTAAAAACCTCTTATACGATGTCTTCTCCAGAGATCATCCAAAAACCTAAGGTCTCGATCGATCCAGATATTTTGGCTAAAATCGAAGCGATGCCAGCGGTCGAAAGTCAAGTTGTCGTGCATTGTGTAGTGTCAGCTCCTATTCTCGGTGATTTAGGGATTAGGATATGGCCTTCGACCTACCTCTATTGTGTTTCTGGCGCTCATAAAAGCGATCTAGTCCACCATGAGAATATCAGCGCATATCCAGATTGGCAATATATCAAGGCAGGCAGATCGGGGTTTTTCACCTTGTTTTTTAGTGGCTTGCCTAAGTCTGTTACTTCCTTTGACTTAGTCGAAGAGATTCCTGAATCACACGGATTTGAGGTACGTGGCATTGACAGAAATCAAACTGATGTCTACTATGTCCGATTTTGAGGTAATGCGCTTTCGTACAATACTTGCATAAACCCCTATAGGCATTATTACCCCTACCCCACTGGATTTTATCATCTTTGCGAGAATTAGAAAAAAGCGCTTTGCCGCTCTATTTCGATAGATTAAGTATACATCATGAAGGTATTGAAATTTGGAGGGACATCTGTTGCCCTGCCAGAACGCATCAAATCAATTGGCTCACTGATCAGAAAGAGAAGTACTAATGAACAACTTACGATAGTGTGTTCTGCTTTTGGTGGTGTGACAGATCAGTTAATTGATGCTGCTCAAACCGCCGCTGCAGGGCAAGAAGCTTATACCAGCATCATCAATGATATCAAGGAACGTCATCTCAACGCCATAGATGAATTAATGCCTGAGGAGAACACTGCAGATCGTGCACATATCGAGCAAAACTTTACGGTGCTTTTGGATTTGCTCAAGGGGGTTTTCTTAGTGCGAGAGGCCTCTCCTCGGACTATGGACTATGTGCTCTCTTTCGGTGAGCGTAGTTCTAACTATATAATTGCCTCATACTTTAATAGCATTGGTATAACAAGTCAATACACTGATGCCAGAGCATTGATCAAAACCAATAAAGACTTTGGTGCAGCCAAGGTAGATGTCAAGAGGTCTGACAAACTGATCAAGGCCTACTATGACGACCATAACGAGACAATAAATATTGTTACAGGCTTTATCGCATCAGATCAAGGAGGTCTGACCACAACCTTAGGTCGTGGTGGCTCGGACTATACAGCGGCGCTTTTGGCGAGTGCCCTCAATGCCGAGGTATTAGAAATCTGGACTGATGTGGATGGTGTCCTCACGTCCAACCCTCGCACGGTAGGCAATGCATACACAATACCCTCTCTGAGTTATGATGAGGCCATGGAGCTATCACACTTTGGCGCTAAGGTGATCTATCCTCCAACCATTCAGCCTGCACTATCAAAGTCTATCCCGATTTATATCAAGAATACATTTAATCAAGATTTCCCAGGCACGCTAATCAGTAAGGAAAAAACAGCTGATAATGGCAAGCAAATCACGGGAGTAACGTCGATATCAGATATCGCTTTATTGACTCTTGAAGGGAGCGGACTTATGGGTATTCCTGGGTCTGCGGCACGGCTGTTTAACTGCTTAGGCAGACATGATGTCAATATTATTATGATCACCCAAGCCTCATCGGAGCACTCAATCTGCTTTGCAGTAAAATCCTCGGAAGTGAAGCAAGCCGTAGAAGCTGTGAGCCAAGAGTTTGCTGGAGAAATGGATAATGACTTGGTCCAACCACTGCGATCAGAAGAAAATCTATCTCTCGTTGCCGTTATCGGTGAAAATATGAAGAGCGTCCCTGGTTTAGCTGGGAGCCTATTTAAATCGCTGGGCAACAATGGCATTAACATCATCGCTATAGCTCAAGGGTCATCGGAGCTAAACATAACTTTCGCCATCAAGAAAGATGATGAGAAGAAAGCACTAAATCTAGTGCATGACGCTTTCTTCCTCTCAGAAAACAAAGGTCTCAACGTATTCCTGATAGGAATAGGTCTCATAGGTGGGACTTTGCTGAAGCAAATTCATGAACAGCATCAGCGATTACTTGAAGAGCTTAATCTCGACATCCAAGTCATCGGTATTGCAAACTCTAAGAAGATGTACTTTGATGAGGACGGTATAGACCTAAGCAAATGGTCAGAGCTACTGAAATCAAATGGCGAAGTCTCAAGCTTCAGTGGATATGTCGAGCGCATGAAGAATTACAACTATGCGAACTCCATATTTATTGATTGTACGGCTAATCTCGAGATTGCCAACTACTATGAACAGATTTTGGAGAGTAGCATCTCTATCTCTACGGCTAATAAAGTTGCAGCCTCTGCTTCTTACGATCAGTTTCTCACCTTGCAGAAGACAGCTGTTGCGAAAAACGCACATTTCCTCTTTGAAACAAATGTGGGTGCGGGACTTCCAGTACTGTCAACGCTCGACGGATTAGTTCGTAGTGGTGATAAGATTGAGAGCATCAATGCAGTAATCTCAGGGTCACTCTCCTTTATCTTCAACAACTATTCTCCCGACAAGAACTTCAAGGATCTCATCCTTGAGGCAAGAGAGCGAGGCTATACAGAACCAGATCCTCGTGATGATCTCTCTGGTCAGGATATCAAGAGAAAGATTATCATCCTCGCTCGTGTCGCAGGCTATCAAATCGAACCTGAAGATGTTTCGGTTGAGGCAATACTTCCTCGGGCTTGTATGGATGCAGGGACTATAGAAGAGTTTTTTGTAGAACTCGAACGTCATGATGATCACTTCAGGGGTCTTATCGAAAAAGCTCAGTCCAATAATGCCAAACTGAGATATCTTGCAACTTTAGTAAATGGCAAAGCATCTATCCGCCTGGAGATGGTTACCACAGAGAGCCCGTTTTATAATCTTGCGAGCACTGACAACATGATTGTATTTCAAACCGCTCGGTATA
>CAZDHV010000010.1:1514-24790 GCA_964505335.1 uncultured Saprospiraceae bacterium | reverse complement strand
TTTTATAATCTTGCGAGCACTGACAACATGATTGTATTTCAAACCGCTCGGTATAAAGAAAGACCGCTAGTTGTACAGGGACCAGGCGCTGGTGCCGATGTCACAGCGGCAGGGGTGTTTGCAGAGATCATTCAGCTGGGAAATGTGAAGGTGTAAGATAGCATTGAGATTAATCCGTATCAGCTTGATAGTACTAACACATTGAGATTAGTTCAAGTCTATCCAGCCTGAATTAGTACATAATCTTAAAGTGTGTTGTGCATTTGAATTATCATAATACATTAATCCATATTCATTAGAAGTAGTACATGTAGATGGTTCAGATGATAGTGGTTCTAACTTTGCCGTTTCGGAAATATGCAGCGTCCCGTTAATTGAAAGCGTAGCAGGGAGAGGGTTATCTTGACCGCTGCTAGTTTTTACTTGCCAATTGATTCCGAGGCGATCAGTATCAAATTCTCCAAATAATAGAGCTTGTCCAGTAAGTGAAAGATCAGGCTCAATAGTCAGTCTATCGGACTGCTCCACACCAAAAAGACCACTGCCAACCCCATGACCAATTGCAATGCTGTTATTTACATTTAGTTGAGTAATCTGTCCTCCACCTATCCTTATATTTGTCTGTAGAGCAGAATTCTCAAATCCAAAGCCAGCGTCAGATCCTATTATAACATTATCAAATGCATTTATAACATTCCTCCCGGCATTCGAGCCAAGGAAAACATTGCGCGATCCATCTATAAGATCCGATCCTGCACTAGAGCCAATTATGATTGTCCCGTTGCCAAAAGAATGCGAGACCCCTGCATCTCGTCCAATATACACGTTATTGCTTCTATTAGGATCAAATAAATCAAGACTCCCTTCTATTCGTGCATCCTGATTTTCCACTTCTATGCCATAATTATATTGTGCAAAACACTCTGACGATAAGATGAAGGATAATATTACTGCGGCAAATTTCAATTTATCCATTGTCTGATTTTTCTATTATATAAAGATTTGCCTTTTGAAAGGCTGCTGATTGGAATCTTGGTCTTAAGCCTACAGATGTGTATCAACGGCGTGGGAATCCCAAGCTATAATAATGCTATTCATGGGAGATATGAACTAGTCCGTCACATATTGTTTATATCCTCAGCATAGTCCCGATCAACATGCGATTAGTATTATTCTCCTCTTGGAGGCCATTGAATAAAAACTTTAGCATTACACCAGCAGTATTATTTTTGTTATTACTTTCAATATAGATTGATATAACTAAGCAACATGAAAAAAAGAACCTTTGTTAAAGCGAGCTCAATATTACTTGCTGGCACAGCTGTGAGTCCACTGATTCAATCGTGTGATACCCCTAAAAAAGAACAGAAATCTGCAGAAGCTCCGGCTGAGCAGCCATCAGGATCTTTTACTGTACCTGCTCTGGGATTTGCGTTCAATGCTCTGGAGCCTAATATTGATGCGCAGACTATGGAGATACACCATGATCGTCACCATGCAGGATATGTCCGCAAGTTTAATGCGGCTTTAGAAGGAACAATGTTCAGTGGAAAAGGACTGGATGATATCATGGCAGGAATTTCTGGCGATGACACAGGTCTTCGTAACAACGGAGGTGGACATTATAATCACTCGTTGTTTTGGAGTATCATGTCGCCAAAAGGAGGAGGAACTCCTTCCGGAGATCTTTCAGATGCGATCAACAGTGCATTTGGCAATTTTGATACGTTCAAGAGCGAGTTTTCCAAGGCTGCAGGCACGAGGTTTGGCTCAGGATGGGCATGGCTGTGCAAGGGAGCTGATAACAAATTGTTCGTAACTTCTACGCCCAATCAGGATAATCCATTAATGGGAAATATCGTGGAACAGTCGGGAACGCCATTACTTGGAATAGACGTATGGGAGCATGCATACTATCTGAATTATCAGAATAAGCGTGGTGACTATGTCAGCAACTTTTTCAATGTAATCAACTGGGATGCCGTGGCATCCAGATTAGGATAACTAAACCAATCTCAGAATTAGATGAGAGGACCCGGACCTATTTTAGGTCTGGGTTTTTTTATACATCAGCCACTATGCCTATTAAATATTTCTTTCTATTTCTGACTTGTCTCGTCAGTCAAGAAATCTTGTTAGGGCAGTCTGCCTCCCCTTATGATTGTGTTTATAATCACCTTGCATCTCTACAACCTGATAGCTATCACCCTAATCAAGCTGCTCAAAGCTTTTATAGCGCCGATACCATTGAGATGGTTAAGTATGCAGAACAGCTAAAGCAAGTTTTGGATGGTAAGGGTCTATATGTATTTATTGACGATATAAGTAGGGATTCAGAGTTCTATGATAGTACGAGGATGAGCGGCAACTACTACCTATTTCCTGATCAATTGCCACAAATATATCTGCGCAAAATCGACAACTCGTGGTACTATCCGCCTGAAGTATTCGATGATATTGAGGCCTATCACAAGCAGACTTATCCATTTGGGATCCATCTTTTGATGAATCATTTGCCTAAGAATGCTCACAGCCAAGTGTTAGGTGTATCGCTCTGGCAAATTGTAGGAATCATAGGTCTCATCCTGATATTTACATTTCTATTTACACTATTGAGGCTCTTAAGTCGGCGATTGCTTAAAGTGCTCAGTTCAAGCAATTTGGGGTTTTTTACAGACAACCTAAAGTTGTTTAATAAAATATCCACACTGCTCAGCCTGATAGTGGCCATCTATATCTCACGAATCTTTCTGCCTGGTCTTCAGTTTGGACCAAAGATCTCATGGCTCATCATGGGGTTTATTAAGATTGTTTCAGCCTTACTTATTCTATTGCTGATCATGAAGCTTATTGATATCCTCTATCAATATTTCTTCCGATTCACGAAGTCCACGTCGAGCAAAATGGATGAGCAACTGCTACCGGTCATCAAGCGTGCGATACAGATCATCTTACTGTCATTCTGGATCATATACCTACTCACCATCTTCAATGTTGATGTCACGGCGCTGTTAGCTGGGATCTCTATAGGTGGTGTTGCCATAGCACTAGCCGCACAAGACACAATAAAAAACCTCTTTGGGTCAGTTACTATTTTTATGGATAAGCCCTTTCAGATAGGTGATTGGATCAAGTTTGGTGAGGTTGAAGGTACCGTCGAAGAGGTTGGCTTCCGCTCAACTAGGGTTCGATCATTTGAAAATAGTCTGATGTCTGTTCCCAATGCTAGATTGCTCGATACCAGCGTTAATAACTATGGCTTGCGACAGTTCCGTCGATTTAAGACCAGCATCCAGCTGACCTATGATACACCTCCTGATAAAGTAGAAGCTTTTGTGAGTCATCTTAGAGAAATTACTCGACTCCATCCGTGCATCGTTCATGACCGTACTCAGATCTATTTTAATAGCATGTCAGAATCATCATTGGATGTGTTGTTTTATAGCTTTTTTGATGTGGCGGACTGGCCGTCTGAATTGCAAGCTAAGCAGGAGATACTTCTTGCCATTATGCGTCTGGCACAGAGTATGAATATCCACTTCGCCTATCCCAGTATGTCTATCTATAAGCACGAGCTTGGCCATGACAAGTTGAAAGACAACACCGACGACTTCTTTGCAAAATATAAGCAGCAATTGGGAGATCAATATGCTTAGCTCTGACAACTATATCTTTATACTTCAGCTCTTATCCTTACCTTCGCCTTGCGATACGACAATGTATGGGTAAGAGACAACAAGCGGTGCGTGTTTTTGCACCGGCCACGGTGGCAAATGTAGCAGTAGGTTATGATATTCTTGGTTTTGCAATTGATCGCCCTGGCGATGAAATCATCGCTCGTCAGAGCGATACCCCAGGATTAAGAATTACCAAAATAAATGGTACTAAAAAGAAGCTTCCTATGGAGGCTGAAAAAAATACTGCCAGCTATGGAGCGCTGAAAATGTTAGAAGATCTCGGACTTACCCATGAAGGGATCGAGCTGGAGATCTATAAAAAAATGCCTTTTGGCAGCGGTATGGGATCCAGTGCTGCAAGCGCTGCAGCTGGAGTATTAGCTGTTAATGAGCTATTGGGTAGGCCTCTCGAGAAAAGAGCGTTAGCCAAATATGCTGTGCTCGGAGAAAGTGCCGCGGATGGCGCGATTCATGGAGACAATGTCATCCCCTCTCTACTTGGCGGGATTGTGTTAATCAGGGATAATGCAACATATGATTTCGTTAAGTTACCAACTCCTCGTGGGTTAACAGTCTTCCTCATCTATCCAGAAATAGAGATCTTAACTAAAGATGCTCGTGCGGTCCTAAGTGATCAGGTAAACCTAAGTCAGATGATTAGTCAGACAGGTAATATTGCGGCATTTGTAACGAGTCTCTATACATCTGACCTAATGCTTATGAAGCGAAGCCTGAAAGATCATGTCATCGAACCACAGAGGGCACAGTTAATCCCTCACTTCTATGACCTACAGGATATTGCCTTAAAACATGGTGCAATGAACTATACCATTAGCGGTGCTGGACCTAGCATGTTTGGTTTCGCTCAGAATACGCTGATCGCGGAGAGTGCCGCGAATGAAATCACTAAATATCTCGAAAGCAAGTCCATCCACTCTACAGCATATATGTCCCCTATAAACAATACAGGCGCTTATAAAATGTAATGCCTTCCAAGATCAGAGCTTAACTCTTCCTATACGACCATCATGAAATATTATAGTACTAAGAATAAAGAACGCTTCGTAGACTTAAAGACGGCTGTCTTGAAAAGTCTACCACCAGATAATGGGCTCTACATGCCAGAGCAAGTCGATCAGCTTAGCGACAACTTTTTCAAGCATATCGATAAGATGACTTTTCAAGATATTGCTTATGAGGCTAGTAAACAGTTTTTAGAAGCTGACTTCTCTGGTGCAGAAATAGTAGATATAGTAACGGAGGCGATCAACTTTCCAGCCCCAGTTATTGCTCTCAACGATCAGCTATCCATACAGGAGTTATGGCATGGGCCCTCATTGGCATTTAAGGATTTCGGTGCTCGATTTATGGCGAACATCATGGGTCGCTTAGTAGCAGATGAGGATCGAAAGCTCACCATCCTTGTAGCAACAAGTGGCGATACGGGTGGTGCTGTAGCAGCTGGGTTTCTTGGGGTTGAAGGTGTTGAGGTCATTATCCTATATCCAAAAGGAAAAGTCAGCCCACTGCAAGAAAAGCAACTGACGACACTGGGCCAGAATATTACTGCCCTTGAAGTTGATGGAACATTTGATGATTGTCAGGCTTTGGTGAAGAAAGCATTTTTGGATCAAGAAATCAACAAGCAATACTTGTTGAGCTCTGCTAACTCAATCAATATCTCAAGATTAATCCCTCAGTCATTTTATTACTTCGAGGGCTATAAGCAAGTGATGACCAGAGATGCAACAGTTAACTTCTGCATACCATCAGGAAACTTCGGAAACCTAACCGCAGGAATTCTTGCTATGCGCATGGGACTTCCTATTAACAAGCTCATAGCAGCTACTAATGTCAATGATGTTGTTCCACGATATCTGGAAAGCGGATCATACGATCCAGTAAAATCTGTTCAAACCGTATCTAATGCTATGGATGTAGGAAATCCCTCTAATTTCCGCCGAATCGAAAACCTCTTCGATCACAACTGGGACTCGGTCAAAGAATCAATCATTGGCTATCGGTACACAGACGAAGAAACTTGCGCCGCAGTAAAAGAGGTGTACGACCAACACAATTATGTCATAGATCCACATGGGGCCGTAGGCTATCTAGCCGCTCAAGCTTATGGCAAGAATCACCCTAATCAAAAAACAGTGGTCCTAGAAACGGCGCATCCAGCTAAGTTCTTACCCGTCATGGAACCCATTCTTGGAAAAATCGATATTCCTGAACGTATTGCAGTATTGTCTGATAAAGAAAAGGCCGCAATCGACATGACTACAGATTTTGATCCATTTAAGGCCTGGTTGCGGTCAAGAGGGTGATTTTACGCTCTGAGAGTGGATCGAGTGAAATGATTCATAATAATGTCCAATAATGGCCTTAAGTACTTGATAATCAGATTGTTGTATATATGTACAAATTGATTTATTCTGCTTGAGAATTCATTATTCTACTATAGGCTGTACAGTGGACTTGACTGATTGATTCTCAGGGCTATGATTTTGCACGGTTTTTTATCTATGCGTTCAAAGGCAGGTAGGCATGCCCATAACCCGATAGATTATAGAGAAGTCTCCAAACAGGCAAGACTTAGCTGAAGAGAGTCTTCACAGACTGAAGGTAATCGGCAAGCTCTGATGAAAAGGGGATTCAAACCTCAGCGTTACTTTTTCATAAACATGATTAGTGCAACAGACTTTGAAGATTTTTCAACGTGCCTCATTCAAAATGAAAAAGCAGTATAAAAGAGTACGAATAGAAAATGACCAAAAGTCTCGAAACAAAAAGAGAGAGCCCAATGGGCTCCCTCAAATTTTCTTGAATGATGGATTCAAAAAAAAGGTTCTAAGATCCAATCACCTCAGGTTGTTGATTAGATGAATCTATTACAAATATAACAGATATCGTGCACTGATGTTTCACGTATATAAAAATTTAATATATTAATAACTTTATATCCGCTTAAAATTTTTAGTGGTTTTAAACTTCTCTACATCCTCTATCTCATGGCTCCATCTGATAATTAGCACTAGCTCTGATCACTACTAAATAAGAAAAGCCTTGAAATTGAATACATGGCCTATTGGATTCCAATATGTAGCAATGGATTTACATCGGTGACCCTATAAGTGCTGGCATGAGCAAGATAATTTCACGGATTCCCGAAGTCTGGGACTAAACTAGTTGTGCATAGAATGCTGTCAAACTTCATCTTGTAATTGTCAATTCCGTTTTAATCTATTTTCATTAAGCAGATTTAGCGCTCTATTGGAACTTGCTAAATGATTCATAACTTTATAGATAGGTGAGGTCATTATACACATCAAGACAAAACAATTAGACTAATACAACTAACATGAGATATCAAGGACGAGATCGAAGTAAAAATGTAGAAGATCGCCGAGGACAGAGCGGCGGTGGAATGAGAAAGATAGGTGGAGGCATCGGCATTGGAACCATTCTCTTATTAGTTCTTACGCTAGTCATGGGTGGAGACGCTTCAGATATCCTGGGAACACTCCTTCAGAGTGCAGGATCATCACAGCCAGTTCCCACAGAAACTAGTAATGGTCAACCTTATCAAGGAAGCGCACAAGAAGAAGCCCTTGCAGAATTAGTGGAGGTAACACTCAAAGACACTGAAGACGTCTGGCACAATATATTTAGGAATCAACTACAGCGCAATTATCAAGAAGCCAAACTGGTCCTATTTACCGATGCAACTCAATCTGCTTGTGGAGTAGGTCGGTCCGCTACTGGCCCTTTTTACTGTCCTGCAGATCAGAAGATATATATAGACCTATCATTCTATAACCAATTAAGCCAACGATTTGGAGCAAGTGGTGACTTTGCCATGGCCTATGTCGTAGCGCATGAAGTAGCGCATCACGTGCAAAACCTGCTGGGTATAACCCGTCAGATCGATGCTCAGCGTGGTAGAATCAGCCAACAGGAGCAAAACGACCTTTCTGTACGATTAGAGCTACAAGCGGATTTCCTCTCAGGAGTATGGGCACATCATGCGCATCAAGCAAACAACATCCTCGAGCGTGGCGACATCGAAGAAGCTATGCGAGCTGCCGAGGCTATCGGTGATGACAATATCCAAAAGCAGTCTCAGGGATATATTGTTCCTGAGAATTTTACCCATGGAACATCGGAGCAACGTATGAGGTGGCTGCGTAGAGGACTGGAGACTGGTGATATCAGTCAAGGAGACACATTTGCGGCTAGAGTGCTGTAATAAAAAGTTAGCCTTGTGTGATCATTCGCTTGACACGATCCGCCATGCTTTCAGAGGACAGGCGCTCTCTGCTGAGGCGGTCTACTATTATTGGAAAGGATAAGGGAGTATAGCCATCTGGTTTAGTAATAACCAACTCTTGATCTTGAATGCGATTAAGGGCCATTCGTAACCGTGCTTCTTCTAGCTGAAAAGTAAGGACTTCCTCATAAGTTTGTTGAAACAGAAGATTGTCAGGCTCATAAGTCTTGAATACATCAAATAGCAGAGACGAGGAGGACTGTAGATGACGCTGCTTCTTGGCTTTACCGGGATAACCCTGGAAGATTAGGCCCGAGATTTTGGCGATATCCCTAAATCGCCGTCGTGCCATCTCGACAGAATTAAGGCTTCCTTGGATGTCTTCAACAAGTTGCTTAGTGCTGAATAGGTCCTTGCTTATTATAGATAAATCTATCTCCTGGTCCGTTAACAACTCAAATCCATAATCATTCATAGCTATGCTGAAGGTTATACTATACTGATCAGCAATTCGCTTGGCTAATAGTGCTGCCATCCCTTCGTGGACTGCTCGACCCTCAAATGGATACATCATCAAGTGATAGCCATCCTTAGATTGTATATACTCGATTAGAAATTCATGTTTTCGAGGTAAGATTGATTTTGTCGCTTGCAGATCAAATAGTGGGCTAAGCAGTTCCGTTTCCATCTCATCAACCTGGCCTTCTGCATAGCCGTGTATCTTATTTTGGATCATCTCGGATAACATCGACGAGAGCGGCATACGCCCCCCACCCCATGAAGGAACCTTCGCCTTTTTCTTTTTTGATCGTTTGACCTGCACGGTCATGTCTTTTACTCGGATAAACTCCAGTGCTTGACCAGCAAACCAAAAGGCATCACCGGGTTTAATATTTGCAATAAACCACTCCTCAATAGTGCCTATGCGCCTGCCTCTTTGAAATGCTACACTAAGCGATGCCGCACTGACTATTGTACCAATAGACAGCCTATGCATTCTTGCAATACGTCTGTTAGTCACTTTATATAAGCCATTGATGACTTCTATCTTTTGATATTCATCGTAGGCTCCGAGAGATGAGCCACCATGTAATAAAAAGTGGAGTATCCAGTGCCACTCCGCATCGTTCAGGGATTCATAGCAATGGGTATTCTTGATTTCTTTGTAAATAAGCGATGGTAAGAATCCCTCTGAGACCGCTAAGGTCATCAGATATTGGATCAGCACATCAAATGATCTGATGAATGGAATCCGTGGTTCTTGTATTCCGCGACTAATCGCTGTTCTGAGTGCAGCACCTTCAATCAACTCTAGCGTATGCGTTGGCACAAAATAGATTTTACTGACGGCCAGAGGCTGGTGTCCGCTCCTTCCTGCACGTTGAACGAATCTAGACACCCCTTTCGGGCTTCCGACCTGTATAATGGTCTCCACGGGCCTGAAGTCCACCCCTAAATCCAAACTGCTGGTGCTTACCACTGCCTTGAGGCGCCCTTCGTGTAAGGCTTCTTCGACCCACTCCCTTATATCTCTCCCTATAGACCCATGATGCATTGCCATCACCCCGGCGAAGTCTGAATGCACATCTAACAATCGCTGATACCAGATCTCGCATTGTGAGCGAGTATTAGTGAAGATGATGGTTGACGTGCTCTTCTGGATAATGGGCACCACCTTCTCTAATAACTGAATCCCCAGATGACCGGCCCAGGGGTATCGCTCGATCTCATCCGGAATAATTGATTCTACAGCAATCTTTTTAGTAAGCCCAGACTTGATAATGATATGAGGGAGATTGCTCTTGTTAGGTCCTATGAGTATATCTAGTGCCTCATCTATGTTTTGGATGGTAGCAGATATCCCCCACACTTTCAATTCTGGGCTGAGCCCTCGGATGCGAGATATGCCAAGCTGTACTTGTACACCACGCTTAGACCCCATGAGTTCATGCCACTCATCTACCACAATAGCTTTCATCTGCCTGAAGAGCTTCTCATAACCTTTAGTAGCCATCATGACATGGATGCTCTCAGGTGTTGTAATCATGATCTCAGGTGGGTTCTCCAGTTGCTTCTTCCGCTGAGTGGTAGAGGTGTCGCCAGATCTGATCTCTACTCGCCAGTCGAGGCCGAGGCCTTCTAGAGCTCGTTGACAAGTGATCCTGATTTCATTAGTGAGGGCTCGGATAGGGGCTATCCAAATCGCACGTATTCCTGATTTATGGGGCGCTGGATCTTGTAAGCCTTCTAGGATGATCGGCACCAGGAGAGAATAGGTCTTTCCAAAACCTGTCGGGGCATTGATGAGACCTGAGTAACCAGAAAGGTAATGTTCCCATGCCTTCTGCTGGAATGGGAATACTGTCCAACTTTTGGATTGGAACCAATCTATAGCCGTTTTACTTGCATTCGGTGTTTTGCTCATTCTGTAATCCACTCTACCTTCTCGCCTATTGGACTTCTGTCATAAGCCGGTAACTCAACATCGCTATATCCCATATAAAAAAGACCCAGACACTTTTCTCCTTCTGCTAAGTCAGTAAATTCTGACATAGCTGAGATATAATGCGGAGTGCTCCAGTAAGAACCTATGCCCAGTTCGGTACACACCAACCACATGTTTTGGACGGCCATGGCAGTGGCAGCTATTTCCTCCCACTCAGGAACGCTTTCCTTTGGGTCTCTCTGCATACAGATTAGTATGATACCTGCTGATTTCTCAGCCTTGCGCAAGATCTTCTTGGCTTTGAACTCGCTCGGGCTTTCTTCTAGCTGTGTATATTTTTCCACTAAGAACCGAGCCAGCTTTTCCTTAGCAGCACCCTGGACCACCTTAAATCGCCAAGGTTCAGTCTTTCGGTGAGTGGGAGCATAGTTAGCCGCCGTAAGGATGTTAAGCATGGTCTCCTTATCAATAGGGCGATCCTGATACATGTCAGGAAAGCGACTTCTTCGATTCTTAATTATTTGAGAGATGATGGACATATTTATTCTTTCATTTTCATTCACAAATTATATAGCCGCTAACAGATCATTGTTAACGGCTATATAATTAAGATAAATAATCGGTGATATGAAAACTCTAGGGTCTGCTATCTCGCAAAAAGCGCTAAGGCGCCAAGCTTATCTTATTTGCCCCTTAGTCCTACGACCACATAAAAACGATAACTCTAATCACATCCATCTGAAGTAATATTCAATGTTGTCCCGCTATTAACAGTAAATGTAGGATTGAGAATAACTTCAGGAGCATTAAGGGTCGTATTGCCATTAAGGTTGATATCGGTTAGTTGAATTGTATTACTTGCTTCATGGGTTCCGCTCAATGACTCATTAGAAAAGACTTGATTATTGGGACAGTTACCTGAACTACCCAGATCATCAGACGTAAATAATCCTCTGCCATGAGTGGCAACGACCATCTGTTGATCAGATGGGCGGTATTTGATCATATCAATACGGGTGTTTGATAAACCCACATTGGTTGGATCCCAGTCCGCATTGACTCTTAGATTAGTAGTGCTCCATATGCCTAAATCAGTAGCTATAAATGCTTGATCCGTATTGTTTGGATTGAACAATGCCCATCTTACAGGCATATCTGGCAGGTTGCCTTCGACCGATCTCCAGGTAGGATTATTTGTGTTTCCATTGAATGTCTCATAGATACTTGTAACGCCAAAGTTAGATAAGGTGACCAGCATATGATTCTCATTTCCCTCTTCGATTTCTATGCATGAGATCATGTGACCGGCTCCTAAGTTCAAATCAAAAACGGCTTGTGCACTTCGTGACGTTCCAGTGTGTGCGTTGTTTACACGATATACCGTTCCATTCCCAAAACCAAAGTAAACTCGATTGGCAACATTAGGGGAGACCCTAACATGCCATGCGGCGCCATCGCTAATGTTGGGAAACTGGTTAACAGTCACTGTTGTCAATGTTGAACCAAGAGTGGATGGATCTTCCCATCTAGTATAATTGCCGGCACCATTAGAACAATATAGCTTCTTACTATTGTCATCATAGTCTGTAGGGTTTATAAACCTACCCCCTGTAGTATTAGCCCGCAGTGCCGGTACCCCTGATGCCCAACCATTTGTAGTTACATTATAATTCTGAAATGTATTGGATGTAATCTGAATCAGTGGGTTATTCTGATCAATATGACAAAAACCGCCATCGCCTGAAGAGACATCGATGGTTGAATTAATACCAGCAGAGGTGAAAAACGGCGAGCCATTATCTTGAGATCCCGTTATATATTGGTTGGTATTATTGCCAGGATGTATGTCACAAGCATAGAATTGAGTAATGTTTAAGGAATTACCCCTGAAATTAAACGTTGGAAAGGAGCTATTGGCATTATTAGATTTCCAAACGCCACCATCGTTGCAGACATAAAGTTCATTGTTATTCTCGAACCGTATAAAATGTTGATCTGCATGAACAAATGGTAATCCGCAATTACCAAACCAATTGGTCAGTTGTACCCAGTTATTAGCAAAGGTGACAGGATCACGCTCATATCCCCATAGGTCAACTCCACCAATTATTAATCTAAATGGGTTTGCAGGAGAAACAGCAATAGCTAGATCATAGAAGTCTTGTCCTCTGGTGATATCCTGAGCAGGAGCATTACAGTCGAAGTCTAGCCATCCTTGGGGAGGTAATGAAATAGGCAAATAACTTAAGGCTCCACCAATAAATGCTGTTCCGTGAATGGTGGGTAATAAGTTACTACTTATAGACTCATAAAAAAGATATCTTATGTTGGGGTCCGTAGGTGAGGTAGCGATATCCATTCTTCCTTCATTGTTTGTAGATGTATAGTCAAAGAACCAAGTAAAGCCCCCATCGAAACTAATATAGGTTCCATCTGATTCGGTAGTGCCTCCATTTCTAACCGCAAGTTCATTGCCAAAACCCCCAAATCCCGCTACGATGGCCGAGTTGTTATTATTGGTTGGGTCAGGAGCAGTGATTTCTACATCACATGCAAAGTCATTCGTGCCAGAATTGTTCCCTTTAAATATAAACCAAGAGGTGCCACCGTTTTGGGTGAATAATAGTCCTCCTCGGCTCGTATCACTGCTCGACGTCGCAGCATAAAGATGAGTGGTGCCATTATAACTATGGATAGCGAGATTATTGATAAACTCAAAGTCCGGGTTATTGACTGTAAATGGAATTGGAGCGAAAGTAATCCCTCCATCTGTAGATCTATAGATCCCGTTGCCTTTTAAAAAGCTGGTGAAAGAATGTCCCTCTCCTGTCCCAAAATATATGATGTCTGCATCATTTGGATCTTGTGCTATGGCTGTGACAGACATATTATTAAACTGATCACTGATTATGGTCCAAGACTGGCCTCCATTGGTACTTGTCCAGAGACCGCCGGATACTCCACCTGTCCAAATAGTATTACCAGAGGGATCACGACTGTCTATAAGTAGTGATTTCGTGCGCCCAGATACATTATTCGGGCCTCGTTCGTCCCACGTTATTCCTGCAATAGGGGTTTTTTGTTTTAACCGCTCTTGAGCAATTTCAAACGCTTCCGTCAATCTTTCTGCTGGTACCTCTTTTGTCTTTGGGTCTATAACTTTTGCAAGTTCAAACTCCGCCTTTCCAATGATCTTCTGTCTCAATCGAGATTCGGACTCGTCGGTATTGTCCAATTGGTTTACGTAGACTCCTGCTAGGATTACTAGTAGTAAACTGCTTAGAATGGCTGTAGCATGTTTCATTGTGTCTTATTATCTGTTATAAGACAAAGGTGGAAAGGGGAAACAGGCTAAAAAATATAGGTATTCATAGGTTTTATCTCAAAAGCGTATATGAAACCATCTATATGATTACCTATAGATCCTCCAGCTCACGGGGTTCTAGTCCCCCTTAAGAAGGGAAGCACAAATCTTGATAGAAGATGTCATACGAGCGACCCAGACGGCTCTTTCGCCTAACAGGAATAATAGACATCTAATTAATTTTGTTAAAATGATAAACCGCCAGACAACCAGTTTGGTGTGTTAGTTATATAATAATTAAACAAGGATGATATGAAGACATTAATGATTTTTCTTTTTGCGGTTTCCACCTTGGCAGCACAGCGTTCTGACAACCCTATAGAACTGGGTAAGGTCGAATGGATCCGTGACTACGATCAAGCTATCGCACAAAGTAAAGCTACTGGTAAGCCAATCTTTCTATTATTTCAAGAGGTGCCTGGTTGTGCAAACTGTACAAAGTATGGTCAAGACATCTTGAGTCATCCGCTCATGGTTGAAGCTATAGAAACAGAATTCGTGCCTTTAGCCATATTCAATAATAAATCTGGTAAGGATCGTGCTGTGTTAGTACAATTTGGTGAGCCATCTTGGAATAACCCTGTGGTCCGTATTATAGACAAAGACGGAAATGATCTGGCAAAAAGAGTTGCCAATTTCAGATCCAGAACTAAGATTGTAAACACGATGATGGACGTGTTACAAAAAGAGAACAAAACTGTTCCTAATTATCTGCAACTGTTAAGTCAAGAATGGATCGGTCTAGAAACCACAGGTGAAGAAGGTTTCTTAAGCATGTATTGCTTCTGGACTGGCGAGAGAGAAATCGCTAAAATAGATGGCGTATTGAGTACTGAAGCTGGTTTTATGCATGGTCGAGAAGTAGTAAAAGTCGAATACGATGAGACTAAAACCGACTTAGCTAAGATCGGCAATCAGGCCTCCAAAGTAAGTTGCGCCGATGCAATCTTTACAGATCAAGTAGTGAATACGGCTATTCCTACCAAGAAAGAAGGGAAATACAGAAAAGACAGTCAAGACAAATATTACTTGAGACATACTGATTACCAGTATATCCCTCTAACAGATATACAGCAAACAAAAATCAATAGTGCAATCGGTAGCAAGCAAAACCCCAACCAGTATTTATCTCCACGCCAATCAGAGCTATTAGCGTCTCTTACATCTAAGAAGACCCAATTAGATAAAGACTTTGCTCAGGCTTGGTGGGATTTGGTTTTATAGAACAGTTATAGCTAGCTCTAAAGCACCTTCGTTATTGATCCAATATTAAACAGCTAGAGCTAAATTCAAACGATTAGAAAAGATAGGCCTGATATTCGGGCCTATCTTTTTTTGTTTACCCTCCTTTGGTTCTGTTTTCATCCAGTAGGGACTTCTGCTTGCCTCTATACAATGGAAGATTCGGCGACGATCCTGTTTTTACATCGAGTCCTGATGTAACTTATTCTTTCTCTAAGGCGCAAACTTCTTATGCCATAGTGTCTCTTGATTTTCCAGAGACTGATACTAGAGTTTATATCATGGAGGATCATAGAGCCAATGGAGGAGGGTTAGAATCTGCTGGAGAACCGAAGTCAAGGCAACTAACGGCAATGCAGTTTTCTCCTGGCCGACACTCCCTGCTGGCGATTACTTTATCATCGTTGAGGGTGAATCTGATCTTGACCGTGGGGACTTTAAGATGACAGTTGCATTTCCCTGATATCTATGAACCCGGTTCTATCACTCATGACATCCTATCGTGGCAGAGGGGTGTGTTATAAACACTCCTATCATTACTGCCGCTCAGACTTCTATTGGAACTCTTGAATACAAATGGGAGTACAGCTAGCCACAGAAACAGAATGGTCAGAAATACGAGTGGCGTCAGTTTTCTAAAGAGTTCTCCGGTGTGCATCAGGATTTTGTTGATCGACTTATCACTAAGTATGGTTCATTTACATCGGGAGAGATGAGGTTAGTCTCTTTGCTTAAAATGAATTATCATCCAAACAGATCGCTAGTATCCTTCGGGGTCTCAGATGAAGGTATTAAGAAGGCACGGTATCGATTGAGAAAGAAGATGGGGCTAGAGAGTGGTCAGGATCTTCAAGGGCTCATTTTATTGTTATAGGTTTTATCATATGGCTATTTGGGTGTCGCTCCATCCAACACATAATCTGCTTATAGATGTTCCACGTAGAACAATGATTCTAAATATTGATTCTGTTCCACGTGGAACTTTTTTATTTGCCTCCTTGTCGTTATCACTACCTATCATTTAAGCATCAATATTATTATCTTCATGCCTTCACTAAAAACATATGAGGAGACTATGAAGAAATTAGTTTATCTACTATTACCATTCATTGCAATTAGTTTATCTGCCCAAGACAATATCAATAACAATGTCTTCAGGCAATTAGGTAATGATCTAGCATCACCTAACAATTATAGAACAGCATCAGGAGCCCCTGGTCATGAGTACTGGCAACAAGATGTCGACTATCAGATGTCTCTGACTCTCCAGGATGATGAGAAGAGATTGTATGGAGAAGAGACCATATACTATACCAACAACTCGCCGGACGACTTGCCATACCTTTGGATTCAACTCGATCAAAATGTGCGTGCACAGGATAGTGACAGCCACATCATAGGAACAGAGTCAATTAATCCTGAGTCGACCTCTACACGTACACTGCGCAGACTCAATCCAACATTTGAAGGAGGGTTTAATATAGAAGCAGTAACCGATGGCAACGGTCGTGCACTAAACTATGTCATCAATAAAACGATGATGCGGGTGGATCTTACTTCTGCCGTCAGAGCTAAGGGAGGTCAAACCACTCTAAAGATTAAGTGGTGGTATAACATCAACAACACCAGAGAAATCGGTGGGCGCTCAGGATATGAGCAGTTTGCGGATGGACATAGAGTGTATTGCATCGCTCAATTCTTCCCTCGTTTAGCGAAGTACAACGATGTATTGGGATGGCAAAACAAGCAGTTCCTAGGTAGAGGAGAGTTTGCACTCGAGTTTGGTGACTATGAAGTTGAGATCTCCGTACCTCAAGATCACCTCGTAGCAGCGACAGGAGAACTGCAGAACCCAAACAAGGTCTTATCTGCTGAACATAGAAAGAGGATTGACCAGGCTATGAATGAATATGAGCAACCAGTGATGATTCAGAACATTGACGAAGCTCAAGCAAATGCAGAAGAAGGAACAGATAACTATCAGACTTGGAAATTCAAAGCTTCTAACATCAGAGATTTTGCTTTTGCTACGTCAAGAAGATTTATTTGGGACGCCATGGGAGTGAAGATGAGTGATGGTCGTACCGTGATGGCCTCATCCATGTGGGTACCTGAAGGAGATTGTCTCTGGAAAAAGTTTAGTACCAAGGCTGTTGCGCATACCGTAAAATGGTATTCGCATTACACATTTGATTATCCATATCCAGTAGCCTATTCTATTGATGGCAGCATGGGTATGGAGTATCCGATGATCTGCTTCAACTATGGTCGTTGCGAATCTGATGATACCTATACTAAGCGCATGAAGTATGGCCACATCGGGGTAATCATTCATGAGGTGGGCCACAACTGGTTTCCTATGATTGTCAATTCTGATGAGCGCCAATGGACTTGGATGGATGAAGGATTGAATACATATGTACAGTACCTCACCCAACAGCACTGGGAACGTAACTATCCACATAGACGAGGCCCTGCCAACATGATCACAAACTACATGGGCGGAGACAAATCCAAAATATCTCCTATCATGACGAATTCGGAAAGTATCTGGCAATTTGGTAATAACGCATACGGCAAACCGGCTACCGCACTAAATATCCTCCGTGAGAGCGTTGTGGGCAGAGAGCTTTTTGATCATGCCTTTAGAGAATATTCTAATCGATGGAAGTTCAAGAATCCTTATCCGGCTGATTTCTTCCGTACCATAGAAGATGCTTCAGGTGTAGATCTCGATTGGTTCTGGAGAGGATGGTTCTATACTAATGATCATGTAGATCAAGCACTCACATCTGTGAAGCACTATAATCTCGACAGTGGTAATCCTGTTGAAGAAAAGAACAAAGCTCGTGAGATGCGTGATAATGGTCCTCAGAACATAAGCCGTATGAGAGAGAATGAAATCACAGAAACATATTCTGAACAGGATCCAAGCATAATAGACTTTTATTCTACCTATGACGAGCTAGTTCCTGATGCTATTGATGAAGCAGAATACGATCAATTCTACAACAGCCTTAACCAATCAGAAAGAGAATTGCTCGAAAGCGGCATGAACTATTACGAGCTCACAATAGAAAACAATGGTGGTCTTGTGATGCCTGTGATATTGCAGTTCAACTATGTTGATGGAACATCGGAAGATATGCGCATCCCAGTAGAAGTATGGCGTTTTAATGCAGAGAAAATAACTAAAGTGTTTCCTACTGAAAAAGAGGTGGAAAGCATCGTGTTAGATCCTTACCTCGAGATTGCTGACGTGAACACTGATGACAATGCATATCCTCCGCAGAGGAGTCCATCACGATTCGAGGCATTCAAGAATAAGAAGCCGAGAGCAACGAGAGAAAACCCAATGCAGCGAGCACGTCGAGCTGCAGAGATGCAAAAAGAAGTTAAACCATAAGAGCTTTCAACAATGAAAAAAAGGCGATCGTATTACGATCGCCTTTTTTTATTCTGTCATTCGCTAACCATCACCTAGGAGTCAACTCAGTGGTTTGCTTGCTCTCTAATCTGTCCTACATACCACATGCTCATTTCAATCAGTCGCTCCGAAAACCCTTCACCTATTGGTGTCAATTGATACTCTACTCGGGGAGGCACTTCAGCATAAACCGTTCTTTTTACGATACCAGTTGTTTCTAGTCGCTTCAAGGTGATCGACAACATCCTTGATGATATGCCACGAACTCGTTTCTTTAGTTCGCTAAATCGCATCACCCCATTGTAACCAAGATTAAATACGACAAACAAACTCCACTTATCAAGACTTGGTGCAAGCATATCCTTTATTGGGCAAGGCCCCTCTTTGGATTCAAGAATTACATTCGTAAAAAAATTTTTGATTTTTTCTTTTAGTATAACCTGTTGATTTTCAGCAATAGTTCGCTCCATGATACTGGCTTACATTCGTGTTACTTCTTGTTCTGCATATCAAAATGAAATACATTAGTAATTATAAGTAACCTACTAATACATAATAACTAAATATACAAAATGACTCAACACGCTGCTCTAAAATTTATGCTCCGCAGAACATTTAGTGACGTTGTGCACACTACCAATCCAATAAGTAATGAACTATTCAACAACATACCAGCCAATGGAAAATGGTCAATAGCCGAAATTATTGGCCATCTAATCCTCAGTACGAAACCTCTCACAAAGGCACTAACCACACCCAAGGCAATGCTAAAAATGGCTTTTGGTAAATTGGAACGACCTGAATGGAACGAAGAACTACTTATAGAGACATACACTACAGGCCTTAATCAAGGATTAACAGCCTCTACGAAATATATCTATAAAGAAGCTCATCATAAGGGTAAGGATTATTTACTATCCTCTTTCACCAAGGAACTTAATCTCTTAATTGAACAAATAGACAAGTGGAATCAAAGTGATCTTTCTAAATATGCGCTTCCTCATCCGGCATTAGGAAAGATGTCCATACGAGAGATGCTCTATTTTACAAACTATCACACCATTCATCATCACAAACAAATCAGCGTATTGATAAAATTAGATGCTGCTATACAAGCCAAACATTCATAAATCCTAATGGCCATAACCACTCAGAGCAATCTCCTTGACATCGCTCAACATTCAGCTCAACACAAATACTTATGTGTTGTCTGATTTTTATATAGCTTTTAAAAATTTACTTAGAGCAACGTTAAATTCATCTGGTCGTTCCATCATAGCAGCATGTCCACATTTATCTAGTAAGACTAATGTACTATTAGGCAATAACTCATGAAACTTCTCGGCAACGAACGGAGGTGTAATCGTATCCTGTTTCCCCCAAATCAATAAACTCGGACATGTAATAGTAGGGATGCGATCTTCCAAATTATGCTGCAATGCAGATCGTGCGGTTAGTAATATACTCATCGCTTTGTTACGATCATTGACTGTCTCAAATACTTCATCAACAAGATCTTTACTCGCTACTTCAGGATCGTAAAAGGTCTCAGCAGTTTTTCTTTTGATATACTCATAATCACCACGGCGTGGATATCCATCTCCCATCCCGCTCTCAAACAAACCACTACTACCAGTTAATGTAATACTTGATATCAGATCTGGTCGCTCTAACACGAAGAGCTGTCCAACATGGCCTCCCAAAGAATTACCTACTACGTGTATATTACTATAGCCCTTATGATCAACAAACTCCCTCACATATCTAAGTAGTCCCGCTAATCCCGCCTCTTCACGAGATAGAGAATAGATGGGTAATAGTGGCACAACAACATTGTGTGTAGCGCCAAAGGCATCGATTAATTTCTCAAAATTACTTAACGCACCAAACAGGCCGTGCAGTAGCAATAAGCAATCTCCATCACCACCTGTCTCAACATAGCTAAAGCCGTTTTCTTCTACAATAGATGGCTGCATGGCATATTATTAAATGAGGCCCAAAAATAGTAAAGTATGTGATCTAATGTCACTTCATAATACCTACTCAACATTGATAACTACAGATAGATCAATATGGCTTATATCTCAAGAGATAATAGTGGTAAAACAATGCACCCAATACTAGTACCGCTACGCCCTGGTGCAATACTCCCCATAATACAGGAATATGCCCAATACTCTCTAACAACGTGATAATGCCTAAGCATATCTGAACCAATATTAATCCACCAAATAACCAGAAACTACTTAACGTAGATTTGCCTAAATGTTTTCTGTATCGCCACCAATAAAGTGCAAAGCCTAAAACAATTAGATAGGCAAGTCCCCGGTGAATAAAATGCATCAATGCAAAGGTAAATGACCCAGTATCATAATTAATGAAGCTATCGATAGACCAATTAGCTCCTTTAATGATTTCATTTGGTACCATTTGGCCACCGATATCTGGCCAAGTAGGATAAATCAATGACGCCTTCATACCACTCATAATCCCGCCAAAAAATATCTGCAAACACACTAACAGAATGAAATAAGCTGTTGCACGGGTTATTCTATTACTTGTCTTATCAATCCTTCCTCCATTACGAAATGACAAAAACGCCCACCATAACATCATAAATACACTGATGCCAATAGACAAATGAATAGACAACTTATATGCATTGACCCATGGACGATTAACAAGACCACTGGCTACCATAATCCAACCGAACACTGCAGCAAGACCAGCTAAACCCACAACTTTCATAAGATCAAAACTCAGCTCCTTTGTCAGTTTCTTCTTGTAGAGAAAAAACAAGCATGGTAATAAGAACACGAATCCCATACTACGTGCCCATAATCGATGGAAATACTCCCAGAAATAGATAAACTTAAAAGTACCTCCCTGAAATACATGATCACCCAATTCCATTCCCTCATTGATCTTTTCATATTGAGGTGTCTTCTTGTATTCATCAAATTCCACAATCCAAGCGTCCTCACTCAACGGTGGAAAAGTTCCTGTTACAATTTCCCATTTAGTTATCGACAATCCTGAACCCGTCAACCTGGTCACACCTCCAATAATGATTTGAAAGTATACCATGACTAATCCTATAATCAGCCAAATTGAAACCGCAGTGTCTTTCCTGATCATGCCTCAAATGTAGCATCAAAACCCACTTCATGTCACATCACAAGATTGTCCACATTGTTTGTATTTATTATTAATTATTTAAAATAAAAATCATCATTATTAGTGCCGTTTATATGTGGATAACTGAATAGGGATCTATTTTATAGACAGCTATACACTAGCTTATTAACAACATGATTAAAGACGAAGTATTTGATAATCAAATAGTTAAATACCGATAATTCAAAATGTGAGTTTTGACTAACAGACTAATTGTGGAATACTAATAATTAGACTTAGATAGAATCTTAAGTGAATAACTTTCGAGAGTGTGAATAAGAGGGGATGTCTGAGTCTATCATAACATAGTGAGTAGCAGGGTCAAGTAAAACTTGTTATTAAAAGTGGAAAAAGTAAAATGCTATGAAACTGATTACGAGCGTCAAACACATCTATATTTTTCTATATGTTAGTAATACATAAAATCAGTAGTATTTAAGGCTATGAGAGCAGTGATACAGAGAGTGAATGAGGCAAGGGTAACCGTCGATAAAAAAATTGTCGGCGCCATCAAAGATGGCTTGATGATATTGCTGGGTGTAGGCCAACATGACAGTCAAGAAGACATCCAATGGCTGGTGAAGAAAATAGTAAACATGCGAATCTTCTCAGATGATGACGATAAGATGAATCTGAGTGTTTTAGACATTGGGGGAGCAGCACTAGTCATTTCTCAGTTTACACTGTTTGCCTCAACTAAAAAGGGTAACCGCCCCTCCTATATCAATGCTGCTAAGCCAGAGCTTGCCAATCAGCTCTATCAAGATTTCCTTGCGACGTTGAGAACAGAACTGGAAATAGTTGAAGAAGGAATATTTGCAGCGGATATGAAGGTCTCCCTAACTAATGATGGGCCAGTTACAATAATCATTGATTCAAAAAATCGGGAATAATGACATTAACAGAACTGCAAGAAACAGTAGATCAATGGATTAAGACATATGGAGTGCGTTATTTTGCTGAGACCACGAATACGATAGTATTAATGGAGGAAGTAGGAGAGTTATCTCGGTTGATAGCACGAGTTTATGGAGAACAATCTTTTAAGAGAAAAGAAGACCAGCAAAATGCTAAAGCGAATATTGCGGAGGAATTAGGCGATATATTGTTTGTGATCACATGCCTAGCTAATCAGATGGACCTTGACCTTAATGACATTATGACTAAGAATTTGGATAAAAAGACCAGTCGTGATCGCGATAGACATCTTGAGAACCCAAAGCTATCGGAATAGATAAATAATATGAGTAAGATTTATGACCTTGGCTATTCATTATGACATCAGTATCTTGGTACACAAAGATCCGCTCTAATAGAATTGCATCAGTAACATTAGCAATGCTGATGGTCACCTCTCTTTTGGCCATGTTGGCCTACGTCATTATACCTGACAAGAGCCATAACGCCAATCGGCAGATATTACAGCTCGCATTAAAAGCGCCAGGTTCTGCTCATAAAATCTGCTACCAAGCTGAGGGTACCCAAAAGAACGATCAAGGAATATTGAGTGCCATCATAGTAGGTAGGAGGGATAATAGTATATACTATCCTTATCACGAGATTAGCTATCAAGATGGAGATACCGAAATCCTTTATGAGCAGAGTCAGATCTCTCGAGAAGGAAAATTTAAGACAGAGAGGTTGAGATTTATACTCGGTAGTGACAAATTTGG
>CAZDHV010000010.1:0-1414 GCA_964505335.1 uncultured Saprospiraceae bacterium | reverse complement strand
ATGTGCCCAATCATTATGATCATGTTTTTGGTGCTCAACTTTAATTTATTGGGGACAGCGCTACGAGATGTCTTTGATTATAAGAGCAACACGAGATGAGTAGAGAGATAGCTGTATTAGAAAAATTGGAAAAGGAGCTTAGCCTAAAGGAGCTCCAGATCAAAAGCTTGTTGACGATCACACAAGCCATTAACGATAATGTCTCTGCTGATGGTTTATTTAATATGTATCGTTCGTTTTTAAGTTGGGAGATGGGGATCAGCAAGATGGGCCTATTTATTCCGGACGACGACGACCGCACTTCTTGGAGTTGTGTGTCTCAGATCAATCTTGAAAACAAGAAGATTAATAACGAGAAAATCGTTGAGAACATTCTGAAGTTCAATAGACTTCATACGATCAAGCCCGAAGACCATGACTGTCTGTGGGACTTTGATATCGTAATACCCGTGTTCCACAAGGAGAAACCGATTGCCTATTCACTTATAGGCGGAATCAAGTCAAAAGATGATCTATATAATAAGATACAGTTCATTACTACGATCACTAATATTATAGCCGTTGCTATTGAAAACAAAAAGCTGTTCAGGCAACAAATCGAACAAGAACGCTTACAAAAAGAAATTGAGCTTGCTCAAAATGTGCAGCAGATGCTCATCCCAGATAATCTGCCTAAGAACGACAAGTATGAGTTGTCCTCGATCTATCAACCTCACTTTAATATAGGTGGAGACTACCTTGACTTCATTGATTTCAAGAATGGTCGGTTTATCTTCTGTATTGCAGACATTTCTGGCAAGGGAGTAGCTGCCGCATTATTGATGGCCAACTTTCAGGCGATGATCCAAAGCTTGATCTATCAATATCGGGATCTGGAGACTTTCATCTTCGCTTTGAATCAGACGGTTCTACGAGTAACTAAGAGCGATAAGTTTATCACCTTTTTTATTGGAGAGATCGACATGAACTCAAAGACCTTGAAATATATCAATGCGGGACATTATCCACCGGTGCTATATATGAATGGAAAGATCAGAAGACTTACAGAGGGTTGCACGGTGATTGGAATATTTGACAACCTGCCATCGATAGTAGAAGAAACGATTGAACTGGATGGAGAATCACTCATCATGAGTTTTACAGATGGCTTGGCAGATTTAAGAAATGAAAAAGGTGAGCTCTTTGAGGATAAAGGGATCGAGAGCTTTGTACGAGCAAATGGAACCTTAGATGCCGAGACGTTTAACGATGAACTTTTGATGGCTATCGAAGATTACAAGGGTTCTGAAGAGTTTCCAGATGACATCGCCGTATTAACCTGCAAAATCTTTTAGGATTTAGTACTTTGAATAGATAGACGACTCAATACAATGAAAAATAAGAATGTTGCAGCGGTATTAGCATTTTTCTTAGG
>CAZDHV010000009.1:1449-34933 GCA_964505335.1 uncultured Saprospiraceae bacterium | reverse complement strand
TTGATGGCAGGAGAACTATGGGGGCAACAAAGCTCGCTGAGAGATTCCTTATTGCCCATTGTACATCAGACTGCCTATGAACAAGATAATATCGAGCTTGCCATCGATCAACTTGAAGTATTAATCAATTCTGATGACGCACTCGAAGCCGATTCCGTGCTCTATGCACGATTCAACTTCTGGACTAAACATCATGATGTTGCTGAAGCAATATTAGATGAACTGGTAGTTGATCACAATACCAACATGGATTATCATCTATCGAGGATCGATGTGCTCGAAGTAGATGGAAGATTCGAAGAAAGTCAAGAATTAATCCAAGAAGCTTTAGAGATTTTTTCAGAGGATACTCGACTGATGTACCGATTGGCGTATAGTAGCCAACAGCAATCGGATATTGTTATGACCAGAAAAGTGCTATCTGATATTTTAACTATTGAGCCTCAGAATGAAAAAGCTCTTTTACTAACTAAAGAGTTAGAAACCCAATTGAATACTAATAGTATCATTGCTGATTACTATGGTATAGGAGCCTTGAGTTATTACTCTGTAGCCTATGCTAAGAAATACAGTGAGACGGGTACACTGATAGGTAGATTGTCAGTAGCCCAGCGGAATGAGACTCAAGGCTATCAGCTATCAGCAGACTGGTATAAGACACTCGATAAGACCAGATATATCTACGCTCACTTAGGCTATAGTAATACCCTGCTATATCCGAAAATTAGGATCAATGGAGGGTTTTATCAGTATTTACAGAATAACTTCAATGCAGCACTATTTCTAAGCTATATGGATTTTAGAACTGATCAAATTGTGGTTATTAATCCAAGCATCAATTATGATAACGATGAGTTGCTAATCGGCGGAGGTGTCAGCTATGTACGAGGCAATACCAACTCAGATCTAAGTTATCAGGTAAAACTGCGACGATATGCTAATGTGCGGAACAATTTTATAGAAGTTGCCTATGGCACCTTAGCGAGTGAAGATTTAAACCGGATTAACAACGATGTTGATTTTTCCAGACAGTTTATCAGTGTAGGTGGGCAAGTAGGATTGTTTAAGCATCATTCTTTAGGTGCTAACTATGCAATAGCACTATCAGCAAATCAAACTAATCAGGACCAATTGAGCATATTCTTGAGAGTCAACTTTTAGTTTGACAACGCTTTGATAGTATATCGATCTAATCGGGCCATACGTGCTTTGAGTTCTTCTAACCTCAGAGGCATCTCGATATAGTCATCCACGCCCTGTTCAAAACATTCTACCACGGCACCTTCTAGCTTAACAGAGGATAGAACTATAACCTTGATATATGGTGGTGGCATAGATCTGATGAGTTTGATGACCTCGACGCCAGTCATATAGGAGATGAGGAGATCCATTATGATGAGTGAGGGTTGATGGGTTTTGATCAATTCGGTCATGATCAAGGCGTTGGAACACCTTATGATTTGATGGTCATCTTCCTCGAGTGAGGTTTCGATAAGCTTAAGTATGGCCTTGTTCTCATTGAGTATTAAAACCTTCACTTTATGATTTTATGTAAAGTTTTAAAAATCCTTCAATATATGTGCCCTGCACAGCCTTAAATCGAAGTACTTAATATTGAGTATATAAATTGCAGTATCCATAGGCCTTCAATTGGGGCCAAAATTTCATCCATCCTTAACCATAATACACGTATAAAACTTTGAAATATAGATGCTTATATATGTTCATAATTTATACTTATAGAATTGCGATCAGGGAGATAGGGTATGATATCTACGGTGGTGTCTAATTAGTAACCCTAAGAAATAATCCTATCAAGTAGTTATTTATAACCTTGATAACCTTAAATGAAAAGAATCGCCCAAGCCCCAAGCAATGGATGGCTAACATCCCTTGGTAAGGCTCAGAGCAAGTTAAAGAACAATCCCCTACTGCTGTATAAGCTATTGAGCGCAGTTTTATTCGTGATTGTCGCGAGTAGGTACATTCAAAAAGCATTTAGCAGTCTTGCTAACCTAAACATTGGATTGGAATTTTCTTCCAAGGAGCTCTTACTCGTGCTATGTTGTCTTACGTTTCTGATCTTAGTGATCAGTCTATTTTCATTCACATATCTCCATATGAAGATGAATGGATTGACAAGAGAGCGAACAACAGAAAAACAAGAAAAATATCAAGAGTATTTTGCCGGAGTTGTGTCTTCAAATCACGAAGAGACCATAATCCAAGATAAAAAACAACACAATCATACCTACCTGAGTAAAGAAGACCTCCTGGACACTGAGAATAGGACTGTATTACTCAAGGAATTAAAGAATATTCACTCTTTTATCAAGGGGGCAGAGCGTGCTCGACTGAAAGAGCTGTATTTGGCCTTCGGATTTGTTGATGAGCTCAAAGCAAAATTAGAATCCTCTCAATGGGTGGTTCGAGTTGAGGCCATCAATGAGGTCAAACAGTTTGCTTTGTCCGATTTTTATCATTTAGTCGAAGAAAAGCTTAAAGATGTCAATCCTAGCGTGCGAAAAGCCGCATTGTCTGTTTGTATGGAAACTACTAAGAATCCAATTGAAGTATTGGGTAAACTGGAGGAGCCTATGAGTAGATGGGAAGAGCATGTATTAATAGAATCATTAGATAGGTTGCCTAACCATAGATTACCGTATTTTGCAGAATTAGTGGGTAAATACCCTACTCATTCTGAATTTCTTCTTGGTATGACTGAACGTTTCAATCAGTACCTCATCGAAAAAATTCCCAAAAAGATGCATGCTGTAGCTTAAAATGATCGGTGGAGAATTTATAGTAGAGAAACTATTTTTAGCCTATTTCCTCATCCTATATGGGAGTTATTTTGCGCAGGCTATATATTCCTACTATCTCATCTCAATCTATCAGAAGAAGCGCCAAAATTTTGATGTTAACAGTTTTCTGCGTGACGAGAACTTACCTACGATTGCCCTAATAGCTCCGGCTTATAATGAGTCGGCAGTTATACTTGATTCGGTAAGATCGCTCTTGAGTTTACATTACTTCAACTATGAGTTAGTCGTAGTTAATGATGGAAGTAAAGACGATACGCTTGAAAAAATCATTAATGGTTTTGACCTCGTCACCTCAGATGTAACAGTTTATGGAGATATCCCTACCAAACCGGTCAGGGCCATCTACAAGTCTAGTAACAATGCATATGCCAGGCTGACCGTCATCGACAAAGAAAATGGTCGGAAAGCTGATGCGATAAATGTTGGAATTAATCATTCTGATGCCGATTATTTTGGAGTAATCGATTTGGACTGCATTCTTGAGCCTGACACCCTCATGTGTCTCATTGAGCCCGTGCTCAAATCTAAGGATAAGGAGGTCGTGGCAGTTGGAGGCGTAATTGGGGCTACTAACGACTCAATAGTGCACTCTGGTAAGATACAGGACATTGTATCGCCTGATACCTTTATTCCTAGAATACAGGTAATAGAATATTTCAGGTCATTTATTCTCAGCCGCCCATCGTGGAGCAGATTCAATGGATTATTGCTGATCTCTGGTGCGTTAGGACTATTTGAACGGAAGGTTCTGAGAGCAGTGAATGGTTTTTCGCATGATTCTATCGGCGAAGACATGGATCTCGTCATGAAGATTCATGAATATTGCTTGGAGCGTGAGATTAACTATGATATAGAGTTCATTCCTGCACCACTTTGTTGGACAGAGGTGCCTGGCACTAAAGAAATACTAGGGCGACAGCGCAATAGATGGATGCGTGGTACCATAGAATGCATGCTGAAGTTTAGAGGAATGGCCTTTAATAGGAAGTATGGTGTCATTGGTCTATTGAGCTATCCGTATTGGTTTATGGCAGAGTTCATGGCGCCTCTTTTGGAGGTAGTGGGCATTATTATCACGATCTATTTTATCATTTCTGGGTTATTGAATCCAACTTTTGCTGTTCTCCTCTTCGCACTCGTGTATTTTATGTCGATTTGCCTGTCCACATTCGCGGTAATGGTTTATTATCTCACTTTTAATAAATACAATAAGACCATTGACCTAATCAAGTTTGTGAAAGCAATTTTGATGGAGCCATTTGTCTATCATCCTCGGATACTCTACTGGTCACTTTCTGGATTTTATGACTTTTACATAAAGAGTGAAAAAGGGTGGGGTGAGATGACTCGAAAAGGATTCGGAAAATCTTAGGGTGATCCTATTTCATGATGAATTAGAATGTTCTAGCAAGCTAAATCATTGAGAAAAGAGTATTTTGAAAACCATTTCATTTGATCATAGACAGTGTGGTCAGGCCAGTTTTCGAATACGCTAGGCTAGATCAGATGTCAAATATTCTGGACTCACAGGAGAGTTGAATGTAGACATATGAAGAAGACGGATAGAAGGCAATTTTTAAAGAGTTCTGCTCTGTATACGGCTGGAGCCCTACTGTCGTCTGAAGTCGTGTATGCGAATAACTTACCCAATGGAATAGGACTTCTTGGACTTGAGAATGTGAGCGCTACTCTAGCTGATAAGCATCCAGATATGATCGTATTGAACGATCGTCCGATCAATATGGAAGCTCCAGCTCATCTACTCAATGATCCACTAACACCTAATGATTTATTCTTCGTCAGGAACAATGGCTTACCACCTACCGATATTGATGTGGCCCAGTGGCGCTTAGAAATATCTGGCGAGTCAGCTATACGAAAGAAGAGCTATACGATAGCTGAGCTCAAGTCTCGCTTTGAGAATGTCAGCTATGATATAACCTTAGAATGTGGTGGCAATGGCAGGAAAGAGTTTAATCCTCCCGCCAAAGGAAACCAATGGGGAACAGGGGCGGTAGGATGCGCTAAATGGACCGGTGTAAGATTAAAAGACGTCCTCGACGATGTAGGCATCAAGTCTAATGCGGTGTACATAGGATACTATGGAGCAGATCTACACTTGTCAGGAGCAGCAGACAAGGATCCCATTAGCCGTGGAGTACCTATATCAAAGGCGCTGGAAGAAGAAAGCCTAATCGCTTGGCAGATGAATGACCAAGACCTCCCAGTGCTAAACGGACATCCGTTGAGATTGGTGTTTGGGGGTTATCCAGCATCATGTTCCGGCAAGTGGCTCACCAGAATTGTTATCAGGGACCGCGTCCATGATGGGCAGAAGATGAAGGGTTCATCATATCGGGTGCCCTGTGCTCCAGTTGCTCCTGGAGCCAAAGTACCAGATGAAGACATGTGCATTATTGAGAACATGCCGGTCAAATCTCTGATAACTTACCCTAAGACAGGGGCGACGATAAAGCAGAACCAAAAATTGCCAATCAATGGCCATGCTTGGACATCTGCGGATGAAATTGTGGCTGTAGATTATTCGATAGATTTCGGCGTCACTTGGCATTCCTGCGAACTAAAAACATCTCCTAACAAGTATGCTTGGCAGCATTTTAATACTCAGATTGAATTTCCGAAGTCTGGATATTACGAGATATGGGCAAGAGCAACAGATTCTGAAGGCAATAGCCAGCCGATGTTATTACCGGGGTGGAACCCCAAAGGCTACCTCAACAATGCCTGCCACAGAATAGCCATAAAGGTTGTGTAATCAATCGAACATGAACGGAGAAAACCAAGGTGATACGGTGTTGATGTTAGCGAAGCTATTCGTTGCACTATGCCTATTCATATTTGTCGTGCTGCTGGGTGAAGATACATTCAGGTCAATGTTTACTGAGCCGACGTATTCTGAGGAGGAACTGTTAGCTAAGATGGAGGAGAGAAAGAGACTTAGAAATCAGGACCGATTGGAAAATTGGGGCTTAGTAGAGAACGGGATTCATGTAAATACGGGACTCATGGATGATGACAATCTTGAGGTCGTTATCCAAAGCTGTCTTTCCTGTCATTCTGCTAAACTTATCACTCAGAACAGGGCTACCAGAGAGGGCTGGCAGGACATGATACGATGGATGCAAGAGACGCAAGGCTTGGGAGATTTAGGTATTTATGAACCCAAGATTTTGGACTATTTGTCAACGCACTATGCTCCACAAAAACTCGGTAGGAGGCAGAATCTAAATGTTGATGAAATAGAGTGGTATGTGTTGAATCTGGATGAAGATTAAATATGATTTTACAGAGTTGGTGCCTAACTAATCTACTCCGAGATATTGGAGGTAATCAAGTTTTTCCATGATACCACCGAGATCTCCGATGCCATCGCCTGTACTATCATTAAAGCTCCTCGGATAGATCTGATAAACTACACTTTCTTTCCACCAGTTTTGCTCCATAACTCACTATTGAAAAATTATGTGAATCAAAATGAGGGAAACAGCTAATACTGATCCAGCGTAAGCAATCTTAGGAGAGTCGTATTGTATTAGTTTCTTGCGGAATCCATCTTTTATACTCAATAGAATCACAAAGATCAAGGCAATCATGATTACGCATCCCGCACGCACGAAATAGTTCATATCAGGATACAAACCCTCGTATTGCAGAATTCCAATATCAAAACCTTTAAAAAGCAATTGTAAAGGAATTGTGCTCAGGAACCCTATTAGCGCAGCTTTCTTGTTGGGTATAATCATCAGTGCTGCAGTACATATCAATACTACAATACCACAATTGATATAATAGCGCAATTCATTGAGTGTATGAGTGAAGGCGTCTCCAGCATTAGCAAGTTGTACGCGCATTAAGAGCAAACCTACAGTCACACCTGTGAATAAAGCCACCAAAATCGTAAGTCTTCCAGCATTAATGATTTGCTCATCGCTGGCTTCCTTGTTAATATATTCTTTATAGATATCAATGGACCATAAAGTGGCTAGTGAATTAAACGTAGAATCTACCGTGCTCATGAGAGAGGCGAATAAGGAACAAAGTATGATCCCTACAAGACCTGCTGGCAAATAATTTTTGATTAAATAAGGAAATGCCAGGTCAGGATCTGCTAAGCCATTTTCACCTAAAATCGCATATAATGCAATACCAGGAACTACTATCAGCACCGCCATGACATATTTCATCACACCGCCAACCATTAATCCAATTTGAGCATGCTTAAGATTTTTTGCAGCCAAGGATCGCTGCATGATGGTTTGGTTGGCACACCAATAATTTATATTGAGGAGAAAGAGCCCGAACATGTGCGTCCAGGGTAAAACTTTATGATCTGCGGGCAAATAAAGGTGCATATGGCCTGGAGCTTTATCATACAATTCGTGCCAGCCTCCAAGTTCTTTTAAGGCCACAAATAGGACGACAAATCCACCTATCAGTAAAATGGTGAACTGAATGATATCTGTTTTAACTACTGCATTGAGTCCTCCGAGATAGGTATATATGGCTGAAAAAACGCCAAGTCCGATAATTAGCATGGACATACGGGTAACTCTATCCTCACTAAGAAAACTAAGTTCCTCGGCAAAGACTGCATCGGCCGCAAAAGCGCCCCAAAATAGAGCCGCCCCTAAAGTGATGGTCGAAAACATCAATAGATTGGCTCCACTATAAAAGAGAGCAACGGTCTTGCCTAATCGCTTCTTTATATATTGGGTAACTGTGATCACCCGTTCTTTCAGGAACAGCGGGACGAATATAAATGCAGCCATCAAGATGCCCTGAACAGCGTTAATCTCAAGACTTGCTTGTGCTAAGCCAAATAGGTAGGCCGAACCCATCATTCCTAAGAATTGGTAGCCATTAATATTAGTAGCTATACTGGACAGCGCTATAGATGGCCATCTGAGATTTCTAGAACTTAAGAAGTACTCTTCTACTGTAGCATCTTTATTTACTCTTCCCGCTATGGCGACTAAAAAGATCAAGACAAAGTAAAAGATGACAATTCCTAAATCCAGCATAAGTTATGGTTGTTATGTGCGAACTCCAGCACCCAGCGGAGTGCTAGGCGTATATTGAGGTCTTCTACCTTGTGCCTCTGGCATAGAGAATGTCTTAAGCTTTGGCAACACATAGTTTGCGAAGAGCTTGCACTCGCTGGCATGAGGATATCCTGAAAAAATGAATGCTCTGATCCCCATATCCATATATCGCTGAATCTTAGCCAATACTTGATCTGGATTGCCTACAATGGCTCCTCCACATCCTGATCGTGCACGACCTATACCAGTCCAAAGGTTAGGCTCTGCAAAGCCATCATCTTGAGCCAGTGCTCGCATTTCTGCCTGTCTTGCTACACCGTATGACTTTGCATCGAGTGCTCGTTCTCTGATCTCAGTTCCTTTGGCTTCGTCAAGTTCGATATACTTCATCAGTTCTGACGCCGCTGCCCGAGCTTCCTCTTCAGTTTCTCTGACGATCACATGTATCCTTAAGCCAAAATCTACCTTTCTACCATACCCAGCAGCTTTATCGCTCATATTTTGCATGAGCTCTTGCAGCCTTTCTTCTGTCTCAGGCCACATCAGATACACGTCACAGTGCTCTGCACATAAGTCAACAGCGGCCGGAGAGTAACCTCCAAAGTATAGGAGCGGCCCACCATTTTGTTGATACGGTTTAACAGGGTCAGTTGTATTTAACTGGATATTGTAGAATTCTCCTTTGAAGTCGATATGATCTTGTGTCCAGCCTTGCTTTAATATTTCGATTACTTCTCGTGAACGTTGATATCTCGCAGCTGACTCCAACTTGGTGCCAGGCAGATCGGATGAGATGATATTAATCGTCAGACGACCCTTTAAGATGTGATCCAGGGTAGCTATTGTCCTACCCAACATTGGAGGATGGACTTCTCCACATCGTACGGCTGCAAGCAAATTAATCTGAGAAGTTAGCGGTGCTATGGCTGAGGCAAAAGTCAAGGTGTCTTGTCCAACTTGGTATGACGAGGGGCATAGAATATTCCTATATCCTAGTCGATCAGCAGTCAGAAGGACATTTGAAGTATTAGACCAATCACTTTTATACCTTATGTCATGATGTCCCAAAAACTCATCATCACCATTACAGAGTGGTGCAAACCAGGATACCTCGGCTCCTTCTAAGTGTGGTGATCTGATTACTATGTCAGGTTTTGCCATTGCTCTATTCTTTTCTGCGCTCTTGTATTTTTCGAGTTTTCTAAGCTACCTCGTGTCCAATTGCGGCCTCCCACAATCTATACCAATCTTCATGCGTCAGCTCGATGTTTAACGCATCCTTAGCCGCTTCAATCCGAGATATTTTGGTGCTGCCCAATATAGGTATGATCTGGGCAGGATGCTTCAATAAGAAAGCCAGCAAGATCTGATCTATCGTAGCATTGTATTCCTTGCTTACTTGAGAGAGGACTTCTTTTAATTTGATAGTCTGAGGATCTGTAGTTTGACCAAAAATAACGCCACCACCAAATGGCGACCAGGCAGTAGGCCTAATACCCAGTTTGAGACATTGATCTAATGATCCGTCCTCAAATGAACTGCGCTGTAATAGCGATATCTCAAGCTGATTAGTTACTAGCGGCGTGAAGCTATTGAGCAGGTCAAACTGAGAAGGAGTGAAATTAGAAACCCCAAAGGCTTTGATTTTGCCTTGTTTTTTCAATTTTTCAACAGCCTCGGCTATATCACTGGGATGAAGTAAATAATCTGGACGATGTATGAGCATCACATCAATGCAGTCCACACCTAATTCCTTCAGCGAGTTTTCGGTTGACCAGATAAGGTGATTGACCGTTGAATCGTAAGATTTAATTTGATGCGATGGCCGATTAGGCGTGATTAGACGAATGCCATATTTGGTTGTGAGCTGTACTTTTGATTTGAGGTCGGGTCTTCTCTTTATCACCCTCCCAAAGCGCCCTTCTTCAGTGTAATGACCATAAATATCGGCGTGATCGAAGTCTGAGAATCCCATATCGATACAGGCATCGATGAATTTTTCCAATTCTTCAGTAGATAGATTGCTGCCCCATTCACCTAATCTCATTGTGCCAATGATTATGGGTGAAAATTCAATGGTACTCTTATTTCCTACTATAGCTTGGTTTGACATCCAGATTTTATTAAGGTAAATACAAATGTAAAAATGTAAATCTCTTCAATTTTGACAATTTGGCTTATAACAACGACTAAGACAGTGTTGAAAACTGAAATATTGAATATGAATTGAGAATCATAGAGTAGCGACGATGTTATGTCCGCAGTACAATCCGAATTAGGTTGGGGGCGAAGAGTGACTAACTAGTGAATATCAATCATTAGATAATTAGATCAAGGATTGCCCGACCTATTATCCTATTTAAATTGCTGCAAGTCCAACATGTCGTATTACTAATATCTTTTCAACGTATTTTTGGGGTGTTCCAAATAGACAATGCGCATGTACAAGTTTGCTTTCTTCTGTTTTCTGATCCTCGCCATATCCTGTAAGGCTCAGGATGAAATCAATAATATCGTTGACATTCCTGCCATAGTAGATGCTGATGAGCAATATGCCGATGTCTTCAAGCCATTAGATGGAACTTGGAAAGGCACATTTTTAGTCAAGGAAGACCAGCGTCCCGGCAAGCGTCCTGCAAATATGCAGGAGGTAGATGTGATGCTGGGGTTTATCGATAGAGCCAAGACGGTTAATACAATCCAGGTTACTCAGACCTATACCTCCGAGACTCCATATTTCCAAAGGGTTTCGATTACAGACTATTATCCCGATTCTGGAAGAACCGAAGAGAGTAAAGGTGTTAATAAGATACAGAATGGAGAGATGTGGTGCGTTGTCCACAAGCCTAACGATGTCGTCATTCATGAGGGGAGCACGCCGAATGATGAGACGATCATTTGGCAGAGCAACCAACAGTCACCTCTCAAGGTAGAGTACTTCTATGAGACTGTAACAGCCAAGTCGTATGAGATCATAGGATATGGCTACTATGGCAATGATGACACCTCTAAGAGTCCTAAGCTCTGGTTTTATGGTAAGTATGATCGACAATAGCTCGGTGTTCGCTACTTAGCGGGCTCTACGTGTTTCCAATTTTCACCACGCTCTATACGCTTGAGCTGTGTTGTTGATACGCCAAACCTCTTGGCGATCATCTTGCGGCGAGTCTTTCCGTTGAGCAATTGCTTCTTGATAATGGCTACTTGAGCAGCTGTGAGCTTATAGTAGCCTCCCTTATTGGATTTTTTAAATCCAAATTTTTTGGCGCGCTCCTTAATGTAGGCCTTCCACTCTGGATCTGTGACCCAGATGATGTTACTCTCGTGATTGTTCTTACGATTAAGGTCCTTGTGGATCACGTGGATATGGTCGTCGGTCTTAGGTATACAAAAGTGTCTGGCGACCTCCTTATGGACATATAAGGCTTGATTGAGATTACCAACGACCTTGATGCTTGCTCTGAAGAATCCTCGGTGATCTGGATGCGTTTTCATCAATTTCTCTTCGCCACTGACCTTGTCAACCGACTTAGCCCTGCCGAGATTTGAAATAAAGTAATTTTTAGACTTAGTTTCCCTCTTAAAAGTGACCTGGGCCCACTTTTCTCCCCCTAAATTAGGTACGCTCATGGTAAAATGTTGTTGATCTGAATAAATTGAACTTGCTGTAAAAGTTTGTTACAGACTGGTCAACTGGTTGTTTAGTCTATTCAGGTATTTAGACTTGAGAAAAATGGATTTGACACCCATTAGTGTTAATTTTTTGTCTTTTTTAACAATATATTCTTGTTCAAGCTGAAATTTAACTGCAAGTAAAGATTTGCGAATTTGATCGATTTCCGCTGTGATTGCCTTAATAGATTCGGGATTGGGATCCATCTGTACATCCATAAGGCGCTCATTGATATCCATCATCTCCATCAGGAAATCTTGAGGGATAGAATCATTATCACCTAATGGGATTCCATTGAGCTCTAAGATATAGGCGGTGAGTAATTCTTTATTCTTGAGTGTCTTGTAAGCCTCATTATTGAGAACCGACATCTTGAGTGCATCCTCCTGTTCTCCCTTGTCATTGAGCGTATGAAAATCAGGATGATATTTTTTGCTGAGCTCTAAGAACTTCCTCTTGAGCGCGGCTTGGTCTATCTCAAAAGACTCTGGTATATCGTATAGCTCAAAATAATTCATGCCGCTATGCTTAAAATAGCCTTGATAAATCTATCCAGAATATAAAGACCATCAGGCTGATCAATAAGATGAATCCGACTAATGTAGCATACTCTACAACTCGGTCGCTCGCCTTGCGACCTGTGATGATTTCCCACAATAAGAATATAACATGACCCCCATCTAATCCTGGGATCGGAAGAAGGTTCATGAAGGCAAGTATAATAGATAGGGATGCTGTCAGGTTCCAGAATTGTCGCCAGTCCCATGTTGGTCCGAACATGCCGGCTATAGCTACGGGTCCACCAACAGATTCACTCACCTTTAGCTTTCCTCTAAACATCTGACCGAAGGCTTTCAGTTGATTGCCCAAAAAACTGAAACTACGATCCCATCCAGCCACCAGAGCCTCATTGAATCCATATTGAGTCCTCTCAGCATCAAAAAATCTACCCCAGCTATAAGGATTAAAGCCCAATTTGCCATTCTCATTAAAGCTCAGTTGGAGTGATGAGGTGTCTTGGCCTCTGAGATAGGTGATGTCTGCCTGTTTGTCTGCTAAGTCCGCTGCTACTCGGTTGAATTGATCATAGAAGAATACACTTTGGCCATTGATACTGAGGATCTGATCCTCCACTTGCAATCCAGCTTGTGCAGCCGGCATATCTTCTGCGAGGCGCGCAATGACCACGGGCATGCGTGGTGTATAGACCAACTTATCCTTGTTTTCATATGTAGCTAGGGATTGGGCCGTTTCATCATCAATCGTTAAAGTTATAATTGATCCTGATCGCTCCACTTGTATGGTCCGAGCCTCATTGATTACAATCTCTCGAGACAAGTCATTAGGGTATAGCTTATCAATTTTTGTATCCCCGACGGAGATAAGCTTGTCGCCATCTTGTAAGCCTAAATTATGCCCTAACTCCTCTACTGCGATACCATACTTTGCATTTTCATTGGGCAGATAGATGTCGCCCCACTTTAGAAACATACATGCAAATATCAATATGCCAAGAATGAAATTGACTGTGACACCACCCAACATAATGATCAGCCTCTGCCAGGCGGGCTTCGCTCGGAACTCCCAATCCTGAACTGGCCCAGCCATCTGTTCCTTGTCAAAGCTCTCATCGATCATGCCGGCGATCTTGACATACCCACCGAATGGTAGCCATCCAATGCCATATTCTGTTTCGCCTTTTTTGTATTTGAATAGTGAGAAGCCGGGATCAAAGAACAAATAGAACTTCTCCACCTTGGTTTTAAACCACTTGGCAGGAAAGAAGTGACCACACTCATGTAAGATGACCAATATTGATAGACTTAAAAAAAACTGACCCAGTGTGATCAATGTACCCATGCTAATCGCGCTTGATATGCTATAAGTGTCGTGCTAGCGTAGATCAATTCTCCTTGAGTAAATAGCACGCCTATAAAAGTCGCCAAAGGTAATTTAAACTCCTTAAACTTGCAGTTGGTTCCAATTCATTAGCAAGTGCAGCTATTCTACAGTTATGAAATAAGTGATGACCAGATCATACTCAATGATCAGGAAGCGATCCACTGTGGCAAAGTCTTGAGAAAGTCAGTAGGGGATCAACTCAATGTGCTTGATGGCGCAGGTAAGCGATTTACCGGTGTGATAGCTGATATAAAGAAGAGCAAAGTCTCACTAACAGATATCGAGCTTGTAGAAGAATCCAAGGTGGATCATGCCAAGCCTGCCATTGCTGTGGGCCTCCTAAAGAATAGCACGAGGATGGAATGGCTCATCGAAAAGGCCGTAGAAATAGGAGTCCGTGAGATCACCCTCCTGAATTGCAAGAGGTCTGAGCGCTCTAAGGTCAACATAGATCGCCTCAGCAAAATTGCATTAAGTGCAATGAAGCAATCCAAGAGACTGTGGCTACCTCGTATAGTCGGGCCCATGAAAATGGAACATTACCTAAAGGGTGTTGATGGGTTCACATGTGCCATTGCACATTATGCCCCTGATCATGAGGACTTGTTTGAACTGAGCCTTAGTCAGGAAGCGACCATTCTGATCGGACCTGAGGGTGATTTCACTGATGACGAAGTGCGCCAAGCCCTAGCTGCAGGTTGTAAACCTGTGAACTTGGGGACGGCTCGATTGAGAACGGAGACGGCAGGATTAGTCGCCTTGACGATTATGAACAATAAATTGAATCATTCTAACATTGATAATACATGAGAATACTCGTTACCACATTACTATTGATAAGTCTGCTGTTAACAGGACATCGAGATGCAGATGAGTTGCAGTTGGCATTGCTAAAGTATAGCGGCGGAGGAGACTGGTATTCTAATCCTACTGCATTGAAGAATTTAGCCGCCTTCTGCAATGAAGAGTTGAATACAAACTTCAATATTGATTACGCCACGGTTGAAGTTGGATCACCTGAGATATTCAACTACCCATGGGTGCATATGACTGGACATGGAAATGTTGTGTTTACTGATTTAGATGCTGAAAATTTGCGCAATTACCTGATTGCTGGCGGCTTTCTACATATTGATGACAACTATGGTATGGATCCGTATGTACGCCCAGCGATGAAAAAAGTCTTTCCAGAGTTAGATTTTGTGGAGCTGCCATTTGATCATGGGATCTATACAAGTAAGTATACTTTTACGAATGGTCCTCCTAAGATCCACGAACACGACAAGCAGCCAGCCCAAGGCTTTGGATTAGTCTGGGAGGGTAGGGTAGTCTGTTTCTATACCTATGAGTCAGATATAGGAGATGGCTGGGAGGATCAAGAAGTACATAATGATAGTCCTTCCAAGAGACTTAGGTCTCTCCAGTTGGGAGCTAACTTGATTAAGTACGCTTTTAGTTATTAACTTGGTTGAAGACTTATTTAGTTAGTACTCTTAATGACAAGAGGTCAGGAGACCTTTGCCTCAACTTACCAGAAATTCAGCTGAAGGTGTCCCCACCTCTCAGCGACATGAGCAAAAGCTCGGCACTAATCCGTTAAGAAATTCGTAGAGCCCTGAATTTTTTGTTTCGTTTTTGTTTGAAGACAAAATGAATGCCAGCTGGCGAGACAAAAAATTTATGAGCATTTTCTTTTACTAGACTTAGCAGAAAAGGTCTTTATGAATAGTGTGTCCGGCTTTTAAGCCTAACTTAATCGGCCAACACACTAACACCACGACGGATGTACTTTTTGATATTTAGCCAGAAGGCAATAATCAAGTATACAAATAACGGGGATCCTAATGCTATGAACGTAAGATAGATGAAGTGCAACCGGACCAATGAGCTTTTTATGCCCATCTTATCACCGAGATATTGACATACGCCAAATCCACAGTATTCCAATATTCCTTTTAATCTATCGAACATCTCTATTAGATATCAGACCTACATAATCTATAGATCGAGTCTACAAGGTATAAAAGAATGAGGAGCTAAGTGATCAGCAAACAATACAAAAGCCCAATTATGGCGAAGATTATCACGCAAAGTGAAAGAAAAGTGTCTTGATTGAGTGCAGAGTACATAGGAGTAGCACTAGAATACTCCTTATTAGGTTCTAAGTTCATCGGTTTTCATCTTAAGTGATGCTAAGGTAGAAAATAAATAATATTGGTAGTTTATACTTGATGAAATATTTTAATATTTAATTATTCACAACATCATTCGGATTATTTCGGTTCTTTTGATAATAGAAACAGATACAATGGGACAAGAAAAAAATAAAAAGCAGAATCAGTTAAATATTGAGTTGACAGAGGAGATGTCAGAAGGGGTGTATTCTAATCTTGCGATCATATCGCATTCGCACTCAGAGTTTGTGTTGGACTTTGTCAGACTGCTTCCTAATGTCCCTAAGGCTAAGGTCAAGAGTAGGGTCATTATGACCCCAGAGCATGCTAAGAGGTTTCTCAAGGCATTACACGACAATCTTCAGAAATACGAGAAGCTTCACGGCCCAGTAAAAGAGAAGAAACAAGAACCTAATATTCCACTGAACTTTACGCCTACGGCGCAGGCGTAGATCGTCCAATGCACATAGCGCTTACCTCAATACATCAAAGAGGTAAGAATACTTCATGGTGATACTGCGATTCTGTTGTAGGCCGTCAAGAGAGGTAAAGGTTCTGACGCCCTCATTATCGATCTGAGCGTCATATTAAATACCTATTGAGTTAGTGCCAAATATGGCATTCTTATTATGCCTTATCTTGAGAAATATGGAGACCTAATGATGATCAGGAAGTACCGATTATATCCATATAGGAAGTGGGTAGTCATAAGTGACGATACATCGATAGATACCTAAATGATCACGCCGTAGAGCTCAACAAAGTCAATGTAAACAACAATAGAGCCCTCTATAAAAAGAGACGAGCTATAGTAGAGTCATGAGAGACCCAAATCGAATATCTGAAATGATACTTGAAGAATTTTGTACTGCAAATCCTGATTACAGACTTTGGTCAATTACTTACAGTGGCGACAAGACCTACAACACCTCATCCTGGAACCTATGCTATAGAGGATGATGAAAGCCTATCGAGTGTTTGGCGAGAATTAGCATGTCAAGAAACATTTAATAAAGAATTAGTTGTCAATATAAGTAGTTCACTGGCATGAAAATCCAAATGTGAAGATATAATGACGCCAAGGACAGCCGGTCTATCAATTTGATGATACTGACCGGCTTATTCTTGTACCACTACTTGTTGGCGCTCGTAACCTCTGAGATTAAAACCTGAATCCTACATTCAGCCCTGCAGACGATACGATGTTACCTCCGGCGTGTACTGCTAAATGAATTCCTAATGATGCATCTCCAAAAAGATAATAGACATAGTCTATGGCAACATATGGCGCAAGCTCTCGCTCCTGTTGAATCTCTATATTGGCTATAATGAATTCTCTACCATTCTCTACAATAGATGAATTTCCACTAATTCTACTAGACTGAATCCATTTATGATTGATACCTGCTGCTACAATTAGGGATTGATTTGTGGATTCATTGACTCTGTAACTTGCTCCGATATTAGCGATCGTATAATCTGCAATAGACGTATATATAACGTTGTCATTCGATATTATTCTAAGATTATCGAACTGTATTTGGCTAACTTCTGGGCCGAAAAAGATGTCTCCTCCTCTTCCTGAAGTCTTGTTAATCGCTGCGTTAAATCCAAACCGTTTAGAAAAGAACCTATGATAATTGATTCCGATTGAAGTCGCTCGAACATCACCAGTCCCCAAGAACGAAAAAGAGAAATCCGTCAACACTATATTTTTTTGTGTTTGAGCAGCCAAGCACAATGGCAAGCATGCAAGAGAGAAAATGATAAAGTATTTAATCATGGTTAAATTATTTATACAGTGATTGAATAATTTTTTAAAAATTGTATCCTCCAATTATTCCTAAAGTCCAGCCCCCATCATTATGCGAGATAACAGTACCTCTCAGTCCTACAACCCAATGGTTACTCAGTTGATAGTCGTATGAGGCACTTGCAGTAACACCTAAGGAGTTCAGTGTGTTAATCTGAAGGGTTCTACTGACATTTTGATTCACATCAACTGAAGACCCACCGAGAATACGATTAGTACGGGTGGGGCCAGCACCGAAATTGAGGTAAAATTTATGTGGATCTTGATTATATAAGAATAGATATAGGTTGACATGCACATATAGTATCTCTTCTTGATCTCTGAGTTCCAAGGAGGGATTGGCAATATCGACACCATTAATATATCCAGCTGTAATGCCGGTTCCTATGAGTCTACTCCATAGCCGATAATATTCTATTTGTAGATTAATCCCACGCTTCTCCACAGGATTCTCTAGGGCAAAGCCATCTATAAAGCCTTGAGCAGAACCCAGTGTCAAGGTGAAATGATTTTTGTTGAAGTGGATGTCAAGAGCAGGTTCTTCCTCTTCATTTAGGTCTTCAGCATGAGACAACTGTGGCCTCATTCTGTCTGTATTAAATGGCTGAATATCAGCTGATAAGTATGTCGCATTGTCATACTGTGAACTGGTGGATTGTATGAGTTCATTGCCCTCTATTCTGGTTTGGATAAATGGGGAAAGTAAATTTTCGCTGGTCCTGTCCAGGTCAGATAGATTCTGTGATTCACGCGAATTCTCAGTAATGTTGAGATGATCGATAGTTGTTGAGCTGAATGGTTTATCATTAATAGTAGATGGATCATTTATGTCAGCAGAATGCTCTGCTACTTGAGCAGCAGGGTTAGTAGAGTTCTGTGGTTTATTATTATTGGTTTGTATGATGGTGTGTTTTTTGACAGCTACATGGTCAACTTGTAGATTTCTTGATAAAGAAATAGGGTCGCTACTACTGAGTTCTATTGTTGAATGAATGCTTCTCTTGATTTCTGATTGATCAGCATTGAGTGATTCTGCTAGTTGTTGCCCTTCTGTCAATGTTTTGGAGCGTTCAGTTTTTACCTGTTGTACTCTTTGATTCCTCTTCTCAGAGGTGTCATCCTGCCAAAAGACAGTTGTAGTTAGCATTAAGACTAAAAACAAACCACTTCCAAAGATTAACCAGAATCGAACAAGTTTTCTCTTCTTGTCTTTTCTCAGCTTATCAAATTCCTGCCATGCTAACTGATTTGGATCAGTAGTATGTTGATTAAATCTTTCTTTAAGATCCATATCTGTCTGATTCCTTTTGATAATGAATAAGTAACTGTCTCAATGTCTTTTTGGCTTCGGCTACATACCACTTAGCAGTATTCTCATTAATTGATAATTGTTGAGTTATATCCCGATAGCTATATCCGTCCATAACCTTCATAACAAAACAGAGTCTGTATTCTGATTGGAGTTTATTTACGGCCTCCATGATCTCGGACATTGCCATATTAGTCATAGCATCATTTAGGGTAGAATTGGAGTCTATGTCATCAGTGAACTTGAGCAATTTGTTGCTATAGACTGATTTTTTCCTGATGTGATCTATGCAATCATTTCTGACAATTGTACCTACCCAAGCTAGGATCTTATGAGGATGCGATAGGGAGTTTAAATTATTGAATACATAGAGCATAGCATGATTGAAAGTCGATGTGGCTTCCGATATATCGCTACTATAGACTTGGGCAATTTTAAAGCAATGCGTATAACAATAGTCATAAAACAGACGCTCCGACTCGGAGTCTCGTTTTATAACCTTTGATATGAGAGCTGCTATGTCCATTCAATCTTATGGCGTGGCTCGAACGGTGTTGGTTGGTAGAAACCTAGTATTTTTTATAATTTTCTCTGTACAGAAGGCTATGTCAATATTTACAGTGATCATAAAATAGTTTTTACGGTCCCAATGAGTTGACATTCTTGTTATGCCTTATCTTGATAAATAATGACCAAATGGTACCGACTATATCCATATAATAACATGAACAATCAGATCGACTGAGTCTTATTTTGCCTTCTATGATCTTCGGATTAATCTCGCTGTACATTTTTGAGGTACAGTTTTTATTTGATAAGGTCATACACGTACCACCCTAATCCCACTTCCTTCATATTGATCCATAATAGGTAATGCCTCCACAGCTTTTTCAAGAGTAATCACTCGGTCAATCATTGCTTCTGGTTTCAACTTACCATCGAGTATCAATTCAATCATCTCTGGATAGCGTGAAGCGGCCATACCATGACTGCCGATGATGGACAACTCATGCGCGATGACCTTATCCATCGGTATAGGCGCTCGGTTGGAGATAGAAGGAGCGAGAAGGCCAATCTGTACATGACGCCCTCTTCTGCGCAAGGCTGAAATACCATCATGAACCACTTGCTCATGACCGATGGCATCTACTGATAAGTGGGCGCCACCTTCCGTAATCTCTTTAATTTCTTCGACAATGTCCACTGACGAACTTAAGGCATGATGGGCACCAATCTCAAGGGCTTTCTTCAGCGCTGATTCTTTCATGTCAACAGCTATTACTTTTGCGCCATAAGCTGCTGCTATCATAATAGCGGATAGTCCAACCCCACCACATCCAAAGACAACTGCATATTCCTCAGCAGCAATCTTACCTTGGTCAACAACACCTCTGTAGCTTGTCGCAAATCGACATCCTAGACTAGCTGCTGTTACATCACTGATCTGTTCTGGTATCCGTACCAGATTATAATCTGCATAGTGGATGCTTACATACTCTGCCCATGATCCCCAATGTGTAAATCCTGGTTGAAATTGATCTGGACAAACTTGTGGATCTCCTTGATAACAAGTGGGACAGACTCCGCATCCACAGACAAAGGGAAGCGTTACTCGATCACCTCTATTCCAATTAGAGACATCTCTTCCGATCTCTACGATCTCGCCTGCCAACTCATGACCAGGTACATGTGGTAGACTAATGTCACTATCGTGTCCTTGCCAGCCATGCCAATCACTGAGGCATAAACCAGTCGCTAGAACTTTTAGAACTACTCCGTGGGTTGTAGGTGCTGGGTCCGGCACTTCTTCGATTGTAACTGGACCTTTGAAGTTTGTATAGTGAGCAGCTTTCATTTTTATACTCTAAATCTACCTCTTCTGAATATATTCTTGTCGTTTTTTTGGATGACCACTATTCAACATGCTATGAGGTCTGTTTAAGACAGAATTAAGCTGGTACTTTTAGACCTGCTGCACTAGATCCTGGATATCCTGACACGTTGTGCGTCATAGAGATCGAAATATTAGACAAAAACTATTCTTTGAAAATATAGAAATACTAAAATTGAAAATAAGGCTCTAAGATTAGTAAAAGGAGTACTTAATAATATAGCACACTGACATTAAGACTTGACATAGTACATTGGGACCTGTGGAAACAGCAGCTACCTCCTACTGTTCACAAGAAATAAGTGAATTGTGATCGGGGAGATCTCGAATCCCATCGAAGATGTGCATGGTTCAACTCTTATTGATCAGGTCTTTGGTCGCAGTATTCGTGGAGCATCCTTATAAAGCCAAGCTTATCGATTGGGCAGAGATCTGCACAATTGATTTATGATCCATCACTACCTAAATTTTAGATTTCCTAAACTGGTCAGCCTTATGCCTACGTCTCCGTAAATACCGAGTCACGTCCTATCCAGAAGATCATTAAGATTCCGATCAATAAAGAGTTTCGTCATACGCTGGACTTGAGGAGGCAGAATGGATAGACGGACATCATATCCTGCACAGTAGTATTCAGCCCACCTACTAAAACAACGTCCCCTCCCTTCTTGGAGGTACTACATTGATATGCTTATAGGCCTTATCTGTAGCTATGCGTCCACGCTGTGTACGTTGGATGAAGCCTTCCATGATTAGGAACGGCTCATAGACTTCTTCGATGGTGCCTGCCTCTTCTCCTACAGCTGTAGCTATTGTGCCAATACCGACGGGGCCACCTTTAAACTTGTCGATCATCGTATGTAAGATGCGATTGTCCATTTCATCAAGACCAAGTTCGTCAACATCAAGCGCCTCTAAGGCTATTCTCGATATGTCGAGATCTATAGTGCCATCGCCTTTGACTTGTGCGAAGTCACGCACTCGGCGCAAGAGAGAGTTCGCAATACGAGGAGTGCCTCGGCTACGCCGAGCGATCTCTGTAGCTCCAGTGTCGGTGATCTCTATGTTCATAAGGCTGGCGCTGCGCTTAACGATTTTAGTGAGTGTGGCAACATTGTAGTAATCGAGGTGACAGGTTATCCCAAATCTGGCTCGCAGCGGTGGCGTGAGCAAGCCCATCCTTGTAGTGGCTCCTATAAGCGTGAATGGTGCTATGTTAAGCTGTATGCTTCGCGCATTGGGACCTGAGTCGATCATGATGTCTATCCTAAAGTCCTCCATGGCGGAGTACAGGTATTCCTCGACGATATGATTGAGTCGATGGATCTCATCTATGAATAGGACATCGCCGTCTTGAAGGTTTGTGAGGAGTCCTGCGAGATCACCGGGCTTCTCCAGCACTGGTCCTGAAGTGAGCTTGAGGTCGGAGCCCATCTCGTTAGCAATAATGTGTGATAGGGTGGTTTTCCCCAGTCCTGGAGGACCATGAAGTAAGACGTGATCTAACGATTCTGATCTCATGATTGCCGCCTTGATAAAGATGCTGAGGTTATCAGTAATCTTTTGCTGACCGCTGAAGTCTTCGAGCATTTTGGGGCGCAGGGCTTTTTCAAGCTTTTTGTCATCACCAGATAGGGCGTCGCCAGATGGATCCAAATGTTCGTTCACTGATTATATGATATTTATTACGATGCACAAATGTACCTTAATCATGGTAGAGTTATGCCTTGATTGGGCCATTGAACAACATTTCAATAGATGTAGGCGCGCGCTAATCGGTTTATAAGCGCTACATTTTATACTTTTGCGGCTGTTTTTGAGCAAGTGGTGAACAATCAAAATGCTCAGCCCATTGTTCTCATAGATGAGAACACAACCTATTATCTAATAACTACAAATAATTCAACATTTATGAGTGGCGCTAAAATATCCCTTTCGAGACGCGGCAAGTTGCAGGTTCCTGATAATCCAATCATCCCTTTTATTGAGGGTGATGGTATCGGTCCAGATATATGGGCAGCTGCGCAAAAAGTACTCGATGCAGCAGTAGAAAAAGCATATGGTGGAGCTAAAAAGATCCATTGGAAAGAAGTATATGCTGGAGAGAAAGCTAATGCAAAAAAGGGAGAGTGGTTACCTAAAGAGACTACTGATACGATAGCGGACCATCTTGTAGCAATCAAAGGCCCATTGACTACGCCAGTAGGTGGAGGGTTTAGATCACTCAATGTAGCGATCAGACAGATCTTAGATCTATATGCTTGTGTAAGACCAGTTAAGTGGTATAGAGGGGTGCCTTCGCCAGTGAAGAAGCCTAATCTAGTGGATATGACGATCTTCAGAGAGAATACTGAAGATATCTATGCTGGTATCGAGTATCTACATGGTACCGAGGAAAATGACAAGATGAAGAAATTTCTCATCGAAGAAATGGGTGTGAAGGGAATTAGATTCCCAGAGACCGCATCTCTCGGTGTTAAGCCAGTATCTCTTGAAGGTACTGAGCGACTAGTAAGAGCAGCTATTAAGTATGCTATTGACAAGAAGAAGGACTCCATTACACTCGTCCATAAGGGCAACATCATGAAGTTTACCGAGGGTAAGTTCAAGGAGTGGGGATATGATATTGCTAAAAGAGAATTTGACGCCAAAGACTTAGATGGAGGACCTTGGCAAGTAATTGATCATAAGGGTCGTGAGATTATTGTTAAGGATGTGATCGCTGATGCATTCTTGCAGCAGATCTTATTGAGACCAGCGGAGTATGATGTCATAGCTACCTTAAACCTTAATGGTGATTATATTTCTGATGCACTTGCAGCAGCGGTAGGAGGTATCGGTATTGCTCCCGGAGCCAATATCAATTATGAAACAGGTATAGCAGTATTTGAGGCAACTCATGGTACAGCGCCTAAGTATGCAGGACAGGATAAGGTCAACCCAAGTTCAGTAATCCTCTCTGGAGTGATGATGCTACAGTATATGGGCTGGAAGAAAGCAGGTATACTAATCGAAAAAGGTATCAAAGGAGCTATCAAGCAGAAGACGGTAACTTATGACTTCGAGAGATTGATGAAGGGAGCTACTAAGTTGAAGTGTTCTGAGTTTGGCGATGCAATCATCGCTAACATGTAATCCGTTAATTACGAGATAAATTGGCCGATGTGATTGAATGATTGCATCGGCTTTTTTTATTCTGGGTTACAAGTCATGGTATTTTCACTTTTAAAGTGTCATAGAAAGACGATGTCGAAAATTAAATCAACATAGATGTAAGGAATACATTGAAAAACTAATTTGGGAGATGTAATCTGACAGAATGTTGTGCTACACAATTTGGTATTTTTAGTATTCAGTAAAAATAAACTTCAATTGAAGTACTTCATCCTCATACTGCTTAGTTGGACAGTGCCGATAGTGGCATCTGCCCAATTTGATTATGAGTTGACCTTTCAGGATATGGATAAGTTGGGCTTACTACCTGACAATTTCATTAGTGCTATGGAAATGGATGACCATGGGGTTCTATGGATTGCAACTAATGACGGATTATGTAGATATGATTCACCTAATAGTGTTAGCGTATTCAGGAAAGGGGATATAGGCATTGAGTCAGATATTATCAGAACCTTAGAAAATGGAAGTGACTCAACCCTATGGATAGGGACTACATTTGGAGGAGTAACCAGTTATAATTATTTCACCGATGAATTCAAAACTTACCTTGACACTGGATCTGGATCTGGATCAAACCGTCTTTCAGACAACGAAATATTATCTCTTGCAGAGGTAAGCTCTGAGGAAATATGGATTGGCTCCGAAAGAGGATTGGATGTTTTATTTCCCGCAGAGGATAGTATTTACAGCTTTAACTCCGCTAACAATAGTGGTACTATGATTGAAGGGCCTATCCTGAACATTTTTGTTGATCAGAGGAGTTGGATATGGATTAGTACCTGGGGTCATGGATTATACCTGTATCTACCTGATCCATCAGGGCGTCATGACAGAGGATCATTTAGGCAAATATTGATACCGGGATTCGATGGGGCCAGTAATATCTGGGACATTGAGCAACATGATTCTCATCACTACTGGTTAGCAACGCACAATGGAGGGTTGGGCTACATGAGTGTACCAGATGGCGGAAGCATAGCTCAGAATAAGCAGGAATGGAGTCCGAAATTTGAATTTTATACGACCAAAGAGACTAATCTCACTCTCAATTATTTAACTGACTTGGCCTATGATAATGATAACAATCTATGGATATCGACCAACAATGGCCTTAACATACTTACTAAGGAACAGATAGACTCTATAGAATGGAAGAAGCCCGATAGTCAGAATACGATAAAATTTTACTCGTATTATCATCGACCCCAGATCACAACAAGCCTTAATAACAACAATATCACCTCCTTGCTAGTCGATAAGCAAGGTTTGGTATGGATTGGTTCATCATCAGGTATTAATCAGTATAACGAACTGAATAACAGATTCAGACCAGAGCTTCTCAAGGATATAGTTGGTAAAGAGTATGTTTCCTCCGATCGGGTGAATGTTATGACCATGATTGATCAAACTACTCTATTGCTCGGCACAAGGGAAAATGGACTCATAACCTATGATGTAAGTACTAAGCAGAGTGCAACGCCACCTCCGTTCTTGCCACGTTTTGGTAACTCAAGAATAACTTCACTTTATCGGCATGGTGACCAAGAATTATATATAGGCACCGAAACAGGAGTATTTAGAATATCTCTGAGCGCTCCATATTCCATTGTCGAGTATGACCTAGTCAATGAGTCTGGACTGCCACAGTATAGGAAGGCGTCATTTTTTGTAACAGCCATTTTACGAGACAGTGAAGATCGTCTCTGGGCAGGCTCTGAAACTGGATTGTTCCTGATCGATGAGTCAGCAAATACCTGGAGAAAAAGAGATATCGATGGATCAGTAACAAAGCTATTTGAGGATAGTGAAAACAATATATGGTACACTTCTTATCGAGGCGTTAATCGCATCTCTGCAGGTGATGATATTGACCAGATGACTACTTATATGAACGGACAGAGCGAAGAAACAGAGGCGATCACTTCTAATCATGTCTTTAATGTAGCTGAATATAAAGAGAGGCTATATTTTGGTTCTGTAAAAGGGCTGTTTGTATATGATTTGAAGGAACAAAAATTTAAGGATTTCGACGGCCCCGATATCCATACAGTAATCAATAATCTTGCGATCTCTCCACAGGGGATATTGTGGACGAGCTCTACAACCGGCATTACACGATACGACTTGAATACTGGAATATACAAGGTGTTCGCAGAGAGAGATGGAATCCAACTTAGTACGATTCGATCTGATGCATGTTTATTAGGACCGGACGGTCAAGTCTATTTTGGTTGTCATGGTGGCTTCCTTAGCATAGATGAGTCAGACTGGGATGAAGGAACGATCATGCCAGAAGTGTATATCACTCAGGTAAGCGCAACTAATGATAAGGGAGATGTAAAGGTGTATCGTAGTCTAAATCAAGAGCACATCGAAATTGCGCCAAACGAATACGCAGTAGAGATTAAGTTCTTCAGCAATAATTATAGCCATCCCCGAGCTAATACATTCGCCCATCGTCTTGAGGGGTTTCAGAATGCAGATTGGTACTATACTACTGATGAGAAAATTTCTTATACCAATCTTGATCCAGGAGAGTATGAGTTCCACATTAAGACAGCAGATGTAGATGGCGTATGGCCAGAGGACTATCAATCATTAAAGCTAACTGTCAAAGCAAAATTTATTGAAACCATTCTTTTTAAAGTCCTGACTTTCCTTGGCGTTATAGCACTTATGTATTTGATAACTACCTCTCTTGTAAGGGCTACCCGTAAGAGAAACAACTTGCTCAACGAGTATAATCAAACTCTCGAAAAGAGAGATGTACAGATGCAAGAGCTTGTAGGCAAGCTCGATAAGTCCAATAAGGACTTAACCAGATCCAATAAGGAGCTCGCACAATATGCCTATATCACCTCCCATGATTTACAGGAGCCGTTAAGAACAGTAGGAGCCTTCGCTGGATTATTGAAATTAAAGACTGAGCAAATCAATGATCCTGAGATTAAGGAGATCTCTGAGTTTATTCAAGACGGGGTGGCTAGGATGTCATCATTGATTAAGAGCTTACTCGGTTATTCGCTTATAGATAAAGGAGCAGATCATTTTGAACGTGTGGATTTAAATGAATTAGTTAGAGGGAAGATCTTAGGACTCAGCGAATATATCAAGCAGCGTAATGCTGAAGTCATAATAGATCAATTGCCAACAATAGTCTGTCTCAAGGAGCAGATTGGAACGGTATTCTATAACCTCATTTTGAATGGTATAAAGTTTAATAAGAGTGCCAAACCAACAGTCACGATTGATGTGTCTGAGCATGATGAACATTGGCAGTTTAATGTCTCGGACAATGGGATTGGAATTCCAGAAGAGTATCAAAAAAAGATATTCGAGATATTTACCCGTCTGCATCTAAAGGAAGAATATGAAGGTACGGGGATAGGCCTAGCCATATGCAATAAAATTATTGGAAATCATCAAGGCACGATCTCTCTTAAATCAAATGAAGAAGAGGGGAGTCGCTTCTCCTTTACGGTGAGCAAGGGCTTGAGTTTGAGTGCAACTAAGTTATCAGAGGCTTCTTAAGATTTGGGTGATTTCAGATGGTTCGGGTCTGTTGCGATAGTCATGATCTAGGAATGCATACTGTATCACTCCGGCTTGATCAATCAAGTATGTCGCCGCCAGGGGTAACTCATTGGACTGGTCTCCATTGTGATCATTAAGCGCAAATGCCTTGTTATACATACCTGCGACCTCATCGTTGAGCTTAAATACGATGCCATATTTTTTCGCAACCTGATTCCCAATGTCACTAAGGACCTCAAACTCCAGTTCGTTCTTTTCTCTCGTAGTTAAGGAATTGTCTGGCAACTCTGGAGTGATAGCAATAAGCTGGGCTCCGAGAGATTTATAGTGAGGTAGCTCTTGTTGTAAAGCCTGAAGGGTCATGTTGCAATAAGGACACCATCCTCCACGATACCAGTTTACTATGACAGGCCCTTCCTTCAGAACCTCGGATAAGGATACAGACTCTGACTTTGCATTGTTTAGATTAAAGTTGGGAGCTACATCGCCAACTTGTTTAGCCGATGTTGTAATGCCACTGACTCGCACCTCGTCGATTCCTTGACTATAGGCCCGCCTCGTGTTGTCATCTGCTTTAAGCGCAAATGCCGCTTTTCTTTCTTCTAATTTGGATTTTAGATTTTGGCTCATGATTAAACGTTTTTACGGGTATTGATATGACTACAACGATAAAATCTCACTCATCTCAATGAGATCAGAATCTATAGATTTTTTCTTGGTGATTGCATCGGTGAATGTAGTATAGCTGACCTTGTTATTGACTAATCCGAGCGCAACGTTGCTCTTGCCATCGAGCAGTGCTTTGACGGCACTGTATCCCAATCTACTCGATAACACCCTATCAAAAGCCGTAGGAGACCCACCTCGTTGGAGGTGCCCTATGATGGTGACCTTAGAGTCAATATCATATTCGTCTTTCATCTTTTTAGCTATGCTCATAGCATCGCCATTGGTGCTTCCTTCAGCGACGACCACTAGATTGAAGCGTTTATTACGCTTAGCAGACTTCTTCAGTAGTTGTACTAGGTGGTCAAGGGTGTGGCATACCTCAGGAAGGAATATGTAGCGTGCTCCAGTACCTATACCTGTGTTGAGCGCAATATATCCAGCGTGGCGACCCATTACCTCTACGAAGAATAATCTATTATGCGAGTCGGCCGTGTCTCGGATCTTATCCATAGCCTCCACAGCCGTGTTAATGGCTGTGTCATAACCGATCGTAAAGTCTGTGCCATAGATGTCGTTATCTATTGTGCCAGGGAGCCCGACAAAAGGTATGTCATACGCCTCCGTAAAGATTTTGGCTCCAGTATAAGTTCCATCCCCACCTATAGCCACACATGCATCTATATCGTGCACCATAAGAGAATCATATGCTTGAGACCTACCTTCCTCAGTCTTAAACTCCATTGAGCGAGCAGTCTTCAGAAAAGTACCTCCATACTGTATGATATTGGCGACATCACCCTTTTCGAGTCTTTTGATATTTCCTTTGATCATCCCATCGTATCCTCCATATATACCATACACATGTAAGTCATAATTTGCGGCAGTTCTAACCACGGCCCTGACCGCTGCATTCATACCAGGTGCATCTCCTCCAGATGTAAATACAGCTATTCTCTTAATTTCTTTATTCATGACGATGATATTTTATAAGCCCTTCAATGGCACTCGCTTGAAACGACCCTGCGAGTATATTATTTTTCTTCAAGAGTTCTTTAAGATGGGCTTGAAAATGATAGGCTACCGAACCAACAAAATGAACAGGCTTTTGATGTTTGTTATACAGTGGTTTAATGAGATGGCGATACATGTTATCAAAACTAGCTAGTATGATTTCATGCCTTGTCCCCTCATTCATCTTCTGCAAGAGTACGCATTGCTGAGCCATATATCTGCGCACATTGTTGATGGTATATAGATGTGTTATCAGTTCTTGAGGCGTTAGATTGATAGTTTTCTGGATCAGCGACTGTTCTGATGCGCTCAGGAGTTGACGTATATAACGTTTCATGAGTCGATGTCCGAGATCATAGCCGCTCCCCTCATCTCCAATCAAGTATCCACCGCTGGCGATCTTATCCATTAGTTGGTATCCATCATAATAGCTCGATATGCTACCAGTACCACAGATGACAATGATTCCAGGCTCATGCTGACAGCTGGATAGAGCAGAACCGATCAAGTCGTCTTTGACGATTATACTCGATTCAGATATGCTGAAGTTGTTCGCATATTCATACTTAAGACCACCATTTACTGTGTCACTGATACATCCAGATCCATAGTGATAGGTAGATACTATTTCATGTCCTCTATAATGTCGGATTATCTCATGGACTGCTTTTTTATAATTCGGGTCAGTAACTGGGTTGATACCAGCTGTTTGAGCACGCTTCACGACTTTTCCACTACTATTAAGTAGGGCGCTTTGGCTCCGAGTAGACCCTGCTTCTATAATAAGCTTCATGCGGTTAAGTTCTACCTTATTCTCAAATTAAACGATATATTCGCTCAATTCTTTAATATACTTAACGAGAGAGACTATAATCAAAAGTTAGTTGTGAAGTGAATTATACTTGCAACTGGTTAATATTCAATCCAACAACTTTTATTACGTAATGGCACAAACTGATCATCCTAACAAACCGAGTAAATCATATACTGGATCAAAGGAGACAGGGCATCTTAATGTATTTGGAGAGGCATTAATACCGTGTTGTTACGAGCCATTAACTGGATATTTTAGAGACGGCTACTGTCGTACGGATCAGCTTGATTACGGAGTACACACAGTCTGTGCAGTGATGACTCAGGAGTTCTTAGAATATTCTAAGTCATGTGGTAATGATCTCATGTCGAGTACGCCATATTTTCCTGGGTTGAAAGAAGGAGATAAATGGTGTCTTTGTGTGAGTAGATGGAAGGAAGCTCTTGATGCAGGTTATCCACCTAAGGTACTCCTTGAGGCCACTCATATCAGATCTCTGGATGTGGTCACTATCGATGAGTTAGTACGGCATGCGCTACGCACAAAATGACTCGTTTCTTAATTTTTTGTTAATCCATTTTTCTCATTTTGAAATTTTTTTGACGCCATTTATTTTCATAATGTTATTTGATTATTTCACGAAAAATTGAGCTATGTTCTCAGTTACCGGCAACTTGCCTCCGACTGTCTCAAGGATTTTTGAAGACGATTGGAATAATGTTTTCGAACTGCCCAGTAGGCACCCAGCCTACAAGTCAGAGGCAGTACCAATTCATCATAATAGTATTAAGCATCTCAGGTATCTCGAGTATTAGAGCATACATCAGTTTGTTCTAATAGATTATCGTGATATAGGTACAATCAACAGATTTGTTCAGCCAATGAATTGTTCATTGAGCAACTGTTCATTTGTTACTGCATTGCCGTATAGCAAGGAGGTATCCAGACCTGTATGCCTGAACTATGGTATGAGTAATCATAGAGTTATAGATATCAGTAAATCATTTTTTTAATCCATAAAATTTTTATCAAACATGAAAAACGTTCTTTTAAATGCAATCATGATCTTAATCTTGGGCTGTGGAACACATCTTGGATACGCTCAAGATGCGGTTAATTCGGACGCAGAATCCATAGAGATCGAAAAAACACAAAAGGCTCTTTTGATCCAGAAATATGGATGGATCCAAGAGCACCTACAAAACAAAGATCATCCCGTAGAGAGCATAGCCGAAATGCGACATGCTAATAGCTCTTCTTTCGTATTGATTAAGACATCTCAGGAGACAGTTCTATATGACAACGGAGGTAGTAGGTACTGTACAAATGGTCCTGATATCAATTGTGCTGAGTACTACAAGCTCTCCGATGGTGAGCTCAAATGGAGTAAGTCAGACCAGACTGAAGAGTAGAGTAAGTGAGGCGGCACCAGACAGATTTGGTGTCGCTTTTCTTTTACCACAACCTCATGACGATATTGTGAGTTTAAATACGAAGATCAATTGATCTGATCCATTACACATCACCAACTTGGGCTCGATCTACTAAGTCCTCCAACAGTACGAATAGCTTCTCTTGGCGGCCGACGGTATTCGAGATGTCATATTACTTCTTGGCTCTTACGATACCTGGTGTTTTAGTCTCCTGATCATTCTGCCGATCTGGATGTTGGCGATGATTAAATTGTTTAAGACCCTCTATAGTCTCGGGTCGATGTATTGAGTCAAGAAACTTCTCCGCCTCAACGCGTAGACCCTCATCAAGAGATTCACCAAAACCCCTGATAGCAGCTTCCTTATCTGTTCTAATTGCGGGCTGGGGTAGGGAACAGATAAACTGTGCTAGCTCGATAGCACGATCTAAGGAGGTGCCTTTGGGTACCACTTCATTAGCCAATCCTATGCGATAGGCCTCTTGGGCATCGATCACTTTGCCAGTGATGATGAGTTCCATGGCTCTACCCATGCCCACGATCCGGGGTAGGCGCTGGGTACCGCCGTCTGCCAGTCCGATATTCCATCTGCGACAGGTCACGCCAAAGGAAGCATGCTCTTCTGCAATGCGCATGTCTGCATAGCATGCCCATTCAAGGCCCCCAGCATATGCTACACCGTTGACGGCAGCGATGATAGGCTTATAGATGTCTGTCCATCGTGTTGGTCCTAATATCCCGGCAACATTGCCTCTGCGATGTTCTATTTTCTCGGCTTCAGTATAGTCTGCGAGCTCTCCGTTTAGGGCCGCTTTTAGATCTCCTCCACTGCAAAATGCGCGATCCCCAGCCCCAGTGATGATGGCGACTTTTAGTTTGTCATTAGTTTTGAATTCTTGCCACGCCGCTATGAGCTCCTCATGAGTGTTGGGACCTACACAGTTCATCACTTCAGGCCTATTGAAGGTGATGATTGCTATTTCATCTATGACCTTATATTCTATCTCGTTAAACTCCATAATTAGATGAATTTACTTTGTTGTGTGGATTCTTAAATGTAGGACAACCAAGTGAAAGAGGTCTTAGGCTATATCAAAAAGCTTGTCTTGATAAATTGGCAAAGACTCAGCTTGGATTTCATCGGAGTGAAATCCAATTATTGACGAAAAGCTAATTTCATCAAATCGTTATTGTATCTTTTGATCATTATTAATTAACCATTCAGCCATTAAGTTATGATCCGCCTATTCTTCTCAGTTCTTTTTCTTTCTCTATTATTTAGTAATTGCAAAACTGATCAAGAACCTAGCCGTGAGGTTCTACAGTACACTATTGATCAGTTTATGGACAATGAGTCGGTCTTTGGCAGTTCATTTTCGCACGACGAATCTAAGCTGTTAATCGGCAGCAATAAATCAGGAATTCTCAATGCATACACGGTCGACGTGGCCTCAGGAGCAATAAACCAACTAACAGATTCTGAAGATAAAGGGATCAGACCGATATCCTTTTTTCCTAATGATGACCGCTTCCTTTATATGAGCGATAATAATGGAGACGAAATAGATCATATCTTCTTGCGAGATCTCGATGGCAGCTCGCAGGATCTCACTCCAGCCGTTGGGGCCAAAGCGTCCTTTGGTGGATGGGCTGCGGATTACAAAAGTTTCTTCTATCTCACCAATGAGCGAAATCCTCAATTCTTTGATATGTATGAGATGAATATTGATGATTTCAGTGCTAAGATGATCAATCAAAACGATGAAGGAAAAGATGTTGGAGGGATGTCAAGAGACAAAAATTATTTGGCCTTGACTAAATCCGTTAATACTAATGACAACAACCTCTACTTGATGAACAATCAGACTGGCGAAGAGATTCAGATCAACGAAGGCTTAGCCGGCCATAGCGTTGCAGATTTTAGCATTGACAACAAGACGATGTATTATACTACAGATGAGGGAGGAGAATTTAAATATCTCGTTGCATACGATATCAGCACTGGAGAAAAGTCCAAGGTATTAGAGAAGTCATGGGATATTGTGTACACGTATTTTTCTGAATCTGGAAGATATCGGATTACAGGCATCAATGATGATGGTAAGACAGTCGTCGAGATATTAGATCAAGAAAAGGATAAATTTTTACCTCCACCTGATTTAGGAGATAAGGAGATTACATCCATCAATATCTCTAA
>CAZDHV010000009.1:0-1349 GCA_964505335.1 uncultured Saprospiraceae bacterium | reverse complement strand
GAAATCAATGAGGCAGATCTGGTGAAAGGTCAGACTGTTAGGTATGAATCATATGATGGCCTCGATATACCGGCGATACTCTTCAAGCCGCACCATGCGAGTGCCACTAATAAGGTTCCAGCGATAGTACAAGTCCATGGAGGCCCTGGAGGGCAGAGCAGGTTAAACTATTCATCCTTATATCAATATCTCGTCAATCATGGATATGCTGTCCTCAGAGTAAACAATAGAGGAAGTAGTGGATACGGCAAGTCCTTCTATAAGATGGATGACCAAAAGCATGGCGATGTAGATCTCAAGGATGTGATCGAGGGTAAGAACTATTTGGCAGGATTAGACTTCGTTGATGCTGATAAAATTGGTATACTAGGTGGCTCCTATGGCGGATATATGACGATGCGAGCGATGACTCATGCTCCCGATGAATTTAAAGTTGGAGTCAACATTTTTGGAGTGACTAACTGGCTACGGACATTAAAGAGTATCCCACCATGGTGGGGCTCATTCAAGGATGCTTTGTATTTAGAGATGGGCGACCCGAATACCGCTGACTCCGTACGTCTGCACAATATCTCCCCATTGTTTCATGCGGACCAAGTCAAAAATCCTGTAATAGTGCTTCAGGGTGCTCAAGATCCACGAGTGCTTCAAGTTGAGTCCGACGAAATGGTTGAAGGCATGAAAGCCAATGGAGTGCCTGTAGAGTATGTACTCTTTCCAGATGAAGGACATGGATTCCGAAAGACTGAAAACCAGATAGAAGGGTGGAGTAAGATCATGGCCTTTCTTGATACACACCTAAAGCAAGAGGAGTTGTTAGATTAGGGTACAGTCCATAAAAAATGATCGTTTTTTATGGATAGCGATGTCACCAGTGATTTCGCTTTTTAATTATTGGATGTAGCACATATTCCTTCAAATGTTTTGCCATGGGGCATGGCCTTCTCTGCTTCGTCAACTTGGACGAATACAATCTTATCAATGGATAAGATCTCTTTTTTGCTAAAGATATTCCTTACTAAGCAGGCAAAGGTGATTGACGTAGTCCCAACCGATAATAGCTCCAATCCAATCTCGATGACCTCTCCTTGCTTAGCAGAACTGATGAAGTCGATCTCAGAAACGTATTTAGTAACCACTCTCTGAGTATCTAAATTACTCATTGCATAGATGCCCGCTTCTTCATCTATCCATCTCAGTAGTGCACCACCGAATAGGGTATTATTCGCATTTAGGTCACCAGGCTTTATGAGCTTGCGGCTGTAGAACTTCATAATGTATAGATTGAGGTTTATGGAAAAACTATCCTGTTGTAATATCTTAAGTCTAATGATCGGTAGTTTGTTTTG
>CAZDHV010000008.1:34809-36195 GCA_964505335.1 uncultured Saprospiraceae bacterium | reverse complement strand
TCGTCGAGATCAGTGATACCTGTGGTAACGTCAGTCATAAAAATGATCAGATCCGCTTCGTCAATAGCAATTTGGACCTGTGTTCTGATGGCCGCCTCAAATACATCTGTGGAGTTGCTAACGAATCCTCCTGTGTCTACAACATTGACAGATCTACCATTCCACTCCGTAAACCCATAGATGCGATCTCTTGTTACGCCCGACACATTATCTATAATGGACTTACGTTCTCCAATGAGACGATTAAAAAGTGTAGACTTCCCAACATTAGGGCGGCCTACTATGGCTATGAGATTTGACATAGTTAGTTCTTACTGCAAATATCCATAAGATTTTAATGATCTATCGTCATCTCGCCATTTCTCTTTGATTTTCACATGGAGTTCTAAGAAAACTTTGCGATCTAAAAACTCTTCAATGGATTTGCGAGCGTCAGTGCCAAGTCCTTTTATGGCAGATCCTCCTTTTCCTATTATGATTGACTTTTGTGTTTTGCGGTTGACTATGATATCTGCCATGATATGTACCATCGGACCTGATCGAGACTGTTCATCTTTGAACGTGTGTACGATAACCTCGCAGCTATATGGTATCTCTTGATGATATCTCGTGAGTATTTTCTCTCTGATTATTTCTGACACAAAAAACCGTTCACTCTTATCAGTAAATTGATCTTTTGGGTAGTAGGCTGGCCCTTCTGGCAGGTGATTAGTGATTAATTTTAGAACGCTATCTGTACCTATTTTCTCTAGGGCCGAAATTGCGCAGATGTGATCAAATGGCATCTGTTCGGTCCACCAAGTACTTAGCTTCTCTATTTGTTCGTGATCGGAAACATCCATTTTGTTGATGATCAATATTTTGGGCACGTCCACCTTCTTAAGGTTTTTGAGCACCTTGGCATCGATTTCTGGTGTTTCCACCGTATCAGTCATATAGATTAATATATCTGCGTCCTCAAGAGCAGACAGAGCAAAGGTGTTCATGGCACTTTGCATCTTATAGTGAGGATCTGATATGATTCCTGGTGTGTCGCTGAAGATAATCTGATAATCCTCTTTATTGATGATCGCAATGATGCGATGTCTTGTAGTCTGTGGTTTATTAGTTATGATCGAAAGTCGCTCGCCGATCAGTGCGTTGAGCAGGGTAGACTTGCCGACGTTAGGATTTCCGATGATATTGACGAATCCTGACTTATGCATATTCTGACATGATAGTTTGGATGTGTTCGTAGACACCTCTTGGTTTCAACTTCTGCCATAGTATCTCATTGTACTCGTCTCCTAACATTACATAGTTTTTGAGATGAACAGAGTTCATCTCAGCGAGGACATGCTCTCGAGTATTGATGAAACAGACCCAACCATCTTCATCTTTGACATC
>CAZDHV010000008.1:25430-34709 GCA_964505335.1 uncultured Saprospiraceae bacterium | reverse complement strand
CTATACTGTCGTCCATAGAATGGACTGCTGCTATCCTCTGAGGATACATAGTTCTCTCGCCAACGAAAATATGGTTCTATGTCATGCATGTGGACATCCTATTGACGTATGCAAAGTAGAACATTAATTCATAAGGCGCTCATACATTCTTGTCATTCTCACGTCAGCTGAATTGTCGAATGTCGTGCAGAAATAATTCGAAAGAAATTGATGCAACAGTATTGCAAGTATTGGGTTAAGTCTAATATATTTGCATCGCCGTTGGACAAACATGACTAGAATTAAAAGAAATATTGACTTGTTCGGATTGGTTTCCTCCAGTCTATGTGCGGTTCATTGCATGGCATTTCCCCTGCTAGTTTCATTAGGATTAATCGGTTCTATCGGAGCTTCAACATCGCACTTTATTACAGAGGTGATTGTAGTTTTGGGCAGTGTGATATTGGTAGCATTCTCAATCTATAAAGGCCTCAAATCACACGAAAGTGCTATACCATATTGGTTCTTTGGATTTGGTTTAATAGCCATTTTGGTAGGATTGTGCTTCACCTTTCACATTCTCATGGCTGCAGGTGGCATATCTTTAGCAATAGGACACCTTCTCAATCATAAATTACTTCAAGGAAAGTCTGTTGCTGTATAAAACACTCAGACATCACAATCGTTAGGTTCTTATGCATGCGCTTAGAACAGAGCAACTTCACCATAATTATGGAGAGCGAAAGATTAGCTTTCCGGATATCACATGTGAGTCAGGAGAACATACCCTTCTCTTAGGTCCTTCGGGATGTGGAAAGACTACGCTATTACAACTAATATCTGGTATCAGAAGTAGTCAGGCAGGCAATGTATGGGTTGATAATACCCAAATCAACACACTTTCACAGGCGAAACGTGATCAGTTTAGAGGGCAGCACATAGGTATGATCTATCAGAGCTCGCACTTCGTCAGGTCACTGTCGGTAATAGAAAATTTAGTACTGGCCCAAAGCTTTGCAGGCCAATCAGTTGATCGAAATAAGCTTAAATCTTTACTTGACAAGCTAAACATTCTTAGTAAGGCCAGCCAAAAGACATATACCCTCAGTCAAGGTGAACAGCAACGAGTAGCTATTGCTCGTGCCCTAGTGAATAGCCCAGTACTCATCTTAGCCGATGAACCTACATCAGCTCTTGATGATGAAAATACCAATGCGGTGTTCGACCTTCTGGTCAATCAAGCGAATGAGGTTAACGCAACGCTGATTGTAGTAACTCACGACAATAGGCTCAAATCTAAATTAGATAAAAGGATAGAGCTATGAATCTAATTCAACTAAGCTGGCGTAGTGTTACAGATCGTCCACTGAAGATGTTGTTAAGTGTGATGTTATTTGCCTTAGGAGTTGGATTGATCTCATTCATCTTGTTAATGGACAAGCAGATCCAAGAAAACTTCGAGAGAAATCTGGCAGAAGTAGACTTGGTCATTGGCGCAAAAGGTAGTCCACTACAAATGATTTTGAGCTCAATGTATCATATTGATGCTCCTACAGGGAATATCTCATTAAAAGAAATTAGACCATTTCTGAATCCACGTCATCCACTCATCGAAGAGGCGCTACCTCTGTCAATGGGTGACAGTTACAGAGGTTATCGTATAGTAGGTACAGATCATAAAATATTAGATTGGTATGATGCGCAACTCTCTGAAGGAGAGATTTGGAAGTACAATTTTGAAGTGACAGTTGGCTCAACTGTAGCGCAGTCACTTTCGATTAGGATTGGAGACACTTTTAAGAGTAGTCATGGCCTTGTAGATGATGAAAACCTTGAGCATGATGACGCTGAGAGTTTTGTCGTCAAGGGCATATTAAAACCTACTGGCACCGTTGTAGATCAATTGATTCTCACAACTTCACAAAGTTTCTGGCTGGTACATGATCACGATCATGAGGAAGAAGTTGAGGAAGTTGAAGACGATCACGATCATGAAGGGCACGACCATAATGAGGAGCATAATCATGAAGAGCACGCTCACGATAACCATGACCACGATGATCATGGTGATGATCACGATCATGATGGACATGACCATGCACACGAGAACCATGAAGATCACGTTCATGCTGCTGAACCATTGCCGTTGATACAAGAGGCGGACGATAAGGAGATTACTTCATTGCTACTACGATTTAAAGGAAGGAGCTTCCAAGCCCTCAATATGCAGCGTAGCATCAATGAGAATACAGATATGCAAGCGGCTACGCCTGCCATTGAGATTAATCGACTCTTCTCTATGATGAGTAGTGCAGAACAGGCACTTAGAATATTGGCCCTACTGATTATCATTGTGTCTGCCATTAGCGTATTTATATCTCTTTACAGTTCACTAAATGAGCGCCGGTATGAACTTGCGCTGATGCGATCAATGGGTGCGGGACCGTCTAAGGTCTTTAGCCTGATAACATTAGAAGGGGTCATCTTAGCACTAATTGGTGCTATTGTTGGCTTGATCTTGAGCCATGGTTTGCTATTCTTTTTTGCTGATCACTTACGAGAAGCATATCGCTATAACTTCAGTGCAGGTAGGTTCTTAAGAGAAGAGCTTTATTTAGTTTTGGCAGCCTTAGTGATTGGTTTTATAGCGGCGGTTATACCCGCCTACCAAGCGTCAAAAACTGATATTGCAGAAACCTTAACTGCGAGATAAATATCTAGGTCTATCACGAAATTCTACCCCAGTTTAAATTCTTGTTCTTGAGTTTACTCAGGTGATCTTTTGTAGCCTGATGTTGAGGTTGCTCCATATCTGGATCCTGCTGTAATAGGATCAGGGCAAGATGTCGAGCAGTTTCCATGATGGTACGATCTTCTGTAATGCTGGCGATATTGAGTTCTACAACACCAGATTGTTGAGTGCCCGTTATATCTCCTGGACCTCTTAATTTCATATCCTCTTCAGCAATAACAAATCCATCGTTGGTCCGACACATCGTATCAATACGTGCTTTTGCATATTTGCTCAGACCAGTTTTCGTCATGAGTATACAATATGATTGATCCGCTCCTCGACCCACTCGACCTCTAAGTTGATGTAGTTGTGATAAGCCAAATCGTTCGGCATTCTCAATAATCATAACTGAGGCGTTAGGGACATTAACCCCTACTTCTATTACCGTGGTAGCTACCATGATCTGGGACGTCTTATTGACAAAGCGTTGCATCTCTTGATCTTTGTCCTGAGGTTTCATTCTGCCATGAACTACGGTGATCTGATAGTCTGGCCGAGGGAAATAGTTGAGGAGCTCTTCATAACCCGACTGAAGATTTTGCAAGTCTAATTTTTCAGATTCATCTATGAGCGGGTACACGACATAGATCTGTCGACCCTTGGTGATCTCTTCTTTCATGAACTTGACCACAAAGCTTCGATGAGCGTCATGGCGATGTATCGTTTTAATCTCTTTGCGGCCTGGGGGTAACTCATCAATAACTGATACATCAAGATCTCCATAAGTTGTCATGGCTAATGTCCTAGGTATCGGAGTGGCTGTCATCACTAATATATGGGGAGGTATCTGATCATTTTTAACCCACAGGCGTGATCTCTGAACCACGCCAAAGCGATGTTGCTCATCTGTAACTGCTAAACCAAGATTGCTAAATTCTACCTGTTCCTCAAGGATGGCGTGAGTGCCAACTAAGATGTCTATGTGTCCATCCTTTAGGAAACTCAAGAGTTCTTTACGTACTCTGCCCTTCACACTACCTGTTAAGAACGCAACTTGGACGCCTAACCCTTTGACCATTTCTGATATAGATTGATAATGTTGTTGTGCCAGTATTTGAGTAGGGGCCAGCAAGCAAGCTTGGTAGCCATTATCTATGGCTATCAACATCGTCATCAGGGCAACAATCGTCTTGCCACTTCCGACGTCACCTTGTAATAGTCGATTCATCTGGACGCCACGCCCCATATCATGTCGAATCTCCTTGACGACTCGCTTCTGAGCTCCTGTCAGCTCAAAGCTCAATTTGTCTGTGTAGAACTTGTTGAAGGCCGTGCCTACCACATCAAACGTTAGTCCTTTGAGCTTTTTGTCCCGCTGAACCTTGTTATGTAGGATCATTAACTGCAAGAAGAAGAGCTCTTCAAACTTAAGTCGATTACTCGCTTGTCCAAGTGCTTCACGAGAAGGTGGTAAATGAATCCATCTGACACTATCAAATCGACTGCAGATATTAAGCTTCTCGACGTAGTGTGCTGGTAGAGACTCTGGCAAGTCAGCTCCTTGGAGGCGGTCCAAGATGCTTTTGATAATTTTGCGACGAGCCCTGATTCCTAATCCTTTTTGATTGAGTTTTTCTGTGGAAGCATACACAGGTAGAAATGGATCACCGCCAGCGCTTGTGCCTTCAACTTCGAGTTCTGGATGTGAAATGCTCTTTACTCCTCGAAATACTTTGACCTTACCATTCAGAATGTAGTTTTGGTCGGGTTTCAACTTGTCGACCAGCCATTGTGCTCCTTGAAACCAGTTGAGTTCAATGAATCCACTTGGATCTTTAAATGAACCAACTAAGCGAGATCCTCGCTTCATTTTTTTCTTAGAGATGCTGATGAGCTGTCCCTGTAATTGCACAGTGTCGCCATCTTTGACGTCCTTTATCAGTTGATAAGTAGATCTATCATCGTATCTAAAGGGATAAATCTGTAGGAGGTCTTCGATGGTTTCTACACCAAGCTCGCTCTTTAACACTTTTGCACGATTTTCTCCAACACCTTTGGTGAATTCTATTTTTTCTTTCAGTATGCCACGTGCTATGCTCACCTCTCAAAAATAGACACTCTGCATGGACCTCACAATCTTAGGAGTCGAATATGTATTGCAGACTTAGCGTGATTGTTAGCTGTATATTTGTATGATATTAAGACTTATGGAATCGAGACGACAACTGCAGACTGGTGAGTTAATAAAGAGGCATTTCAGCACGGTAATTCGCGAGCAGGGTAGCTATATCTATGGTAGTGAAGTTCTGGTATCCGTAACCAGAGTTATTATGTCTCCAGATTTAGGGTTGGCAAAGATATATGTCAGTGTGTTTAATACTGAGGATAAAAATGCCGTATTGCTGTTACTCAATGGAGAGAAAGTTCGATTGAAAAAACAACTAACACAGCGTATTAGAAAACATGTAAGGCGAATTCCACGAGTGGATATCTATTTGGACGACACCTTAGATGAGATGTATAGGATTGATGAGCTGCTCAACTCATTATGAGACAACTGAGTTTATCTCAGATCCTTTAGAAAATCAGCTTGGGCAGGGTCTAACCTTGACATGATGTCATAGACTCTCCTTTGCTCACTTTTTACTGAGTTTTTGAACACTTCTAAGATCTCCGCTCGCTTACTATTAGAAAACATCTGTATGATCATACTATTAGGATACTCCTCATGTAAGACAGCTGCGGCTTTGATAGCACTAAACATGATTGCCTTCCCTGTATTGACGTCAACTTCTATTCGATCTAATCCTTTTCGGTGATAGTCATACATGGCTGAGCGCAAACTTTGGACTCTAGTATTGAGCAAGTTTTCAATCATCCAAAACCTATTTCTATCGCCTCCTAAAGAAGACCAGTTTCGATCAACGCTCGATACACTCGGTGGAACGTTAGCTAAAATATTGTTGGCTGTTCTAAAGTGGTCCTCACCGCCTAATAAACTGAATGAATCATAGTCAAAGCCTAATATGATATAAGCGTAAAATGTCAGGATTGCCGATAGATTATCCGTGAACTGACTCCTATTATCTCTCAATTGTTCACCAGGATTATAGCTGAACGAGATATTACGATCCACATGATTAATCAGTGGAGATGTATATGTGCTGTTGTAGACAGGTCGCCCAGAACTGATATACATATCTGCCGTGAAGGTATTGGCTGACGGATCACTGGTAATATTAAATTGTATCGAGCCTTCGATGAGTTCTTCATTTTCAAATTCATCTGAAGTCCACTTGCGATCATTATAAAATTCCTCAATTGCACTTTCTAGTGCCGATAATGTCTGGGGATCTGCTTTCGAAAGCGATGGAGCATTGACAGTGACATCAAAATTAAATTCTTGAGCCTGACTGTCAGAACCGACAAATGATAAGACTAATAGAGTCAGCAGAATATTAATCAATCTTGTAGACATAGGTGATCAGCTTAATGAGACTAAAGCGTCAATGACATCTTGAGCTACCGCCCTCTTGGATTTGAGCTCATATTCATTAACAGTACCATCAGTATGGACGATAGAAACCTTGTTTGTATTGTGTTTGAATCCAGCTCCCTTGTCCTTAAGACTATTGAGTACGATAAGATCGAGATTTTTCTTTTTGATTTTCTTGTTGGCAGAGGCTATACCATCAGTGGTCTCAAGAGCGAAGCCAATGGTTTTTTGATTCGATTTTATTTGCCCACACTTATTGGCGATATCTGGGGTTCTCTCCAGTTCTACTGTGAAGGTATCCGTGGATTTTTTGATTTTATCTTCGGCCTTTAGTTTTGGTTTGTAGTCTGCTACAGCGGCACAAAAAATTGCGATATCACAAGTCTTAAATCGAGGGATAGTGGCATCATACATATCCTGTGCAGATACGACTGGTTTGACCGTTATCTTAGGGTGTTCCACTGATAGGGAGGTTGGCCCTAAAACCAATTCTACTTCAGCTCCTCGGGCTACACATTCATGAGCGAGCTCTATGCCCATCCGACCTGTACTATGATTACCGATAAATCGAACTGGGTCAAAAGCCTCTTGCGTGGGGCCAGCGGTAATTAATACTGATTGACCCTCTAAATCTTGAGTGACATCTAAGGAGTCAGACAAGAAGCTCACAATATGTTCTGGCTCTGCCATCCTGCCTGCTCCAGAAAGTCCACTGGCCAACTCTCCCACACCAACTGGAATAATCTGGTTGCCGTAGGATCTCAATTTTTGCAAGTTGTGATGGGTAGATCCATGTTTCCACATATCCAGATCCATTGCTGGAGCTATATAGACGGGACATTTTGCGCTGAGATATGTCGCCACGAGCATGTTGTCTGCTACGCCATTAGCCATCTTAGCCAGAGTGGTTGCTGTTGCTGGTGCGACTACAAATGCATCCGCCCATAATCCTAAGTCGACATGATTGGACCAGGAATCTTCCTTGATGAAATCTATAGAGACGTCATTCTTGCTGAGCGTAGAAAAAGTCAAGGCCGATACAAACTTAGTTGCTGTCGGTGTCATGATTACTTTAACCTGACATCCGGCCTTAATGAGTAATCGAGTAAGAACTACTGCCTTATATGCGGCAATACTGCCACTAACCCCGATTACGATCTTTTTATTCACAGAACGACTGGATTAGTAGTCTTGCTCTTCACGCTCTTGCTTATACTCATGCTCGAGTCTTAAGTCAAGAAATTCGTTAGTAGCGATCACGGTAGGGTTAGGAAGCTTTTCGTAAAATTTAGAGATTTCGATCTGCTCTTTATTTTCCTGAATTTCTTCGATAGTATCAGTAGTCACTGCAAACTCTTCGAGTTTGCCATGAAGTTCTGTCTTAATAGCTGTATTAAGCTGCAGGGCTCTACTCTTAATGATATTGATAGTCTCATAGATATTAGAAGTCATCCCGCTCATCTCACCGAGATTTCGAGCTTTGAGATTCGGATCAACACCTTGTACTTGGGTTTTAATATCAGCCATTTTCTAGATTATTTATAGCCTCACGGCATTTATTTTTAAATTCAGTCACCTCTGGTACATAACCAGATTCTGGATATCTCTTTATAAACAAATCACAATTAGTGATTCCTTCCGAAAACCTTTCAATCTGTCTTGCGTAAACACTCCTAGAAGCCCACTCAAAGTAAGCCTTAGCGATCAAATATTGGGCCTCCTCTGTATAACTAGATCCAGGAAAATCCTTCAACATGTTCTCCAGAGTTTGGATCGCAGAATTATAATTCTTCAGATTATAGTATAGTTTTCCAGATTCAAAAGCTTTTTGCTCTTGTTTCTTTCGCAATTCATCGACATAGTCATTTACCTCTTCAACTCGATCGCTTTCTGGAAATGTATTGGCAAATAGTTGAAAGGCGTCAATTGCAGCAGAAGAGTTCGACTGATCCAATTTATATCTGGGAGCTTGATAGTACTCAGACAAAGCTGATAAATACATTGCCTCCTCACGCTGTGGTGAAGTAGTATAGGTATCGGCAAAGCTTTTAAAGTAATGCGAACTCAAGACATAATTGCGATTCTTAAAATGAGTGTCAGCAAACTTGTAATTCAAATTTTCTGCTTCGATTTTTCCTCTATAGGCAGGGATGACCAATTCATAAAGCAGGATAGCTTTATTGTAATCTCCTTGGGCTACTAAAGTATCAGCTGCAGCATATATGAGCTTTGGATCATTACTTGTTCGTGCACGCTCAAACTCTGACTTGCAACTTGCAAGGCAAATGATCGAAAGAGTTATGTATAGGAGCCATTTCATCATGATCCGCAAAAGTAGCCTTTTCCCCACCTATTATCAATTATATTTTTCTTAAGGAAATTGACAAGTGTTAAGGGCATCTAAAGCAGATGTGGTTGTTTACTTGAGCAATTCAAAGTTGATGATGTCCTCAGCTATTTTCCGGTCATTGGACAATCGAGGGACTTTGTTTTGACCTCCGAGCTTGCCTCGACGTTTCATTAGCTCTCTGAAAGCATCTTGTCTGAGTGGTCTGATGATCAATGGTCTTAAAATGCCACCGGTGATCAGGTCATCATAATAGATATTCTGCCGACAAAGCGCTCGATCCAAGTCTGTTGCAAGTTTGTATAGGTCATTAGGCATTTGATCAAATTCGATAAACCACTCATGATAGGGCTTGTCAGCGTCCTTAGGGTTGACTTGGGGAGCTACGGTAAATTCCTTGATGGAAGTATGATCATTTATTATTGCCTCCTGTAGTGCAGTTTCAACTTCCTTGGCGATGACGTGCTCACCAAAAGCTGATATAAAATGTTTTACCCTGCCACTTACTACGATTCTGTAGGGATCAAGGCTGACGAATCTAACAGTATCTCCAAGATTATATCCCCATAATCCAGCATTGCTATTTATGTGTACAATATAATCCGTGTTTAACTCAACTTCGGAAAGCATCATGCGTTTTGGGCTGTCAGAATAAAAGCTCTTGAGCTCTACGAATTCGAAGAAGATCCCAGAATTAGTGTTTAGGAGCAATCCATTGTTGTC
>CAZDHV010000008.1:0-25330 GCA_964505335.1 uncultured Saprospiraceae bacterium | reverse complement strand
AGGAGGCATAATTCATGAGAGCTATTCGAGCCGTCTCGATATGGTTGGGTAGGCTATCAGTGGTTATTGGGATGTACTTAACGCCAGATGTCGTACCAGAAGTCTTGGCAAAATATTTTGGTTTGCCTGGCCAAGTAACATTCGATGTACCCTTTTTTATTTCATCGAAATACTGTCGTCCACCCTCGTAGTCAACTAAAGGCACTGCTGATCTAAAAGAATCATAATCCATGCGTGCTGATAATTGATTCTCTCGACCATACACCGTCTTAGATCCATGTAATAGGAGGTGACGTAAGATCTCTTGCTGATCTTTTAGCGGATTTTTTCTAATCTGATTGACTAAGTATCGATTATACCTAAAGTAAGGATACATGAGCTTCCCCTTCATCAGATTTCTTTTCCTTTTAGAGTAGCCTGAATGTTGTAATCGAGAGCTTTCTCGGCAAGTGGCCTGCTGAACTCATTGAGGCGATCCATCCAATTATTTATGTCATCCTTGGTGCCCGACTTTATTTGGCTGATCAGTTCATCCTTAAATGATTGGAGTTGCTCGATATCACTTTGCTCAAGCCACTGGCCATTTTGCTTTATGAACTTGTCGGTATGGCTCACTACATTTTGTCCTTCATTGCGGGCCTCTATAAGTGCACGCTGATCCATATCTTCTTGCGCATGAATCATTGAATCTCGGAGCATTAGGGCCATTTCTTCTTCTGATATTCCGTACTGCGATTTGATCTGTACTTCCGTTTCAACTTTTGAGCGCAGCTCTGATGCTTTCACACGGAGTATGCCATCCGCATCGATGATAAATTGGATATCGATTTTGGGCATTCCAGCAGCCATAGGGGGAATGCCTTTTAAGATGAATTCTCCTAATTTTCTGTTGTCTCCCACGAGATCTCTCTCGCCCTGATAGACTGCCACCTTAAGGTTAGTCTGTCCATCTACCGAAGTTGTATACTGACGCCCAGCCCGTGTTGGCACCTTGTTATTTCTAGGAATGATGGTGTCCATAAGTCCTCCTATGGTCTCTATCCCTAGCGATAGAGGGGTAATGTCTAACAATAGCATGTCACTGCGATTGCCGGCTAGTATATCAGCCTGAATCGCTGCACCTAATGCCACTACTTCGTCTGGATTGATATTGTCAAATACCTCTTGTCCAAAGAACTCAGAGACCATTGTTTTTACTAGTGGTACTCTTGTTGATCCACCTACCATGATAATAGAGTCAATTTGCTCTATGGTCATCTCAGCGTCAGACAGACTTGCAACACATGACTCGATAGTTTTGCTAACTATAGGCCTTACGAGAGTATTAAACTCTGCTACTGTTAGATCTAACTTGATACCGTTTAGTTCGCTTGAAAATTGATCTTGAGTGCTCAATGACTTCTTTGCTTCCTCGGCCTTCAGTCTCAATTGCTGTCCTAAAGTCTTATCATGTATGACTTCATCGGAGTCAAGCTTGGTATTGTCTACCCAATATTGGACGATTGCTCTGTCAAAATCATCGCCTCCTAAAAAGGTGTCACCATGAGTGGAGAGCACCTCAAAAATACCTCCCTGAATATGCAAGATGGAGATGTCGAATGTTCCCCCGCCCAGATCATAGATGGCAACAATTTCTTCTTCTTTATCACTCGAGCCAATGCCATAGGCTAATGCAGCAGCAGTAGGTTCATTAACGATGCGCAATACATCTAATCCGGCGAGTTTGCCTGCATCTCGTGTCGCCTGTCGCTGAGTATCATTAAAATATGCTGGCACCGTAATTACTGCTTTCTCTACAGCCTGTTCCAATGTTTGTTCAGCAATTGTCTTTAACTCCTTAAGTATAGATGAGGAGAGTTCAATTGGTGTCAGATATCGATCGTCAATTTTGATTTTGACGAGTTCGTCTTGATCGGTTTCCATTATTGTATAACCCATCGATGATCTTACCTGAGTCAAATCTTTGTAAGACTTGCCCATAAGCCTTTTGACAGAGTAAATCGTCCTGGCCGGGTCGCTCTCAAGATAAGATTTAGCGTTATCCCCAACTATTGTCTCGCCATCTTGCTTAAGGTATATGACCGACGGAACCAATTGATGTTTGTTGCGCTCGTTTTTAAGTATCTCCGCTTGACCATCTACTATATAAGCAACCAAGCTATTAGTTGTGCCGAGATCAATACCTACAATTGCAGGTTGTTGAGATTCACGCTCAATAGAGCCATCTTTAAGATTTATTGAGATTTTTGCCATTGATAAGCGGTTGCTGATGAAATCAGTTTTAAGCGTCTATTTTTATCATAGACTACATATACATGATTAAACAGTTTTACGAAAATAAGATTAATCGACTCTATCTTTTTTTAGGTGGATTCTTTATAACCAATGCGCTCATAGCAGAGTTTATTGGAGCAAAGATATTTTCTCTTGAGAAGACATTGGGTTTTTCTCCATTTGATTGGGAGATTTTGGGTGTTGATGGCTTAGGCTTTAATCTGACCGCCGGAGTTGTGCTATGGCCAGTTGTGTTTATAATGACCGATGTTATCAATGAGTATTTTGGCTCACGAGGCGTACGATTACTGTCGTATATGACGGTAGGCTTGATTATTTATGCCTTTGTGATGGTTTATGCCGCAATCAATTTAGCACCGAATGATTGGTGGCAGTCTACAAGCGGCTTATCAGATACTGGTGGTATTGCTGATATGGATTTGGCCTTTAATAAGATATTTGGTCAAGGCCTTTGGATCATCGTAGGCAGTCTCATAGCTTTTCTTATTGGACAGATAGTCGATGTATTCACATTTCATCGTATAAAAAAGCTAACTGGAGAAGGAAAGGTCTGGCTACGGGCTACAGGGTCAACCCTAGTATCACAGTTCATAGATAGCTTTGTAGTATTAATCGTGGCTTTTTATATAGGTTCGGACTGGGATCTAGTCAGGGTACTTGCGATTGGAGGTGTTAACTACTTGTACAAGTTTGTAGTAGCCATTGTACTTACCCCAGTAATCTATGGCGCCCATCATCTTATAGATGGTTATCTTGGGCAAGAGCTTGCCAACCAACTTAAAAAAGACGCACAAGCAACATAAATACTTACTATGAAGCAATGTACTGATACAATATTGATGGTGAGACCGGCCAACTTCGGGTATAATCCAGAGACTGCTGATAATAATGTCTTTCAACAAAACAATCTATCTCGGAGCATTGAAGAGATTGCTGAGTTGGCGATGCAAGAGTTTGATGAATTAGTCAAACGTATGGAGGCCGTAGATATTAATGTTGTTGTCATAGAAGACACCGCTCAGCCCAAAAAAACAGATGCCGTCTTCCCGAACAACTGGTTTACTACTCACATAGATGGTCGAATATTTCTATATCCGATGTATTCGCCCAATAGACGCTTAGAACGGCGTAATGATATCGTAGATCATCTCAAGGAGACCTATGAATTTAATGAAGTCAAAAGTTTTGCAGCGCATGAACATAGAGGTGCGATCTTGGAGGGAACTGGTAGTATGATATTAGATCGTCCAAACAAGATCATATATGCATGTTTGAGTCAGCGTACAGATTTCCGATTATTGGACCAATTGTCTATAGAGCTTGGAGGATATGAGGTTGTTGCCTTTGTAGCGGTAGACGACCAGAGTATACCCTACTATCATACTAATGTGATTATGACTCTTGGAGATGATCTGGCTATTATCTGCCTCGAATCAATTGAAGGCGAATCAGAACGCAACATGGTCATGGCAAAATTGAGATCTACAGGAAAAGTAATTGTAGATATAACCAAGGATCAAGTACTCAAATACTGTGGTAATATGCTTCAAGTCAACAATGCAAAAGGAGAACAATACATGGTTATGTCACAGTCGGCCAGAGATAATTTGACTCCAAGTCAACTATCTCAAATAGAATCATACGTCACTATTCTCAGCAGCCCGCTTGATATCATAGAAGAATATGGCGGCGGCAGTGCAAGATGTATGCTTGCGGAATTGTTCTTACCGAAGAAGTGACACACACATATCAAATGCATCAATTACTATTTATGGGCACCTGATTTCTATCGGATGATTCGATGATGTTTTATTTTTTCCGCATATATGACACCCACTACGCAACTGTGCTGCCTTCGCCATTCTAATGGCCTCAGCAACACTTTTATTAGGTTGCTTATGACTTTATCGCTGCTCGAAAGGAATTTCAAAAGGCGGCACAAACCAACTCTTACTCTATAGGAGATATTTACAAGGAATTGGAAGAATGTAGAGAATCTAAGGGCTTATTAGATTCACATTAGAATTTACTAAATGTAAAGCAGCTTGCATAGCTTCAATTAGTTCCAATTTAGTTCCTGACTCATGTTAATGCCGAGAAAATGTTAAATTGTTAAAATTGCTGATTTTCAATGCTTTAAACTTTAGATAAATATTTAATATGTTTAATTTTACACCTGAGAGTTAAAAAATATCAAATTTTAACTTTTTGAGAGGTAACATTAGTTGGTTCTCGGACGTATTTACATTGAGTTTAATTTTTTATAGCACCCATGAATATTATTAACAAATTTTTCGGATCCGTTGCACGGTTGTTCTCTCTTGCTAAAAGGAGGAGAAGACAGCTGTTAGCTGACGAAGAGTATGATAGTTGGATCGGAATTTAAATTATTCTTCCTTCTTATGGAATTACTTACAAATTAAGAGCAACATCTATTTAGATGTTGCTTTTTTTTATGGTGTTGATTGAACACTGCTCTTGGCTCTATAGGATTGGCCTTAGTTGTATAAAAGTAGAATAGTACGCTAGGCTATATGCTACAGGTGTAGTTTTTCTTTCCTTTCTAATAAGATTTCATCAGATTCTACACGATCTTCATCAGGTACGCAGCAGTCTACAGGGCATACAGCGGCACATTGAGGTTCTTCATGAAAACCAATACACTCAGTGCATTTATCAGGAACGATAAAGTAGATGTCTTCATCAACTGGAGGTTGCTGATCATCAACGGCTACCACTTTGCCATTTTCAAGTGTATATTCACCAGTTACAGATGTGCCATCAGAAATGGCCCAATCTACGCCACCTTCATAGATCGCATTATTTGGGCATTCAGGTTCGCAAGCTCCACAGTTAATACATTCGTCTGTAATGATGATCGCCATAATAAGTGATATTAAACTTGAGCACAAAAGTAGACCCAAAATGTGATAAAAATCAACTGCTCTCTAATAATTGATCAAATGAATATTAATCAAGACCTAAGAAGAACTTCTCACATTGCGCACCACACCTCCAAAAAAGCTAACAGCTAGGTAAGCAACAAAACATGCGAGAAGGCCATAGTGCCAGTCAATAATCAAGGTAAGGACCGTGCTTATGACGACAAACCATAATTGCCAATTCATAAGAATTGTTTCATTCTTTAAGGAAAAGAACTTCATATGAATATTCATGCAGATAGCCGGTATTATAATTGCAAGCATCGGAAGCAGATCCGAACTGTGCGGTGCATCGAATGCATATAGCAAAACATATCCAGATAAAATACCAGCTGCAGCAGGTATCGGCAAGCCATTAAAATCCTCGGCATACTCCAGTGTATTGAACTTAGCTAACCTGAACAATCCTGAAAGGATAAAGAATATGCAAGCCAATAGGGCCTCCGTATCAGAAAACAAGGTATAGTACAGGTAGGCCGGAGCGACCCCAAAACTTACCAGGTCTGACATCGAGTCTAGTTGTTTACCCAGTTCACTCTTGACATTAAGCATTCGGGCTGCAGCACCATCTATTGTATCTAAGATCATCGCAGCTAACACGAGATAGGCGCCTAAAATCGGATTACCCAGCAAGATGGCTAAGATGCCACATACCGCATTACACAGCGTTATAAAGTTGGGTAACTTACTCATATTACTTCAAATGTATTAAGATCATTGATAATTTGCTCAAGTGTTTCACTAATTCGGTACTGCATTACCTTATTAACGAAAATTATAAGTGAGGTGATTGTTTATCTCATTTCAATTGGTATATATTTGCAATCCTTTTTAAAAGGAAGTTTTTTTGACACTATTATAAGCGAACGTAGCTCAGCTGGTAGAGCACAACCTTGCCAAGGTTGGGGTCGCGAGTTCGAATCTCGTCGTTCGCTCAAAACGTACCTACCAAATTATTGATAGATATCTAAAAAGATTAATATCTGATCAGCCCGGGTGGTGGAATTGGTAGACACGCAGGACTTAAAATCCTGTGGCTTCGCGGCCGTGCCGGTTCGACCCCGGCTCCGGGTACTTTTTAAAATTTGTCATGGATTTTGCTTCCGCAATTAAGTCAGGTGATCTCATCGCAGTAAAGCGACTTATTGATGAAGGTCATGATATCAATCAAGCTGATGCGAGAGGATTCACTCCATTGATTTTAGCGTCATATTTTAATCAAGTTCCTATAGTTAAAACGCTTCTGGTACAAGGGGCTGAAGTTGACAAGGTAGATTCTGCAGGACATACAGCGTTATTAGGTGCATCTTTCAAGGGATATAAGGAGGTCATGTCAACATTGTTGTCTTACAATGCTGACGTGAACCACGTTGGTCATAATGGCTCATCAGCACTTATATATGCCGCAACATACAATCATCTTGATGTTGTCAGGTTACTAAAGGCGCATGGAGCTAATCTCGACATTACAGATCAGAATGGCATGAAGGCTCTACATCACGCACAAAGTAAGGGCCATCAACGTATCATAGCTTTATTGGAGGCAACCGAGGCATAGGAACTATCGTTATATCGTAAGATATGAACATCCATCACCTCAGATATTTCATCGCCTTAGCTAAGCGTAGCAATTACAGAGAAGCCGCAAGCTTTTGCAATGTGTCGCAGCCAGCGATCAGTATGGCAATAAAGACAATGGAGGAAAAACTGGGAGGGAATCTGATCAGTAGGCACAAGACTCCTATTAAACTCACGCCGTTCGGGGAGACAGTCTTTGTGCATGCACTTAATATTGTCAATGAGTATGAGCATATGATGAGTTACCAAGATTCAGATGGCTCACTCGGGGGTGAAATAAATCTTGGGATAATTCCCACCGTCGCCTCCGCTTTGATTCCACTTTTTATCACGCCATTACTCGCAGATTATCCAAATATCAAGCTGAATATCCATGAGATTACGACCTCAGGCATTATTGATATGATCTACAAGGATGAACTTGACGCTGGCTTAGTGGCCACACCAATAGAGCATCTGAAGCTGCATAATCATGTATTGTACTATGAAGAGTTTATGGTCTACAGCTCCAATGACATCGACAAGGACTATATCCTACCGTCGGATATTGAAATTGAGGATTTATGGTTGTTAGAAGAGGGTCATTGCTTAAGATCCCAGATTTTAAATCTCTGCGAGTTAAAAGCAAGTAAAAATGGTCCTATCAGCTACAACGCTGGAAGTATAGAGACTCTACTTAACCTAGTTGATGGGCACGGAGGAATCACTATCGTACCTGAACTCACTGTGAGTCAAATGACTAAGTCTCGTAAGAAGAGATTGTCACTCTTCACACCACCAGCCCCAGTCCGAGAAATCAGCCTCATCTCCCATAAGTTTAGTCACAAAAAAAAGCAGATAGAAGCAATTATCAATACAATCGATAGGATGATCCCATCATATATGAAAGATAAAGAAGACCATATGAATCCTCCAATCACTCTTGTCTGATTATGTTATGGAGCTTTATATGCTATGGCCTCAAGTTCTATCAAGCAGCCATAGTGCAGTTTCGACACTGGAATAATTGATCTGGCAGGCTTGTGATTTCCAAAAAAATCAGCGTAGACTTCATTAACTTCTGCCCAATAATCTATGTCAGTGATGAAGGCCGTAGTTTTTATGATATGTTCTTTCTTTAACCCCTCAGTTGCTAAGAGCGATTCTACTTTTTGCAGAACTAATAGGGTTTGAGCAGCAATGCCGTCAGGACAAGTCTTTGTTTCACGATTCATTAGTGGTAGTTGACCTGATGTATGTAACCATCCATCTACTGTTACATAGCTGCTGTAATGTGCAATTGTTTTGGACATTGTATTTAAATTCTTTTATTATTAGGCGATTTGGGTCTAAATAAATATAAGACGAAAAATAAACTACAGAATTTTTAGGTAGATGATGATCGGATAGTGTCATATGTATGAAGCAGATAAGCCTATCTGCATGATTACCAAAAATTAAAAAATTGTGTCTATAGAAGATGAATCATTAAAGAATATTATCGTAGCTGAAGGATTAGATCCTAACGATAATAGAATACTTTCCCTTGCGCGAAAATTATCTACGTCAGAATATGAGCGCTTAAAGCAGCAATACCCAAATTGTCAGGAAGAGTCGATCAGCAGAATTTATGAACACAAAGCCATATTCGAGGATCTCGTTCTTCATGCGATCAGGGCTTTTGAGGTCAAAGAGGTAACCGTCGATACTAGTAAGTTAATTATCAAGGATATCAAGGTCATACTCATTAATTCAAGTGCTAAGAGTATTTTTGGATTAAGTGAAGGCCCTCTGAGCCAAGAAGCTTTCTATAATCAGTTGAGGATGATGTTTGATAATTCTGAGGAACTTATCAAACAAGCTATTGCTCGACTCTTATCTGTGGGTAGAATCAGTCAAGAATATTCTTTAGCATACCAGGGAAAAATTAGACGATATAGTTCATTGATTAGATTAATCCGTGTTGGCTCTAAGACTTTCCTAGTTAGGGCTACGACTGACATTAGTGAGGTCAGTAATAAGGAGAAGATCATCAATGACCAGATACATAAGTTGCAAGAAAGAAAGATAGAGTTAGAAAAATATATTGAATCTAATCTTCAGTTAGAGAATTTTGCTTACATCGCTTCGCATGATTTGAAGGCGCCGTTAAGAACAGTACTGTCTTTTTCTCAATTGATTAAAAGATCATCCTATGATGTTCTACCAGATCGCGACAAAAAATTCTTGGATATACTGATCAAGAGCAGTAGTAATATGATGCTCTTGATTGAAGACCTACTTACCTTTTCAAGGGTTAATTCTATTAAAGTTCAATATGCTCCAATAGAGCTTTCTGGTTTTTTTGAGACAATATTGATAGATCTAACTTCAGAGTGCGAAAAGAAAGGTGCCGAAATCCAATGGAACATAGAAGACGGAGTAATTCATGCTGATAAGACTAAGCTCTTGCAGTTGTTTGAAAACTTGATTCGCAATGCGATAAAGTTTACTGTAAAAGACGTTAAACCTGTGGTTAAGATCTCGATGGAAGAGACTGAAGACATGTATAAGTTTAGTGTAAACGACAATGGAATTGGAATCTCTGAGAAGCATTTGAAAAAGATTTTCGGCATTTTCGAGAAGTTACACAGCAAGGATGTTTATGAGGGAACAGGGCTTGGATTGAGCATCTGCTCCAAAATTGTGGAACAACATGGGGGCACCATCTGGGTAGAATCCGAAGAAGGTGTAGGCAGTACATTTAGCTTTACTCTCAGTAAAAATTTATAGACCAATATTCTTTTGTAATATATTTGAACCTGTATGCAGATCATATGTTAGGCATACATGTCAATTCAAATCGTGCCGATTGAGGAGGAGATTAAGCAGAAGAGGTCCTTTAATAGTCTCCAGGAAAAAGCTCTCGTAAACATCATGTATACTCATGGTTGGATCATTGAGCGTATGAGGGTTTTTTTTAAGAATTACGGCATTACCAATAAGCAATACAATATCCTCCGTATACTGAAAGGGGCGGACAAGCCTCTTTCAACTTCTCAGATCAGGCATCGTATGCTCGATAAAATGTCTGACACGACCCGCCTTATCGATCGTATGATTACTAAAGGTTGGGTCAAGAAATCTGTTTCTGAAACAGACAGGAGATTGGTGGATATAATGTTAACTGATGCAGGGTTAGATTTGCTCGATCAGATAAGAGGAATTGAAGTAAAGGCCGAAGAGATTTTCAGCAATCTCTCAGAAGAAGAAATTCAAAATCTATCCCATCTGCTAGATAAGGTAAGGCTGTTATCCTGACACTTGTCGACAAAAAACTAAAAAGAGCTTGTCGATAATCCTGCTTTCTAAATCATAAATTATCGATACATCAAGCTTAGTAAACTTGGCTTTTAATTGTAGATCCTCTCGATATATTCGAATATGTCGCTTGTAATCCACTTCCTTTTGACCATACGCTTTGTAAACAGCTTCTTTGGAACTCCATATAAGATGAAGTGCATCCATGATATCGTATTCACTGAATGCCTGAAGGTCTGCATCGGTGCAATATTTATGTTGTAAACGAGAGATGGAAGACTTGTATATCTGAATGTCTACTCCACATGGTGCATCATCTATATAGATTGATGCATAATCCCCACTGTGGGATATACTTATCTCACCAGTAGTAGGAATCTGTGGCTTGCCAAATTCATCAATGATGAGATCTTTAGAGGTACAGCCTGCATATTGGTGAATTAGAAATCTGCCAGCGAGCCATTCACGTCTTCGGTTTGATGTCCATTGGCTAACCTCATCCCACTTTCGGTTATTTATGTCTGTGTGGTCTTTGAAAAATTGTTCTGACTCAGAGATATTCCAAAGGAGCAACCTTCGACCTTTATGATTTTTATACTCTACTCGTAGCGGCATTGAGGATATAATGCGTTCTTTGCCCTAATAATAGAGCCAATGATTCTTACGGATGCAAAGATATTAGAGTCTCTCCAAACTGGAGAAATAGTCATAGAACCATTTGATCGTAATTGCTTAGGAACCAACTCCTATGATGTGCATCTCAGTCGGCACTTAGCCACTTATAAAGACGAGATCCTGGACGCTAAAAAGCACAATCAAGTAGAGCATTTTGATATTGGGCAGGAAGGCTTCGTGCTGCAACCAGGAGTCTTGTATTTGGGAGCAACTGAAGAATATACCGAGACTCACAACAGTGTACCTTTTTTGGAGGGCAAATCGAGTATAGGTCGACTGGGAATTGATATTCATGCTACCGCTGGCAAAGGAGATGTCGGGTTCTGTAATAGTTGGACACTCGAGATATCATGCGTACATGCGGTCAGAGTATATGAGGGCATGCCGATCGGACAGCTCATATACTTTAATACAGATGGTGATATCATTAACTTCTATAACAAGAAGAAAAATGCAAAATATAACACTCGATCCACGAGGCCTGTAGAATCTATGATGTGGAAGAACAAATTTTAATCAGCTAAGGCGATTTGACCTTAAGATCTATGGCTTGGCCACTCTCTAACTGAGAACCATCTGCTTTAGGATATTGCTCAACGATGATGGCAGATTCTAAGTTTTCATTATTAAGCTCTGGCGATACTTTCCCTATCCTGAACTTGCTATTTTGAATGGTCCACTCTGCCTGACTATAGGACAACCCAACCACATTGGGTATCGTGAAAGTTCCGCCATCAGAAGTGCTGACAACAAAGCTCAACCTACTTCCTCTCTCAATTTTGTAGGAGTCTAATGTTAGGCTGGAGGAGCTGATTTTCTTGTTATTATGCCATACTTCAAGTATGGTGCCCGGTGCTAGAGGATCATAAACAAAATCTCGGATTTCTGAGGCAATTGCTTTCTGTTGAAGTTGAGTTCTTATTGACTCGTAGTCCTTGCCATACATAGGAAGCAAAGGCTTAGAAAGTAGGATTACGTCAGCGCTATACTTAGTGGTTGTAACATAGACTTTTCTATCTTCCTTGACTAGAGAACCTCCCTTAGGATTTTGATTTTGTATGATACCTCCAGGTTTACCTACGATATGAACAGAGTCGTTGACAATCATCTTAAAACTTCGATCATCTGCATCTTCCTGTGCCTTGCTGATATGTTGATTAATGTAATCCGGCATCTCAAGTTTTTGACCATGGTTAGTATAGTGTTCAAGCCATTGCAATATGCCGATGACCACTAGAGTGACAAATAAGATGATACCCAGAATGTTAAGTATGAATGCTCTGTTGGTCAAGAGTTGAGATATTTGTGAAAAAAAGCCATTAATCCTCATGGGAGAAAATCATGAATGGAGATTTGTCCTGTAAGCTGTAAAGTTAACGGGATTCTTATTATTGATTGTATCTAAGGAGCTCAGCATAGATAATCTAATCTATGAACAAAGAAATATTAAAATTAGCCATTCCTAATATACTCAGCAACTTGTCTGTGCCAATGCTTTCAGCCGTGGATACAGCACTCATGGGACATCTTTCACCTATTTATTTGGGTGCCATTGGGCTTGGCTCAATGATATTCAACTTTATCTACTGGAATTTTGGATTTCTCCGTATGGGTACTACGGGAATGGTTGCCCAGTCATATGGCGCTGGGGATCATGATAAGACTATAGACTTGCTTACGACGGCCTTACGATTGAGTTTGCTCATTTCAATAGGAATAGTTCTCCTGAGTCCTCTTCTATTTGATATGATGAATAGACTTCTTTATGTTCAGGAGGTACAACACAGTGTCATTGCATCCTATACTAACATACGTATCTATGATGCTCCGGCAACCATCATGTTATATGTATTGATAGGGTGGTTTTTTGGCCATCAGAATGCTGTTATACCACTTGCAGTTACTATTGTCATTAATCTTCTGAATATTATAATTAGCTACGTCCTTGTGCATTCTTATGGGATGAATATAGCTGGAGTGGCCTGGGGTACGGTAGTGTCTCAGTACACAGGGGTGATTATAATGTTGATCCTTTTGAGTATTAGGTATGATTACTCATTAATTGCGCTTGTCAAGTCCCGTGCTTCAACTGATATAGGTCAATTCTTGAAAGTAAATCGGGATCTTTTTATACGTACGGTTTTGTTGACGCTGGCATTTGTTCTGCTCTACCGGTATTCTAATCAGTTGGGTCCAATTGAATTGGCTGCAAATGTGATAATCTTGCAATTTCTCAATTGGATATCTTTTGGCATAGACGGATTTGCTTATGCGGCCGAGGGCGTTGTCGGAAAATATACAGGACAATACAATCATAAGATGGTGTTTAAGGCAGTTAGATATTGCATCTATTGGGGGGCAGCATTGGCGTTTGTCTATACCTTGATATTCCTCGTTAGCTCGAGTGATATTGCATATCTGTATACTCAAGATATAAGTGTGATCGATCATATCGATACCCTCAAGCCTTGGATTCTGGTTATGCCATTGATTGGGTTTATCTGCTACATATTTGATGGTATTTTCATTGGACTGCTGGAGACACGGTTCATGCGCGATTCTATGATTATATCCTTCGGTGTCTTCGTTGTGATAGTGAATTTTCTGCCGTTAAGTAACGTGATCTTGTGGACCTCTTTTTGTCTTTTTCTACTATTAAGAGGCATGGCGCAGGTGTATTATTGGAACAAGAAGATTAAGGCCAAGTTCTTCTCGGCATAATATTGAGGCTGCAATTCCACCTGTAGTTCTTTATTCTAAAGATTATATAGACACACCTAAATGTCGCGCTCTGGAGAAATAATTTTGTTATTTATAGATTTTCCATAAATATCAGATTATCAGATAGATACACATGATTTTGTAGGATATGTATCGGTATATTTTCATATTAGATTATTTGGCATTCATTTTGTTCTTATGTCTGCGTGTATAACAAATAATTTCAGGCGTTTTAGATAAAACCGATTCATGACTACAGTTAAAACTTACTTAGCAGACATACATCAACTTTTTATTGAGGGTATCGAAAGGATAATAGAAGAAATAGATTATCCCAAGATGGAGATCGTAGGAAGAGCCTATAGTGCAGAGGAATTACAAAAAGCGCTCAGTGAGGTTCCCGTAGATCTACTATTTATGGAACTTAATTTCGTTGATGACGACGGCTTAACTCTAATCAAACAGTTTAAAAGAGAGTACCCTGAAATGCGTATATGCGTACTAAGTGGATATACTGACCATAAGTTTGTAAAAGAAGCCTTTCAAAATGGTGCGGATGGATACTATAGCAAGTACAATCCATCGAGTGAGTTAACAGCATGTATCAATGAGATTATGTTGGGTAAAACATTCTTGGCCTCAGGAATCCAGATTACACCTAAAAAGAATGGATCAAGGAAGTTTGCAGAAGTAAATTATCTCGAGGATAGATTTTTACTCAAGAAGAAGCTGACCAGAAGAGAACAAGAAGTACTTGAATTGATCACTAAAGCGATGAACAATAAGGAGATCGCCGAAAAGCTATATATCAGTGATCAAACAGTTGGAGTACATAGAAAAAATATTATGCGTAAGCTGAATGTTAGAAATACGGTAAACCTTATCAAGTTTGCCATAGATCATCAACTCGTATAAACACACACTAATTAATATTTGAGGCCCTCCCCAGTTATAGGCCTAAAACTCTGATACCCAGCCCTTTGTATTCTATGTCTAAATGACAAAAAAGCGAATACAAATGATTCTTAATTCATTTCGATTATTCATTGCCGCAATCGGATTTGCTGTTTTTAGCATGCCGAATAATGCGTTTGGTCAGGGATGCACATTTGCATGTAATGACACGATCAACATATCTGTTGACAGAGATTGTGAGGTCTTTATTTCTCCAGACATTGTTTTGGAGGGTTCCATCGAAGCATGTGAAAATGTAGAGATTTCTGTGTTTGATCAGAACAACATGGAAGTAGGCCAACTGGTCACAAGACAGTTTGTTGGACAGACCCTGCGGGTAGTAATAGAAGAGGGGCTTAATACTTGTCACTCATTCGTAACAATCGAGGATAAGCTTGCGCCCGAGATTATTTGCCCACCTAATGATACATTGAGATGCGACGCCAACGATGTTGGTGCGACCGATGAATCGTTAATGAATTTTCTCGAAAATATTGTGGATGCCACAGCCATAGATAACTGTGACAGTGAAGATTTTTCCATAATTATTGATAACAATATATTGAGGCAGATGTGTGAAGGCCCATTCGTCTCGGTGAGAGATATTGCTTTTAGTGCTGTTGATGATTTAGGCAATTCTACGTCGTGCGCATTCACCTTATTTTATGAGACTGTTCCGACTACAGATATAGATGCACCAATGAATCTCATCAACGGCGAGATAGACTGTACAGATGCATTGCCAGAAGTAGATGGCCGACCCTATCCTACAATAGAATACGTTGTCGAGAATTTCGGTGATAGTTCATTGCCTAACATTGGTGGCGATGCCCTTGCAGACCTCGTGGATGGAATCTTTGTGTCTGATAACTTATGCAATTTCATTATTTCGTTTTCTGATCAAGAATTTCCGTCTTGTGGGGGATCATTGAAAGTAGTTAGGACATGGACAGTACAAGATTGGTGTAATATTAGTCCACCAACCACATTTAATCAGATTATCGAAGTTGTGGATGGCTCGATAAATATAGCTTCAGCTCCGATGGGTATGAATTTGGATGTGTCTAATTCAGATTGTACGAGAGACGTAATACTTGAGGCCCCTATGATCGATTCTACGGAGTGTAGCGCATGGACATGGAGTGCATCAATCATGTTGCCAGATTCTGATGAATTTGAATTAATAGATGAAGATTTATCACCATTTGCAAGTATCAACTTCAATTTCCCTCTTGGGCAGAGCCTTGTGAGCTATGAAGTGCTAGATGAGTGTGGGAATATGGATAATGTGAGTTTCACCGTGACTATAAATGACGGAAGTCAGCCTTTGGCTGTTTGTGACTTGCGTACAGTGGTTACATTGGATGACGATTTTAGTGCTAAGGTATTTGCAGCTTCATTCGATGATGGAAGTTTTGACCAGTGTTCAGATATATCATTTCAAGTAAGACGTACAGATGGCGTATGTGACTCATCGAGTGAGTTTGCGGATTTTGTCAAGTTCTGTTGCGAGGATTTTGGACAGATAGTAATGGTTGAACTGATGGTTACTGACGGCAACGGCCTGACTAGTTCATGCTGGGTAGAGGCTGCAGTTCAGTTCAATGGTGATGTACTTGATATAACATGCCCTGCGGATCTTGGAGTTCAGGATTGTAGGCTCTTTGATGAGTTTGATGTTACAACTATACCAGCACCAGTAGTGACTACAAGAAGCGAGTGTGTAGGGCCTTTTAGTGCAGTGCCTGCGATTACAGCACAAAATATTGATGTCTGTGGCGAAGGGTTTATAGATATAGATTGGTCTTTGGACTTAGAAGGTGAAAACAGTGTGATCTGCTCCCAGCGAATTACATTTGGCAACCTTGATCCATTCAGTATTGATGACATAGTTTTTCCTGCTAATCGGACAGTGACATCTTGTGATGATCTGGCGCCATTGCAGTCTGAATTAGATAATATAATCAGTGGTGATGCATCTTGTTCTGATGTAGTAGTATCAGAGCCTGAGGATGAAATATTTGATAATATATCCAATGGATGTGTTAATGTCCTTAGAACTTGGACTGTCGTCGACTGGTGTAGATTCCCAGAAGATCCTACCGCGAGATATACTCAAGTACAGACTATTGTAGTTGAGCAATCTGATGCGCCGGTATTTGCGACTCAGGTAGCGACAATTGAGCAGACACCTGGATTAGGTACTTGTCTCTCAGTTGTGAACATCAGTCCTTTAGTAACTGATGATTGTACTGCTGATGAAGATTTGATTATAAGCTACAGCATATCAGTTGTATCAGGAGGAAGTACTTTTGAATTGATTCCTGAGACTCAAGGAAGAACAATTAGTGAAATTTTAGAGGTCGGTAGTTATATAGCGACATGGAATGTCACTGATCACTGTGGAAATACAACTACATCAACATTTTCTTTTGATGCGATCAATGCAAGTTGTGTTCCTATGTTTGACAATATAGGTTTGCCTTGCGGATTTGTTCTTGATTTTGATGGCGTAGACGATTACGTTGACGTGCCGTCTCTCTCGATATCTCAGGAGTTTACAGTTGAGGCAGTCTTATTTTATAGAGGTGGAGAAGATAGATTCATAACCTTGTTCGAATATGGTGATGACAATCCGTTCATCGGATTTGATAATGGCAGATTATCAATATTCGGCGAAATCATTGCTGATGAACCATTTGTGACAGATGTCTACACTCATGTAGCATTTACTTATAGCCCAGCTGACAATAGTTCGAATATCTATGTCAATGGCGTCTTAATCGAGACAGGTGCTGCTAGCAGAGTATTCACTGGTACTGGATTTGGCATAGCTAATCGCTCGGACGATGGATTCTACAATGGCCGAATGGACGAGGTAAGAATCTGGGATGTGGCGAGAACACAACAAGAATTATTAAGTACGATAAATGATAACTTAACAGGAGCAGAAGCCAATCTTTCAGCTTACTATGGATTTAATGAAGTAGGAGGACAGCTAATAGACGCTTCTGGCAATGGGCATACGGGTACATTTATCGGTTCAACAGGGCCGAACTTAGGTCCACAGTTTGTTCAATCAAACAATATATGTACAGGCTCTTCAGATGGTTCAGGTGGATTTGCAGTATCGGGTACGATATTTACATCCGACGATATCTCAATCGAAGATGTAGACATGTTCGCTAAAAATATGTCCAATCAAGGTGTAGCATTTAGTAACACTGATATACAAGGAGAGTATGCCTTTACTAATCTCATAGGGAATACTGATTATGAAATCAGCCCAATTAAAAACGATGATTATACTAACGGTGTATCTACACTTGATCTCATATTGATTCAACTACACATATTAGGGATACAGTCCTTTGAAACACCGTACCAGTTAATTGCGAGTGACATCAATAATAATGGATCGATCTCATCTATTGACTTGGTGCAGTTACGTCAACTGATCTTAGGTATAACTGATGAGTTGCCTAATAATGATTCATGGAGATTTATCAGCAGAGATTATGAATTTGTTGATATTTCAAGCCCATGGTCATTTGCAGATTCCCGTATAGTTAGTGACACAAATGGCAGCTTGACTGATAAAGACTTCATAGGAGTTAAAATCGGAGATGTCAATAGCTCAGCTCAAGCAAACAGCGCATTAAGCACTGTACGGAATAAGAGTGGCCAAGTTGACTTTACATTAGCACAAGAAAATTCAGATCGTACTATTCAAACTGGGATTACGAGTGATCAAGATCAAGTGATCTATGGATTGCAGCTCAAGTTCAGATTGGATAATGTATCTAACCCAGTAGTTATTGGAGATGCGATCGAGTTAAGCGAGGAACACTACAATATTATTGGAGACGTATTATATATTTCTTGGCACAGTTTACAGCCTGTATCTATCAAAGCTGGAGAGCGATTGTTCTCTATCTCGGGATCAGAAGTTAATGCTGTGCCGATAGATGAAACCTATAATCAAGTTTATAACGAAAACCTTCAGGCGCAATCAGTGAGATATGATAAACTAATATCTTCTGACGCTCAAAGTGAATTAATCGTATATCCTAATCAGCCTAATCCATTTACCAACTATACAACTATCGGGTTTAGCATTAGCAAGCCTCAAGTTGTCGATGTGGAGATATTTGGACTAAATGGACACTTGAAATTTAGAAATAGTGAATTCTATGGCGCGGGTAAGCATCAAATCAATATTGATGCGAGTGAGATAAACCTAAATAAGGGTATCCACTACTATCACATTAAAACACAAGATCGATCTTTGGTGAGAAAGATGATTGTGATCTAGCCAATAAGCGCTTTATATACAATTTTAGTTATAGAGATATGTTTTCCTGATCCGGTGATCAGGAAAACATATCTATTTTTGATATAATGCGTAATCACGTTATAATCAACAGCCATAAGATAGTTTAAAAGAAACTACTTTATCAAAACATTATTAATTTTACAGTTGGTATAAACCTCAGTCATGCAGAGAATTATTGCGCAGTTGCTTTTGTTTACGTTGACCGCCGTCACTGCTCATGGGCAGTTAGAGTTGTCATTTAGTTCCGCTACCGTTACTTCTGCAGGGCAAGATGTAGAAATTGATGTTGTTGTAGAAGAAGGATTTGATGATATTCTATCTATGCAGTTTTCATTGAATTGGGATGCATCAGTATTTGCATTTAGCTCAATTAGCAATGTGACGGATGTGTTACCTATGTTTAGCGAGGCTAGTAACATAGGTACACCTGTCAGTGCTGCTGCGGTGGTTGATGGACAGCTTACGGTCTCGTGGAGTCAGACCAGTACCCAACCTGCATCTATTCCTGATGGGACGAGACTCTTTACCCTTATATTGACTTCTGTAGGGCAAATTGGCGCACGTACTACCATAGAGTTGTCCAATACTCCACGTATTATAGAAGTAGTCAATAATGATTTTGACATTTTAGATTTAGCTGCAATTCGTGGAGATTTGCTTATTGATGATGGAAGCGGAGGAGTAAACATGGATGGTGTAGGCTTATTTATAGACGATCTTGACGCACCAGGCGGGGGACAGGTTTGTGTGCCAATCACGGCCACTGGCTTTACCGATGTAGAAAGTATTCAACTTGGAATAGAGTGGGATCCGAGCGTATTATCATTTGATGCTGAAAATGGCGTACGAGGAATTGGGATTTCTCCTGTCAACATAAATGCTAACCGAGTGGATCAAGGAGAACTTAATGCATTGTGGTTTTTTGATACAGCTCCAGTCACCGTAGAAGATGGCGGGGTGTTATTCGAGGTGTGCTTTAATGTAGTAGGAGGAACGGGAGCGATGACGGAAATCAACATTTCTGATTTTCCCAATGCCTCTCCACCATTTGAGATTGAGATCTCAAGTAACAACATGTTCTTAGAATTCTTTACGGACAATGCGACGTTCACAGTTGGTAGTGGAAGCACTGGTGGCGGTGATCCAGATGGAGTAGGGTTTATTGTTGAGGAGATATTCACAGGTGATGCTACATCAATATGTGTTCCAATTCTAACAGAAAATTTCGACTCGTTAGTGGCGTTTATGACTGGTGTGAGTTTTGATCCCTCAGTGCTTAGTTTCACGGGATTTAATATGACCGGCTTAAGTAACATACAAGTTGGTGCGCAGGATGCCGACAATGGTGAGCTCAGAGTTTTATGGACTGATCAAAATGCGAATGCCGTCACACTTCCAGATGGGACATCTTTATTAGAGTTGTGTTTTGATATTATTGGGGCTGAGGGGACGAGCTCTCCAATAGGCTTCGTCAATATACCTCCTAACTTCACAATAGAGGCGATAAGGTTCCCTACTGATTCTGCACCATTTTTCATTAATGATGGTGTAGTTAATGTTGGTGAAGAAGATATGATGATGGGAGGAGGTAATGGCGATGAGCTTGTATTGACAGCTAGTAACAATACATTTAACCTCAATGACGAAGTCTGTGTACAGTTTACAGTTGAAAATTTTACCAATATAGCGGGTATGAGTTTCGTAGTGGGCTGGGATCAAAATGTATTAGAATATATCGAACCGCGAAATACGAATCTTCCTGGTCTAAGCACAGGCGGCAACAATTTTGTATTTGTTGAACCTAATTCGCTCAGAGTGCTATACACTCCTACTGCACCACAAACAGTGGCAGATGGCACTGTGATATTTGAAGTGTGTTTCAGAGCTCTGGCAGAATGTGATAGTGGCGCAGCCACAGATATAACCATAGGTTCAGATGGTAATATAGCTGTTGAGTTTATAGATGGTAATAGCCAAATTGTACCAGTAACGCTTAATAATGGTCGAGTATCTGCTGCGACTTGTCCAATGATGCAAAATGATGAGGTTACACTTACTGCGAGTAATGAAGTCATCAATATAGATCAGACTGTATGTGTCGACTTTAACGTCAGTGGATTTAACAACATAACAGAGATGAGCTTCGGTATAGATTGGGACGACAGCGTTCTTCAATTCTTGGAAGTACGAAGTATCAATGTCCCGGGCTTGAGCGCTGGGGAACCTAATTTCATTTTTGATTCTCCTGATGGCTTGAGAGTATCATATTCTTCAAGTTCTCCATTATCATTGGCGAATAACACGAGGATATTTGAGGTTTGCTACAACGTTCTTGATTGTAATGAAGGTGGAACGACAGAGATTGCTGTCGGATCTAATAGTGGGGCTAGTTTGCGATTTGTCAATTTTAATGGAACCGGTTTGCCAGTAGCTACTAATAATGCTACGCTCACTGGTGGTGATTGCGAAATAAGTGCAGAAACTATTGGCTTGAGGGCAAGTAGCGAGACGCTCAATATTGGAGAATTGTTGTGTATTGATTTTTCGGCAGACAACTATATAGATATCACGGATATGAGTTTCGTGCTGGGCTGGGATGAAAGTGTGTTGCAGTTTTCTCAGATTCGAAATCCAAACATACCTGGATTAACGAATATGGAGCCTGATTTCACACTGGCTAATTCTGGTTCGTTGCAGGTGACATACTCAAGCACAACACCTCAGACTTTGGCAGATAATACGATAATCTTTGAGGCATGTTTCAATGTATTGGATTGTACTTCTGGAGTATCAACTGCTCTTAATATTGGAGCGGATAATAGCGTACCCTTGCAATTTACGAGATCAGACGGTGTCTCTGTGCCTGTGTCCATTACTGATGGATTGTTAACTGGAGGAAACTGTCAAAGAGATGAAGCTAGGATTGACGTGGTTTCATTAACTGATCCATCTTGTCCGGGGAATAGTGATGGTTCTATCTTGGTGGATATAGTGAATCTCACTGGAGCACTATCATGTACATGGGTAGATGAAAATGGAGATTTAGTTACTAATAATTGTAATCTACTTGGACAGACTGCTGGTTCATATACACTAACTGTCACAGATGAATTAAATATGAGTGTTGTGGAGAGCTTCACTCTTATAGATCCATCTGCTATAGATATACTAAGTATTGACACTATATGTTTTAGTAATGGAGCAAGTGATGGAGAGATAGATATTAGTTTCACAGGTGGAGCTGGAGGATTCTCTATTGTTCAGACTGATGCAGGTAGTATTGATGGTACGAGCATTTTTGATTTGGGACAAGGCGTTGTGACATTTACTGCTCAAGATGCAGAAGGATGTCAGAGCACGTTCTCATTCACTTTTGATGGTTGTGATAGCGATCCTGTAAATCCTCCTCCAGGTGGGCCAGGTGATGTCACTGCATGTGATGTGGTGAGCACGATAATCAGTCCAAATGGTGATGGTACTAATGAAAACTTCATAATCGGATGTCTCAATGATCCGGCGAATGCTGCAATGGTTAATGATCTTGCAATCTATAATAGGTGGGGTGAACTTGTGTTTAATGCAGACAATTATGACAACAGTTGGAGTGGAACAGATACGAATGGTAACGAATTAGATGAAGGAGGATACATGTGGGTCTTTATAATAGGACCACCTACACAAAGGGAGATATTTAGAGGAACGTTAACCTTGCTGAGATAATGAATACTAATTATATGATTCCTCAATTAGCATTCACAAAAATGAATTATAACAATATCATGAGCCGATTAACATCTCAGACTATGACAAAAGTTATTGCACTATGTGCCTTCATATTAATAAGTATGAGTGTAGAGGCTCAGACTAGATTGATTGGTGAGCGATCTGTATATACTCAGTATTATAATACCCCATTTCTACTTAATCCTGGAGCGACAGGACAAAGGGACTATGGTGAAGTGGTTACCTACTATAGAAATGCTTGGACTTCCTTCCCAGGATCTCCTAAAACAGTTACCATCGGATATGATGGTGGGATTGGAAATCGTATAGGTATTGGATTGGTAGGGGTAACTGACAGTTTTGCGGCGCTTAGAACGACTAAAGGAGCGCTTAGTCTATCTTATACGATTGAGACTCCTGATGTCAAGGTTGGCTTAGGTTGGTCTGCAGAATATATTCAACATGGGCTGGATGGTAGTGAAATCTTAAATAATCCTTTTGTAGAAGGATTAGATCCAGAGATTGTTGCAGGATTAGAAGGTGCAGGATTTTTTGATGCCAGTATTGGGGTGTATGGATCTTATCAAGATAGAATTACATTTGGTTTGGCGCTTCCATCTTTGGTGAGTTCACAGGTAAGTGGTCCTGAAGGTGATCAAGCGGATGCAGGGATTGGATTTATTGCTAATCTTGGATATCGTTTAGAGGTTCCAGAAAAAGATTTTGTTTTTGAACCGTCCATTTGGGCTCGTCAGTTGATGTTAGTTCCATTTCACGTTGATGTTAACCTAAAGGCGAACTTCCTTGATGAGCAATTGTCCACCGCATTGACCTATTCAGTGGGTGCAGAGGAACGCATTGGATTTATGATAGGTACTCAAATCCAGAATTTCGGATTTGGTTATTCTTATAATTTCTCATTTCATGAGTTCCAACAGTTTAACAATGGCTCTCATGAGCTAAGCTTAAGGCTTCGGCTTCAACCATATACAAGGAAAACTGAATCAACACAGTAAGACATTCCTTCTCTCTTAATCTAATGAAGTTATTCTTAGAGCTAATTGGACACTAAGTATCATTGAGTACAAGTGAGGATGTAGCCGCTCTGGGTTTATGTATTAGCAGTGTATGCCATGCGCCATATTTTATTAGTTAAATTCGATTATTCACAGCAGTAAGTTGGGCAGAGTATTTCTTGTCAAAGAGGAAAATCCATATGCATAAGGCATTGGAAACTAACACATTATAAATATTTATAATATTATAAATACCTTAAAACCATAGATGGAAGGGTAGGTCTAAATGCTATATTTGTAGCTGATGATGCGAAAGGTGTCATTCGTTATTAAGGAAAAGATGAAATCTCTGTAGAGGATACTCTATCTACCCACCAACAAGACGAAATCAGGGCTCGTTTTACTCGGCGAGCATTGGGTGATACCTCATCAGTTAGATTCTCTATATCCATTTTAGTCTAATCAGTTACGCCCTGCGTAACGAAATTCCGTGAAAGTACGGAAGTTTCTTTTGACTCAAAGCCAGAGGTGGCTTAGGGTTATTGTAGTATATGGCTAAATGTAGTCATCGATTTTTAGTTGTTCTATCAAATGTGATAGTTAAACAGACTTGGATTATCAAAAGTGATAAAAACAAGAACGTGAAGGTCAAAAGTGACGATCACATGTATTAAAAATCATTTAATACGATCTGAAGATTCTAGACGAAATCATCATTATTAATAATGGATCAGAGGATCAAACCGATTTTTTATTTACTCAAAAACTTTTAATAACTAAACTCAATCTCATGAAAAGATCGAATTTTACGTTTCTTTTTCTTTTCGCTCTACTGAGTTTTGTGTCTACACAGTCTTATGGTCAGGCTACATGTATTAGCGAGGTAAATGCTAATATAGATGGAGAGACTTGCTTAATTGATTTAAGCGGTGTTTCATCAAATACTGATTTTATGGGTGTAGCGATACCAGCTGAAACAATTGTTGTTGCTGGTGTTGAATTTCCGGCCACGGGGTCGGGAGCTATTTCAATTGGTGCAGGAATCTCAGGATTGCCTTTTTTACCAGTTGATGTTGTAGGTACTACGCAGATAGTAGAGGTCTTCTTCGAAGATGGCTCTTCTTGTTGGGGAGAAGTCAATATCGAAGCTAAAGATGTTCCACCTAGTAATGGTGGAGGACGCGACACAATTTGTTGCGAAGAACCGCTGGCATTTCCAGCTCTAGGTTTTGACTTTGATGCTCAAAACCCTTGTTTTGCACAAGTTGACCCATCAACTTTACAGAGTGTAACAACTTCTACAGGTGGTGGCATTTGTGATACTCTTATCCACGTTCGCACGCACACAGCGACAGCTTTCTCGGGCGATGCTGCTGATAAGAATGTAATTGTTTTACAAGCTGATACTTTAGTTGAAATTCCATTGGATTTTGCTGCAGTACAGTTTCCTGCACCAGAGGTAGATGTACCATGTGCAGCTGATGGTAGTGATTTGGATTTAAGTCCAAGTGGTATCATCGCTATACTTACTGCTAACGGAGTTCCTGCAGCACCAACGTTTGCAACTCCTTATTTAGCTAAAGGCACTACAACCACTATAGAGTTTGATACGACTATTGTTATCATAGAAACTATGGTACCGAGACGAGTATTCATCGACGGTGTATGGGTTGAAGTAACTGAGATCGTAAAGACTCCAGATACTACTATTGTAGAAGTACCTGTAACTACGCCAGATTTTATCTTCCTTAAGACTAACGGAGAGAGCAACCAGACTACATGTAATCTTAACGCTAAATGCGAAGATTGGG
>CAZDHV010000007.1:38619-40630 GCA_964505335.1 uncultured Saprospiraceae bacterium | reverse complement strand
CCAGCAATACCCATGTTTTGTGTGATCTCCACAGCATTGGTACTCCACGGAGTAATCATAGTCGCTCGTGGACCTATATAATTCCCAGCAACTGATTGTTCTGTAATATGGCTGGCTCCCGCAAATAGCCAGGTGAGCTTAGCTAAGTCCTCCTCACCGATTTGGGAGGCTTTCTGTACAGCATAGATGGCTTTGCTACTTGTCTCAAAAAAGTGGATCATCTCGTAACTCAGTGGATAAGCTGCAAAGGTACTAATGGCACATACATATCTGATTTTATCGATATATAATTTCATTAACAAAGTGTATTATCAATTTTTTTTACTCAGTTAACCACTCATCTATACTTCAATCCGCAGAAAAGCACCACCGATTAGGATGAACTTTGAGTATCATTTTAGCGTCGATAAAAGCATTATGATCCGCCAAATCTCTATATAATAGACACATTTGGCGAAACAAAAATAATTATGCCTTGCCAAATCTATACAGAATAGATACATTTGGCGAAACAAAATAGCATGTCTATAGTCGGCAGAGAGGAGGTTAAGGAACGAATAAAGCGCAAACTGGGTACACCTAAATCAGATCTTGTCGCTGTCATAGGTAGACGAAGAATCGGCAAAACCTACCTAATCAAACAAGTTCTGGAGAAGGAGATCATTTTTCATTTCTCAGGTCTATTCAAAGGCAGTATGCCTGAGCATCTCGAAAGATTTGGACAGGCACTCAACGAAGCACAAGGCAACAACAATCCTATAACACCACCATTGAGCTGGTTCGAAGCATTTGATCGCCTCCGTACGTACATCAGTTCCAAAAGATCAAAAAAGAAAAAAGTCATTTTCCTCGATGAGTTTCCATGGATGGCTACCAATCGATCCAGGTTCTTAACGGCATTCACAGATTTTTGGAATAGCTATGCCGACAACCGCACTGATCTGATGGTCATCATATGTGGTTCCTCCGCATCATGGATGATTAATAAGGTTTTAAAAAACAAAGGAGGATTACATAATAGAGTCACTGAACGAATCATCTTAGAGCCATTTACGCTTGGAGAGACAAAACAATTACTCAAAAAAAATGGCGTAATCATACCCGACATAGAGATCATCACGCTCTATATGGCGATCGGTGGGGTCCCCTATTACATCGATCAAATGCAAAAAGGCGAAAGCACTACGCAGTTCATCGATAGGACCTGCTTCAGAAAAAATGGCGTGCTAAGATTAGAATATGACGAACTATTCGCATCACTATTTGACAACAGTGATAAGCATCATCGTGTCATCGAGCAACTGGCTGCACATCCTAAGGGCTTAACGAGAATCAGACTCTTACAACTTGCACAACTGAACAGTGGTGGAGGGGCTACCACAATACTACATGAATTACAGACCTCAGGATTCATAGAGGAATACATACCCTATGGCAAAAAAAAGAAGGATAGCCTATTCAAACTTAAAGATCACTATGTCCACTTCTACCTCAAATATGTAAAGGGATCAAAAGCGGGGCAAAAAAATGTATGGACTAAGATCAGTAATAGCCCATCATTTCAGAGCTGGAGCGGACTTGCATTTGAGCAAATCTGTCACGAACATATAGACAAAATCAAAGAAGCACTTAAAATAGAGGGCATACTCTCAACTCACGGAGCATGGCACACCAAAGGGAATGACACAATATCCGGGGCACAAATAGATCTACTCTTAGATAGGTCCGATAACATTATCAATCTCTGTGAGATAAAGTACAGCAGTTCTCTTTATACCATTACCAAGGACTATGCTAAGGCCATCCGACACAAAATGGCAGCATTCAATTATATAACCAAGAACAAAAAAGGCCTATTCCCTACGATGATAACGAGCTATGGACTGTCAGATAACATGCATGCTCAAGATCTGGTACAACAATCGGTGACCGCTGATCAATTATTTTGAAGAAGGCTAACCTATTTAGAAGCTGTTTGAGGACGTGCAGGCTTAGTGGATTGTGTCTCTAA
>CAZDHV010000007.1:0-38519 GCA_964505335.1 uncultured Saprospiraceae bacterium | reverse complement strand
GTGCCTCATAGTAGCCATACTGGTAGGTAAAGTCCTCTTCAAACTTTATCCAATGCCCCTGAAAATCCCCACTCTTCGATATCTCTTGAGGGTTAAACAACACAAACTCTGGAAGAAAATAATCATGCGTGACCATAGACAGTGGATCTGGATTCTTTTCTATTCTACTTTCTATCATGGCTTTCGCCTGCATTCTGATCTCTTGTACGGATTCAAAACTGCCGCCCTTCTGAATTTCAGCCGGAAAGACCTGATCTGGCAATTTGGACTTATCTATGACTAATTCGTTTTTGGAATCCGAGCTACCTCCCGACCCGCAAGCCATGAATAAACCTAATACCAGTGTGCATAACAGATAATTGAATGCTCTCATAAGATATATCTCTATTTTTGTCAAGACAGATGACAACCATGCCACTTGCCGATAAGGTCCACAAATTTATCGAAAAAGAATCTCTTTTTGATCAATCTTCCAAGCTGCTCGTGGCAGTTAGCGGGGGCATTGACTCTATGTGCCTACTACAGTTCTTGTACGCCAACAATTATAAAGTATCAGTAGCTCATATCAACTATAGATTGCGAGATGGAGAATCGGAACAAGATCAACAATTAGTAGAGTCCTACTGTCAGTCTAAGGGCATTTCGTGTTATGTATATGAATTGACCTCAGCGCAGATTGGCAGCCTCAAAAGTGGCAATCTACAGGAGAAAGCCCGAAACATCCGTTATGACTTTTTCAATAAGGTAATAAGGGAACAACAGTTGGATCATCTCTGTGTCGCACATCATGGAGACGACCAAATTGAGACGATGCTGATCAATATGACTCGTGGTGCCAATCTCACTGGTCTTACTGCGATGCATGCCCAAATAGATCATGTGCGCAGGCCATTTCTCTGTATAGCCAAAGGAGACATTGTAGATTATGCCAGGCAGAACCAAGTTCCTTATCGATTGGACCAAAGTAATCTCAGGTCTGACTATGAAAGGAATTTCATTCGAAATGAAATACTTGATCCTCTGTATTCAGAAATATCTCGATCTAAAAACGGGCTCCGAACTACCTTGAGTTTTCTTGAGGAAGACAAGAGGTTTAGAGATTACTATATGGCGCAAGAGCGATCAAACTATGTAACTGAAAATGGAAAATTTACAGCAATCAATTCATTGAGTCTATTAAGTGAGCATGCTACTCCAGGACTGCTATTGTTTTGCTTGATTAAAGATTTTGGATTTAACAAGAGCCAAGCCGAACTCATACTTGAGCGACAGGGTGAAGAGGAACGCTATTTCAATAGTGCGACACATGAAGCAGTGGTAAAAAAAGACCAGCTACTCATCAGAGCTATCTCAACAGTAGATTCGGTGGAGCTATTAATAGAAGATTTGGGCAGCTATGACCTCGGATCGGGCGTGCTTACACTGTCGCCTGCAGATAATGTTCAATATTCATCAGATAGCAACATCGAGATCGCAAGTATCGACTTCTCACATGGACCGCTTGTTGTACGGAATTGGTCAACAGGAGATCGATTTAGCCCATTTGGCATGAAAGGCCAAACTAAGAAACTAAGTGACTTCTTTGGTGATTTAAAGCTCAACCGATTTGAAAAAGAGAACGTAAAAGTCCTGACACAGAGAGATCAAATAATCTGGGTAGTTGGTTACCGCTTAAGTCATGACTTTCAGGTCATAGACGGGATACCCCCAGTTAGAATGAGCTATGAATCTGTCAGGATGTAGGTATCAACAAATCGCTGGAATTCACTACGGACAATCTTATGTCCACCCTTGAATTTTTCAATTCGCAAGGATAAGTTATTGTCATCGATCACCTTTTTGATATCTCCTAAGGCCTCATCTGTTATGAAATGGTCTTCATCCCCATACCACAGGTGGTGCTGCTTATCATCAAGGTATTCCTCAAGATGTCTGTATGAGATGTCTTCCGGAATCCAGCCCGCCCAGTTTATGGCTATGTCATAGTGAGGCTGGGAAGCGTGTATCCATCTCCACATGGTTGCACAGCCCTGTGAGAAACCCATCAATATAACTTCGACCGTATCCTGATTTACATGACTCACATATCTCTGATAGATCTGATCTAAGTATCGTGTGAAGTCATTGATCTCATCATAACGATCTCTGCTTGTCATCCAGCATGCAACAGGGACTCTTTCTTCACCAGTCCAATAGAATCTGTTTAGTCCCTCCACCGCTATTACGAAGTGTTCCTCGGGGTCCAGTTTATCAAACTTGTTAATGATTCTGCTCGCTATCTGACCATAACCATGCATGACTATCCATATGTACTTGGTCGTCTTTTTATTCAGCGAACCAAAGGTCGAATAATGAGCAGTTCGGGCCACCGTCATCGATTGGTGGGAGATGTGTTTTGCCATAGGATTCTATAATTAAGCGTAAGCTATGGAATAGAAAGCAAAGTTGATCTATGCTATTTTACAATTAGGCAACTTTATGATTTATGTGTGTGTTACACACCTTAAACAAAAACAGGCCATGGCTAAAGAACGTGATTTTTTGATTCATCCCCTATATATCAAAATCGCATTGGTCTTAGCCAGCATCACTGCCTTATTTCTTGGATTCAGCTTTGCCTATATCTACTCTCGTGTCCAGAATGGCGAGACTCCTGTCGACATACCATTCTTATTTTATGCAAATACGATCCTACTTCTCGGATCAAGTTATACACTTATACAAACCAAGAAGGCATATGAAAATGATCAGACCAGTCGCTATAAGCTCTTGTTATGGGCGACCATGATCTTGAGTGTGATATTTCTGATCGCTCAGATCATTGCATGGAAGCAAATGATACAAATGAATATCGGACTGACCAGCAGCAACTTGGCGAGCTATCTATATGTGATCTCTGCCATACACCTTGCTCATGTAATCGGTGGAATTCCGTTCTTAGGATTCTTTATAAGAGATGCAAAGAAGAGATTAGTTGAGCCAGCAAGCGTACTGCTCTACTTATCAGATCCCGATAAAAAGCGCAGATTGATGGTATTAAGCATCTATTGGCACTTTATCGATGCCTTGTGGATTTATCTTATAATCTTCTTCTTGGTAAATCGAATGATCTAATAGAGGCTTAGGCCTCAACAAATAGTTGATTGAGATCGATGTACTTGTCTGCTGCATCCCAAATACTGAGCGCATAGAATCGCTCAACCTCATTTATATAAGGATTGAAATAAACCTCTATCAAGAAACTGTTATAGTAATAGAGGGAAATTAAGCGGTCACCAGAGCTATTGACATCGAAAAACGATCCTTTCTCGAAAGTCTGCTCACGCTGGACGTCGAATGACTCCTTATTAAATTGGGTTATAGTTAACATTGCGAAGTGAAAATAGTATGTCTCTACTCGTCTTGAAAGGGTAATTATCTTATGGTGGATAGCGTTAATAGAAAGGATAACCCATAGTGTGTATGCTCACAATATGCCAATCATAATGGAGTTATAGATTCATATCTCTAGATTTCATAATATTGTACTTTATTTCTTAGTAGAGAAAAACTTAAGAATCATGCTTATAAAAGTCAACAGCAGCGGATTAACAATGACCTCAATACTTGCTCTCTTTCTGGGTGCTTTTGTATTGTTTACCAGCTGTGAAGAAGAAGGATATAAGATCAAAGGTAACATAGCTAACGCCTCGGATCTATCTGTATATTTTGACAAAGTGAATCTCTTTGAAAATGCCAATAGCGTGGTAGCCAGAGGTGAAACTAACGGTTCAGGTTCATTTTCAATACCGATGGAAGCTGCCCCAGAGGCTGGAACCTATCGTCTTAGGGTTGGTGCTAAATCGGCATACCTTATACTAGACGGCTCAGAGAAAGGTATAAAAATTGATGGTGACCTGAATACCCTCTCAAGCTTTGGATATAGCGTAGACGGCTCTGAATCAAGCAGCGCATATGTTAATCAGATGAAATCATATGTAGCCGGCGAAACGGATGTCCAATCACTACAGAACTATGTAATTAATGAAGCAGATGGACCGATAGCGATGATGATGGCCTTACAGTTGTTCGGAGGCAGTGTAGAATTCTCTGATCTTCACATGCAAGTCAGCAACAAGTTGAATGGCACTCATGGTGGTGAGGACTTCGCAGTTCAGTATAACTCATTTGCCCAGACTATGCACAAGGAGGCGCTGCGTAAGGCGGCAACGCAGAAAGTGAAGGTTGGTGAAAGCGCACCTGAAATCACACTGCCAGATGTAGGAGGCCTTGATAGAAGTCTTTCTGAGCTCAAAGGGCAGATTGTACTATTAGACTTCTGGGCGAGCTGGTGTGGTCCATGTAGAAAAGAAAATCCTAACGTGGTGCGAGTATATGATAAATATAAGGATCAAGGATTTACCGTTTTTAGTGTATCTCTTGATGGGCTGGATGAACGTACTAAACAGCGTTTTCCTGAGAATCAGCTGGACAATCAGATGAAAAATCAGAAAAAACGATGGGTCGATGCCATTGCAAAGGATAATCTCAAGTGGGATACACATGTCAGCGATCTACGTAAATGGGACAGTGCAGCAGCTGCAGCATATGGCGTGCGAAGCATACCACGGACATTTTTGTTAGATAGAGACGGAAATATTGCTTATGTCAATCCTCGACGAAATCTCGAACAAGCTGTTCAATCTCTCCTATAACATTGTAGGTTAAAAGCTTGTGCCACATATTGCACTAATTTCTGATACACACAGCTATCTCGGAAGTGACGTAATCAAGCATATCAAGGATGCCGATGAAATCTGGCATGCTGGAGATATAGGCGATGTTGCAACTGCAGAGCAGATAGAGCAAATCGGCCCTCCAGTTAGAATGGTGTGGGGAAATATTGATGGCAAACCACTGCGTACTCAATATCCTCTTGAACAAGTCTTTACAGTCGATGGTCTGAAGGTATATATCATTCATATTGGAGGTTATCCTGGGAGGTTGTACAAGAAAGCCAAGGAAACAATCCTTAGAGAAAAGCCAGATCTCTATATCTGCGGTCACTCCCACATACTCAAGGTAATGCGCGACCAGAAACATGACCTCCTACATATGAATCCGGGAGCATGCGGTGTGATTGGATTCCATAAATTCCGTACCCTCCTAAAATTTGATATTAATGGTGGAGAAATTTCCAACCTTAAGGCTGTAGAGCTCGGACTGCGTGGAAAAACAGATGTGAAGTGATTTCTATCCTTATTCCTATATACAATCAATCCATAGTAGATCTGGTCCAGGAATTCGTCGCACAATGTGGTAAAGCCAAATGTCAGTTTGAAATAATTTGTCTCGACGATGTATCTCAACCAAAATTTCACGACATCAATCGAGCTGTGCAGCATATCATGGGCGTCAATTATGTGGAGCTCACAGATCACTGTGGTCGATCAAAAATTAGAAATAAACTTGCCAGTTTAGCGCGGTTTGAACACCTTCTATTTATTGATTCGGATAGTAAAATCAACTCTAAGAGGTATATCAAAAAGTTTCTCCAAGCCATAGAAGAAAACCCCCAGGCAGTAATCTCAGGAGGGCGGTCATATGCCAAGAAAGAACCTAAGAGAGATGCCTACAAACTTCATTGGCGCTATGGGACCAAGAGAGAATCGCCAAAGGCGAGTATCAGAAACAAAAGAGCTACAGAATTATTTCACTCCAACAATTTTGTCGTACCGAGAACCGTCACCTCTAAACATAAATTTGATGAGTCTATCACAACCTATGGATATGAGGACATCTATTGGGCCCATCAAGTTAGTACGGATCATCCCATCATGCATATAGACAATCCAATCAAACATGCCGGCCTAAAGCCTGTGAATCTCTTCCTAGAGGAAACTAAGGAAGCTTTGGTTAATCTCGGGCAACTCTATCAGAAGGACGAAACCGTCGACACTAGGCTGCTCCGAGTATACAAAAGACTCATAAAATGGGGGCTTCTAAAGCCTTGTCACAGTGTACTCAATCGTCGAATGCCACGTATTGAACACAATCTTAAAGGCGAAAATCCAAAGCTATTCCTGTACGACATGTACAAGCTACATTATTTCGCAAACCATATGCGAAATAATATAAAATAACGATAATTGAATGATTCGCCAATATTATTTGTAATTGCGCTATAATATCATCGTTTTATACTTGCTGGTATAATAGTTTATTCTTTACTTGCAGTATATAAAATTCAATAAGATTTTATACCTTTTTCATGATGACGACGCCTGCTACTTACCATAGCAGGCTTTTTTGTTTTAATAAGGCTTCATAATCTCTCCTAAGGTATCTGATTCGACACGTTCTTTTAACTCTGCCCCAAGGTCAAGGCTTCTTCGAGATATCTCATTCCAATAGGCGATACGAGCCTGTTCATCATCACCATAATAATCGAAATCGCCCATCGTAGATATCTGCTGCCGTGGAAGGGATTCAACATATTCATCAGAAGGATATATAACAACTACGTCTGCCATGAACTCTTTTTTGGCTCCCCTCGCCATGGGTAGATGCTTATCAAACCAGCCTGCCAACACATCATGCATAAAGTGAGGCAGTAAGACGATTTTACCGTCTTTTCTATCATATGGAAAGGCCATATGATAGTCAACTATGCCGCCATCCCAATAGATGCCATCTCCCGCCCCAGCAATGGATACACCCTCCATCATCAGTGGTATGGCGCCACTCGCCCTCATGACATCAAGAAGATTATCAGCAGTGAGGGTACGGAGTACAGTCTTTAAATCGTCCTTTTGAGTATTGTAAGGTATCACAGACCCATTAGTAAACAACTCCCTTCTCATAGACCCTTGGAGCCACGTCCTTCTGAGCGAATGACTTATTGCCGCTAAAGCTAATCCTGGTACTAACTTGTATCTCTGATCCGTATTGCACATCCCACGACCTCTGGAGGTAGTCACGTAGAGGTGCTTAGACTTATTATTAAGTATGTGATCGGATTGATCGGCTATCATCTGTCTTATGATTTCAACGCTTGCATTGGAAATGTCATGAGCATCGGGGTCTACCGAGAAGATATGACCAGCATAGGCACATTTGAGTCGATCGAGTGCTGCACCGGGATCAGCAGTACATGCCGCTGCCATTTGCCATGATCCAACTGAAGAGCCTATATAAAACCGACTTTGATCATCATCTAATAGATCATCGATAATATATCTGACCAGTCCATAGGTAGTAAACCACTTGGGTCCACCTGCTGCTGCGGCAACACCTGCAACTAGGTCTGAGCTAAGAGGACGATTTGACAACAGCTCGAAAGCGCGCCTACCTGCTCTAATAGAAATTTTCGGAGTAGCCAACAAATGTGATTTTTGCCAGCGAATATAGAGACTATGTTAACTACTGTGGTACAGTAGAGATCAATCCCATATTATTGAATAGGATCTCTTTATCTTTTACGGATACATCACCGCTGAGATCAATATCTTGGATAAAGTAGCTACTGTTCAAACCATTACCGCCTTCCCATGACTTAAGATCATCTTCGTCGATACTAACCGCAGTGAGCTCCGTATCCTTTGGATTCGCATTTCCAGCTATCATAGCATACATACCATCTCCAATTTCTTTATGCCCTTCCTGATACGCTTGATCATATCTGAAGTCATATGATAGGTTTCCATCCACAACGGAAACAGGTCGCTTTGACATTACAGCTAAGTGATTCCGATGTTCGATAACGATGTAATATTTCTTTTCAGAGTCCAACATACACTTAGCTCCTACTGAGGCTATTTTAATCTGACCATCCACATAGACGTGAGCAGGGGCTCTAAATACAGTGCTGTTGTTATGTTCTGTCTCACGGATACTCACGAGTACCCAGTCAACAACTTTTTTATCGTAGGTGTAGTAATCGTTCGTCTTGACGATTCCTTCCTTGCCCTCATAACTCCATGGATACGACTTGTAAGGTTGTCCAGATTCAGTTTTCTTAGAAAAGAATGTTTTCGGCTTCATACCAGGTAGGTAACCAAGCTCATTGAGCTTGTTCCGCATCAACCCTTCCTCTGAATCGTACGCTCCTTCTAGAAAGACGTAAGATTTAATATTTGATGGTGACAGTTCTATTTCAGTTCCTGACGTTTCTATCGGCTGTGCCATAGAAGTATATGCCAGGAATGGAATTAGCATCATTTTATAAAATAGAGTTGTCATCAGTTGGTTTCTGGTTCTACATAATTATGACAATCGATATTCCATTATGCACCTATTAAAAGCTTGATATTAGGACAGAAATGTAAGCCAGCTTGCAGTATTTCTTTATCACTGTGGTACTTCAGTAAATACGCCCATGTTGGCAAGAATCTTTTGCTGGTCAACAACATTGACGTCTCCATTAAAATCCACGTCTGCTTCGTAGTAAGAACTATGCTCACCATTAGCTTCAATAAAGTTTCGTAAGTCATTGATATTGATGTCATTAATCCCGAGTTCATCGTGCTCTATATTGCCAATAAACATTGCAAAGGTTCCATCACTCATTTCTTTTTGACCATGCCCAAGAAGAGAAACATATGAATCGGATTGTGTAAAGTCATAAGTCAATCGGCCATTGATCACTGGGACAGGTTGTGGAGACATAACAATCAGATGATTGCGATGCTCAACAACAACATAACATTCTGAATCATCAACAACTATTGGTTTGGGATTGACGATTAATACTTCACCATTAGCTAGTAGGAGAGCTGCCGTTCGAAACAGTTCTGTGCTTTTTTCGATTCCATTTCTTAAGCTCACCAATATCCAATCAATAGTAGATTCGGGATAAAACTCTTCGATGTTACCTTCATTTCGTCCTTCTACACCCTCGTAAACCCACGGATTAACTCCGTACGGTTGTCCAGATCCTGTTGCCGCTCCAAAGAGCGTCTGAGGTGTCTGTCCAGGTAAGTACCCGATCTCCTTCAGTGCAGAATTCATCCGCTGATCAACAGGATCATATGCTCCCTCGAGTATGACTTTAAGGTCTAAATCTATAGTATCTGAAACTGTAGCTTCATCTGCGTAAAGTTGAGTCAATAGACAGAAGGGCAATAAACAAAAGGACAATAAGAGAGATCTCAATTGTAACATCTTGATAGGGTTGTCTTTTGATAAGACACCAAATCGGAGATGCGCTACCTACATTGGAAACTAAAAGTCAAGAATATTAGCTCATCACAGCTTCTACAACTCGCTCAGTCCAACCAAACTTGTCGTCGATAGTCCCTACTCTCATCCCATCAATATATTTCTTAAGCGAAGGAGCGATTTGATAGTTTTCTGGATTCAATTCGATCACTGTGTCCTTGTAAGCTATTTTATGAACTAATGACACCACGGCAGCAGTGCCAGTCCCAAATACTTCTTGCAGCTTACCTGCTCTGCTTGCTTCGATTACTTCATCAATGGAAAGGTTCTTTTCGATCACCTCAATACCTCTGTCTCGCATTGCGTGGATCATACTATCTCGAGTAATTCCTTTGAGGATAGCTCCATTAATAGCCGGCGTATAGGCCTTACCTCCTATGATAAAGAAGATGTTCATGGTGCCAACTTCTTGGATATACTTGAATTCGAATGGGTCCATCCACATAATCTGATCATACCCAGCTTGTTAGCTTTCTGAGCAGGATAGAGTGATGCAGCGTAATTGCCTGCAGTCTTAGCCTCGCCTATACCACCGGGACATGCCCTTACATAAGTGCTATCTGCTAGAAGGCTCACGGGCTTCGAATAATACGGACCTACTGGACAGGTAAATATTACAAACTTGTATGTTGCCGAAGCTCTGACTCCGACAAATTCTTCTGTTGCGAACATAAAAGGTCTGATATATAGAGCACTACCCTCTTGCGGTGGTATCCATGCGCTCTCGAGCGACACTAACTCTCGCACTGCATTGCTAAACATCTCAGCAGGAACTTCTGGCATGCACATTCGCACAGCCGAATTATTGAGGCGTTCGATATGTTTGTCAACTCTGAATAACATCGGAGTTCCATCGTGGTGCTTCGAGGCTTTCATCCCTTCAAATATTGACTGACCATAGTGTAATGTCAAGTTGGCGGGATGGATGCTAAAGTTCTCCAGTGGTTTGATTTCTCCTGGTCCCCACTCGCCATTCGCATACTCTGCAATGTACATGTGATCGCTACATATCCGACCGAATGGTAAATCATTGAAGTCTACCGAACCTATTTTAGACTGCGTTACTCGAGTTATTTTCATGACTTGTGTATATACCCATAAAATTAACACAATTCATACCATCAATGTTGATTGTTTCAAGCTCAAATGCAATAACAATGAAAGAATAAGACATACTTTCGATTTATGACTTTTGGACATTTTGATAGCTATCCTCGATATAAGATTATAGAGCCCTCGAAAACGGTAGATATCAGTGCGGACCGTACCAATCAACCGACAACCATAGTCCTCTGTAAATCTCATGATCTGACTGATGACAACAAGGTGCTTTTGTCCAAGATATTAAGCGCAGTGGGCGAAACCTTAGATTCGGTTCAGTTTGTTAGCGTAGATCAAAATGGTCAGGCACATCTAAATCAAGTTATTCAGCAAGGACATACTAAAGTCTTATTAAGCTTTGAAGTAAACTTGAACAATAATGGACTGAACATACATCAACGGTTGTATCACATCGCCATGATTGGAGAGCTATCAATCCTAATCTCTGAATCGCTAAGTACCTTATCTGAGAAGAAAGAAGCCAAGATGAAGCTCTGGACAGAATTGCAAAAACTTTATCCTCAACAATCTTAATATGGAAATCATATTTGCCACCTCTAACGCTCATAAAGCAAGCGAGGTGAACCAAATTCTTGGTGTAGACCAGTGTCAATTGAAAACACTAAAGGACATCGGTTTTACTGAAGACATTGCCGAAACAGGTACTACTCTCAATGAAAATGCTTGGATAAAAACAGACCATATCCATAGATTATATGGAGGTAATGTTATCGCTGAAGACACAGGCCTTGAGGTGTTCGCACTTGATATGGAGCCAGGCGTATATAGCGCGAGATATGCAGGCTCACAGCGCAGTGATCAAGACAATATGAACAAGCTCCTCAATGGGCTCGTGGATAAGGACAATCGAAAGGCGCAATTCAGGACGGTAGTTGCGCTAATCCTCAATGATGAGCGACACACTTTTGAGGGCATCGTATCTGGCCATATAGCTCAGTCCCCTACTGGCAATGGAGGATTCGGATACGATCCCATCTTTGTGCCCGATGGATATAGCGAGAGCTTTGGTGTATTAAGCGCCGAGGTCAAAAATAGTATCAGTCATCGTGGAAGGGCTTTTGCTGAAGTAGCCGCCTTCTTAAAGCGTATCCAGAAAACACTTTGATCTTCACACCTACTGGTTATAGGACTAAAGTCGTAAGACAATTTCCTCCTCTCTGCTCATGACTATAGATGACCATCTATTTCTGTAAGTATGGTCTCCGGATTCAATTGACTATCTCCTATGATGTCTAAGATGCTTAGCCCCTTATGATCCATTAGGTATTCCATTATAATCCTGTCTCTCAAATATAGTCTCGGAGTCAACGAAGCATATTCAGTCGCCACCCAGTCGTTATCTGAATGTTTGTACTTATGATACAAGTCAGCCAAATTATAAGTGGCTTTATTTCTCTGTGGGTCGTATGATATATACTCACAATATCCTTCATTTATCCATGGTTGGGTCTTCATAAATCCAAATTGTGAATAGTCCTGATACATTTGGCTATGTACAGCTTCATGGCTTATGATCTGCACTAAGTTTACCCAGCCGTGTGCCTCTAATCCTTTAACAAGTTTACTATGGGCAAAATTTGGATCACCAAAATAAAGATGCTTATTAAACTTGGACGAAGCCAAATGATTTGCACCGAAGAGCTGAGCTACTCTCTCATAAAAAGTCCCTTTGATAAAGTAGAGCTCAAAGACTTGATCACCCTGATAAAACTGACTCTTCTTTATATTGACTATGACTGAGTCCAATACCTTTATTAAATCATCATTCAAAACTATCGAATCCTTAGAGTAAAGCTCGAAGTTTTTATAATCTAACTGCTTAGGTACAAACGCCTCAGGAAACTGGAGAACTCCCATAGTTGCAATACCAAGTAGTAAGATTATGAGGGCGGCTCTTTTAATCATTTATCACATCAGTGTTGTAATAAACTCGACTTCCTGTCTTTTCTCAATCTCATACTTCGATTAAAACTCGTTTAACCCAAGTCATTAACCTCCCGTTCCCAATTCATGGTGCGCTTCACTGCCACGTTCCAAGCGTGATATAACTTTTTAGATTGCTCTGCATCCATCTCAGGTTCAAATCGTTGGTCCAAGCTCCACTTGTCTTCGAGCTCTGCCTTAGTCCAGAATCCCGTTGCTAGGCCCGCAAGATAAGCTGCACCTAATGCCGTAGTCTCAATTATCTTAGGCCGCTCTACGGGCACAGATAACATGTCCGACTGAAACTGCATCAAAAGATTATTAGCTGATGCGCCACCATCGACTTTTAACGTTGTAAGATCTATGCCTGAGTCCTGATTCATGGCTCCTAATACATCCTTGGTTTGATAAGCCAATGACTCCAGGGTCGCCCTGATTAGATGGTTATTCGTGCTGCCACGAGTAAGACCAAATATGGCTCCACGGGCATACATATCCCAGTAGGGAGCGCCAAGGCCTGCGAATGCCGGAACGACGACCACGCCATCCGAGGATCCGATTTTAGATGCGAAGTACTCCGAGTCTGGCGACTCATCGATGATCTTGAGTCCATCTCTCAACCACTGTATTGCCGCCCCTGCGATGAAGATACTTCCCTCTAAGGCATAATGTACTTTACCATCTATCCCCCACGCTATAGTAGTGAGCAATCCATTGTCGGACTGAACCATTTCTTCCCCAGTATTCATAAGCATAAAACAACCAGTTCCATAGGTGTTTTTTGCCATTCCGGGATGATGACACATCTGGCCAAACAAGGCAGCTTGCTGGTCTCCTGCTATTCCTGCTATTTGTATTTCACTTCCCAAGAGCGTAGTAGTCCCATATACCCCGGAAGACGACTTAACAGTCGGTAAGATTTGCTCAGGCACATCAAATTCAGTGAGTATCTTTTCATCCCAAGACAGCTTGCCTATGTTGTATAACAACGTCCTCGATGCATTGCTATAGTCCGTGACATGCTCTTTTCCTTCTGTGAGCTTGTACACGAGCCAACTGTCTACTGTGCCGACCATTAGATCACCAGCCTCCGCCATACTCCGAGCGCCCTCTACATTGTCTAAGATCCATCTGATCTTAGTGCCAGAAAAGTATGCATCCACGACCAATCCTGTGCTTTTTTTGAGGTAGTCTTCCCATCCGCCTGCTTTTAACTCCTCGCAATATGGAGCTGTCCGCCGATCTTGCCATACAATCGCTTTGCAGATAGGCTGACCAGTAGATCGCTGCCATGCTACTGTAGTCTCTCGCTGATTAGTGATCCCTATACCAGCGATCTCATCGGCATCGATGCCTGCTTGTGCAATCACCTTGCGTGCTACCCCTAGCTGTGTATCCCAGATCTCGCTGGCATCATGCTCGACCCATCCTGGTTGAGGGAAGTACTGGGTAAACTCTTGCTGAGCTGTTGCTACTATAGCACCATCATGATTAAATATGATCGCACGTGAGCTTGTAGTGCCCTGATCGAGGGCGAGGATATATTTCTTTGTCATTGACTGAGGATTATTTTATTTCTTGATCATAATAGCTCGTTGCATCCGTGATCAAGCTGTCCAAAATAGCATTTTCTTGTTGAAGGCGATGGTCATCCCAATTGAGTTCTTGAGACATAATATCCATTACTGGTTGACGGATGTGAGCTATTGACTCTATATCAAAGTATAAGCGCCCCGTGCGCCGCACGAAGTAATCAGCTGCCCGTGTCACCATCTCGTAGGCTATATTGTACCGTATCTCACTCTCGGCAAGTTCGACCTCTGTGGCAGACTCAGATAGCACAGACAAAATGCGCTCCGCCTGTCTGCCATAGTTAGTCACCAGATACCATCCATAGTATGGATCTAATCCTTTAGCCGATATACGATCACTTAGCTCTTGGATATACTTCTTGACTTCTTTGTTTGTCATAGCCGTATCTGCCCCAAGAGGTATTTCGTCGGTGATAGCATCTTTGTGAGTCACGTTAAGCCCATCCTTATCAATAACTAAATCGACAATGCGCTCTGCCATCTTACGATATCCTGTGAGCTTACCGCCAGCTATAGAAATGAGTCCATCATCTGAAGTAAAGATCTCGTCCTTGCGAGAGATTTCAGAGGTTGACTTCCCTTCTTCATGTATCAATGGCCGTAGTCCCATCCAATTGGAGATGACATCATCTGCTGTCAATTTAATATCGGGAAAGGCACCATTTGCACCTGCTAAAAGGTAATCTCGATCCGCAGTAGTTGCTACTATACGATCCTTATCGCCGGTATAGGTGGTGTCCGTTGTGCCGAGGTAAGTCACTCGACCACGAGGGATAGCAAAAAGCATGCGTCCTCCTGGCTCATCAAAATAGATCGACTGCTTAATCGGAAACTTAGCACGAGGAAATACCAAGTGTACCCCTTTGGTCAGGTGAAGCTTCTTATGATTAAGCGATTGATTTTTAGCCCGTATATGATCAACCCATGGGCCCGCTGCCGATACCACCCGACGGGTATCGACTTGTATCTGCTCCCCGGTGATCATATCTTCAATGACCACGCCGGTGATGATCCCATCACTATGGATAAAATCGGTCATCTTACTATAGTTAACAGCTACGGCACCATAGCTCCCCGCTTTCTTAATCAACTCGATTGTCAGCCGGGCATCATCAGTACGATACTCTGCGTAGTAGCCACCTCCTACGACTTTATTCGCGTCAAGCAAGGGTTCTTTTTTAAGCGTTTGCTTTTTATTGAGCATTTTCCGCTTGTCATCGGCATCGACACCTGCTAAAAAATCATATACAAACAGGCCGACCGAACTACTCCACTTGCCGAATGTACCCCCCTTAACGAGCGGCAGTAACATCTTCTCGGGGAGACATAAGTGAGGTGCTACCTTATTGACCACTGCTCGTTCGGTACCTGATTCTCTTACCAAGTCGATAGCAAACTGCTTAAGATAGCGCAGTCCTCCATGTATAAGCTTGGTTGACTTAGAACTAGTCCCAGAGGCAAAGTCTCCCTTCTCTACTAATGCGGTCTTGATGCCTCTCGAAGCGGCGTCAAGAGCGATACCAGCACCTGTAGCGCCGCCTCCAATAATTAAGAGATCGAATGCCTCAGTACGTAGTGTGGATAGATTCTGATCTCTGTTGAGCATGTAAACGGCATTATCTTGTTAGAACTGTGAAAATGCTAAATATCTATCTCTATTATAGAGTTAAAGACTTCCATAATTATTAATGACTCTATAATTTAGCTATAATCCGACTCGCTTATAAATTCTGAAGATTAAAATAACACCACATGACACCAGAAGAAATAGTCCAGAAACAAGTTAAGGCTTATAACACCAGAGATATAGATGCCTTCGTAGCATGTCATCACCCAGAGATAGAACTATATAGTCTTGGGACCAATGAACCATTTGTAGTCGGCATAGAGGCCTTGAGACCTCGCTATAAAGATATATTTGACCGATCCCCGAAGCTTCACTCAGAAGTCGTGCAGCGCATGGTACTGAGTGACACAGTAATAGACAAGGAGATCATAACTGGAAGAGCAGGAGTAGATCGCTCGAACTATATTGCCATATATCAAATCAAAGATGGATTGATCGCCAAGGTTAATTTTGTGACAGACTAAACTCGGCTATGGACAGATAATGCCCAATCTACAATGAGAAATGCGTCATTAGATATCTACTTTCAGTTTCTGAAGGGTTATACTTGTTTATTCTCAAGAAAAAGATGCTCTCCTAACAAATAGCATCCTATAAACTTTGATTATGGACATGATGTCAAATGCTTGTGGCTTTATTGGAACCCTGATTGGAACCTTTCTCGAAGGGGAGGTTTTCCTGACAGCGTCAATTGTCGGCGCTAAGCTGGGTGAGCAAAGCCTACTCGGAGCCATTATTGCCGCATTTATAGGTACATACCTCCAAGGGTGGTTTAAATTCTACTTGGCAAAAAATCATGGGCGCAAACTTTTAGAAAAAAGTAGTCGCCTGAGTAAGAAAGTAGATAGCTCAAGTCAGTGGTATGATAAAAATCCAGTGTTACTGCTGATAAGTTACAAATTCCTATATGGCGTGAATACTGTGATATTGTTGCTGTCCGGGTTGAGAGATATGAGCTACGCAAAGTTTGCGTTGTACTCCGCCATCGCTGCTCTGATCTGGTTATCAGTTTTTGGCGGGTTGGCCTACTTCTGCGCTGACGCCTTGCTTAATTCTTTTTCTGCGATAGGTGAATATAAGTATTACATCATTGGAGGCCTGATTGTCTTGGGCCTGATCGTATGGTACATAAGACACCAGCGACAGTTTAAAGACTGTATAGAAGTCATACAGGAAGAAGGCTATAAATCGGCAGCATAACCTGATGATATGACTAAACAGGAAATGGTGGAAATAATCACCCAGCATGAAGTTTTTGCTGGGTTGAATCCAAACGAAATCAGTCAACTCAGTACGATTCTCTCGTATAAAACAGCTGAGACTAACCAGATCATATGGGAAATAGATGACTTACCTGATCAAGTTTTCTTTCTGTTAGAAGGAGTCCTTTCGCTACATTTCCCTGACAATTCTAAACTTGAGTTATCCCCTCATGACCTAGTCGGTGAAATCGGCATCCTTAACGGCGACTTCAGATTGGGCAGACTGGTATCACAGGAAGAAAGCAAGATCATATCGATAAATACTTCTTGCTTATTTGACCCTGCCAAGGTCTCGGCAGCATTAAGCTTAAAGATTGTAAGAAGACTTGGCAAAAGGGTCACTAACTATCTCAAGTCCATACAACAGACCTGTACCACGGAGATCATATCATCCGGAGAAACCGATCATATAGAGTTTAAGTCAACGCTCAGATGGAATCTAAAATCTGATAAAAAAGATACCAGAATCACGCATGCCATTCTCAAGACCATTGCCGCATTCTTAAATTCTGATGGCGGTACCCTGATAGTCGGAGTAGCAGATGATGGTTCAATAGTAGGATTAGAGCTGGATAGATTCGCTAATGAGGATAAGATGCTCCTGTTCGTCACGAACATCATTAACGCCAGACTTGGCGCCATACATATGGAGCATATCCACTACCATACCGAGTATATCGAGGATAAGATGGTTCTGCGCATAGATGTCCAATCAGGAACGATCCCTTGTTATGTGACCAATGATAATCTTGACCACTTCTACATCAGAACAGGACCAGCGACCATAGACTTGAGAATGAGCAAATTGTATGATTTTATTAAGGAACGATTCGGATAGTGTTCGACTATGATGACCTCAATATAGCTGCATACTGAGTAGCGTTATGAGCATGTAATCCATAGGATTCAATCATTAATTATATGTTATGTCTGCAGATACTTTGAAATTGTAGTAATAGTAGCATTACTTTTAAAATCGAAAATGAGTCAGCCATATTCTCGTAGAACAACAGTGGTATTAGCGGTCATTCTGATCATAGCAAGTCTATCTTGTTGCCACTATCCCGTCAGTCAAGATAATCATCAAGTGGTCATTGCGCCAACAGATAAACACAGAGGGGTCCATGTATTCGGAAGGATGGATTCTAGCACGTACGAAGACCTATCTCGCCTCAATGCCGACTGGATTACCTTGGTACCCTATGCTGGACAAAATGGCCATGACTCTCCAGACATCAGATATTTCAGAAGCGAGGATCCTAATTATATCAAGGAGCGTAATGAACGTTGGATCAGTCAGATCAAGGCTTCTCATGAAGCTGGCTTCAAAGTATTCCTTAAGCCGCATATATGGATCCGCAATGCTGCTGATGGCAAGTGGCGCTCTGATATATATTTTGACGATGAAGACGAATGGAACACATGGAGTGAAGGCTACCGCTCTTTTATCTTACTCTATGCGGAGATGGCTGAGCAAGCCGAAGTGGAAATGTTCTGTATAGGCACTGAGCTCACCCGTCTTAGCAAGAACAAACCAGAGTTTTGGCGTAGCTTAATTAAGGATGTCAAAGCGGTATATAAAGGCAAGCTGACCTATGCAGGCAACTGGTATAAGGAGTATGAGTCGATTAGCTTTTGGGATGAACTAGACTACATAGGTATCCAGGCCTACTTCCCATTAACTAATAAGGATAATCCAGACGTGGCAGAATTAAAACAATACTGGGAGCGTAAGTCGTCAGACTTGGCGGGGTTCAGTGCCAAATTCAACAAGCCTATCTTATTTACTGAGATCGGATATAAAAGCACAATGGACGGCGCCTCTAAACCATGGGAATGGATAGACTATTATAACAATGGCGCCACGTTTGAGCAATCATTTCAGACACAATCCAATGCCTATCAATCGGTGTTTGAGACGGTATGGCATGAGAACTGGTTTGCTGGGATGCACCTGTGGCAATGGCGAGGCGACGGACGAAATCGAAGAGATCGCAATCGCCTTGATTTCACTCCGCAAAACAAACCGGCAGAACAGATTATTGCTGCTGGGTTTAAACTGTAGCATTGGCATAACTCAGTCTGACAGTTAAGCAGCAGTGGCAGTCATTGACAAGGCTCTTTGCATTTTGTCGAGGAGCTCTAAAAATCCTTTTTCAAATCGACAGATATCACCATCCACAGCAAATAACTGCATAAGCTCCATTCTTAATTGACTGAAACTATTTTCGTTATTGATCATGTCGTAGACTAAGTCAGTAATGATCTCGATTTTTGGGCCAGGTTCAAGCCCTTGATACTCCTCAATGATCTGATCGATATTAGTGGAGCTAAACTTTCGTTCTATGAACTCCTTTTCAGCAATAGCGAAATTATTGTCCTCGTATGCCGCATGTATGAACAACAGCATCTTAGACTCTAGCTTAGTGTAAGATCTCATGGTTTCTATTTCTGGTCATTGAAAAAGACATTCTTATTCATACATGGCCCCTACATCCTGAACACTAAACTGTAAAGTAGCCGTCATTAATTCTAGTGTAGAGATTACTGATTGCAAATTGAACGACATAGAAGATTCTCTGGCGCAAATAAAACAACTCAAAATCATATAATACTTCAAGCGTTATAGCACCATATTTTTACTATGTTCATCAGTCAAAAAAGAAGACTATGTTAAACCTCGCTACGATACTATCGGCTACTGCCATATCACACGGCAGCAATCCGGCATTTACCTTTGGTGACACTACACTCAATTACAGTCAGATCAATGGTGCTGCGAATCAAATAGCCAATGGATTGAAGGAGCAAGGTATCGTTCCTGGCGACAAGGTAGCCTTGAGTTGTCTCAATCTTCCCTACTTCCCGATGATCTATTTTGGCATCCTGAAAGCTGGTGCTACCGTAGTACCGCTCAGCGTGCTCTTAAAAGAGGATGAAATAGAATATCATCTTAATGATAGCGAAGCGAAGGCTTATTTCTGCTTTGAAGGTACGCCTGAGCTGCCCATGGCCCAAATGGGTCATCAAGGTTACAACAAGGCCAGTGGGTGTGAACACTTCTTCGTAATTACCGCTAACCCTACGTCACCCTCCCCGATTGAAGGGACTAAGACTTTGGGTAGCCTTATGGCTGGTCAGGCACCAACATTTGAGATGGCACAGACTGGTGCCGATGATACGGCCGTAATAATCTATACATCAGGAACAACAGGCAGACCTAAGGGGGCTGAATTAACGCACTCTAATCTATTTTGTAATACAGTCCTATGCTGTGATTTATTTGACCTTAATGACCAAGATACTACCCTGATCGTGCTTCCTTTGTTCCACATATTCGCAATGACCTGTCTGATGAATGCTGGAATTTATAAGGGCACACATGCCATCCTGTTGCCTAGATTTGATGCGGAGACTGTCTTTGGGTTACTGCAAAAACACGAGGTAACTATATTCGCAGGAGTTCCAACAATGTACTGGGGACTGCTCAACTATAAAGAAGACAAATTTGACTACGCCAAGATCTCAAACAACTTGAGGCTATGTGCGTCAGGAGGAGCTGCTCTACCCGTACAAGTGTTACATGACTTCGAAGCGAGATTTAAGGTTAGTGTGCTTGAGGGCTATGGCATGTCAGAGGGATCGCCAGTGGTTACCTTTAATCAGCCCTCGCTGGGAACTAAGCCTGGATCAATCGGTAAAGAAGTATGGGGCGTTGAAGTAAAACTGGTCGATGATGAAGGCAATGAAGTACCTGTCGGTGAAAAAGGTGAACTACTCTACAAGGGTCATAATGTGATGAAAGGATATTATAAGAAGCCTGAAGCCAATGCCAAAACACTCAAAGATGGCTGGCTCCATTCCGGAGATGTTGCTATAAAAGACGAGGACGGATTCTATTTTATAGTAGATCGAACGAAAGACATGATTATACGAGGAGGGCTGAATGTGTATCCTCGAGAAGTCGAAGAAGTCATGATTAAACATGACGATGTCTCCTTAGTAGCCGTAATCGGCATCCCCGATGAAAAGATGGGTGAGGAGATTAAAGCCTACGTAGTAAAAGAGGCCAACGGCTCGATCTCAGAAGATGAATTGATTGCCTACACGAAGTCTAAGCTGGCGGCTTATAAGTATCCGAGAGTTGTAGAATTCATAGATGCGCTACCGATGAGTGCAACAGGGAAGATATTGAAGAAGGAGTTGAGGAAGTTGTAGGAAACTTAGAGCTTTAATTCCGGACCACTTGGGGTGGCATTAATTTTACTTTGTATGACGCAAATTGCAAAATCCTAATCCTCCTAAATATGTATACATATAAATCTGTTGAAATCACTCATGGTATGTGGACTGGTCGACCACAGCAAAATCTAATGGCCGTTATTAATCACCACGGACGTGATGACTGGAGACTGAACACATTAACCACAGGAGTCAGAAAAGGCAAGGGATGTACGATTATAATATTCGAAAAAGAAGTTGATGCCAACTATTATGACACACACGATATAGATCCCTTACCACCAGAGTATGACGATGATGATTTTGTGTGAGGAGAATAATAAGGAGTAACGAATAAAACTAGGTAAGCTAATTCTCATTAAAGTTAACAAGTTGTAGGCGACCAAATTGCAGGTCCTCAAGTTTGCTAACACCAAGGTATTTGTTAGAGGATTGAATGAAAGATAAATTGGGTATGGGCGTCAATTTATAATGCCATTTTATCTCTGCATGTCCCCAAGCCATTAGAGATGTCGGTACTTCATGCTCAAAACTGAGATGAGTCCATAGTTCTGTGTATTTCTCATCTTTGTAGGTTTGGATATCGACTATTCTAAGGTACTCATTAATTTCAATCTTGACATAGTACTTCTTGTATTGGACATGATAGATTAATGAACCATCCTCACCATTTATCTTGACATCCTGTATTTTATACTTACGTTCGGCATGTTTCCGTGTATAGAACTTTGATTTTAGATTGAGTGAAGGCCAAATTTTCAGCGAATAAGTTAGTTGTGTTAATGGGCGAATCTTCATGGTATCCAGCTCATTATCTTTCCATTTAAAGGCGGCATTGTAGACTTCAAACTCTCCGAGTTTAAAGCTTGGATCTAAAGCAATTAAGGCGATTAGATCAAAGTCATTATCTGAAAGCTCATATTTAAATGTATTATCCTCTTCTAAAAAAACATCCATGCTCCGCCTAAGGGACTCAATCGCATCGAATAAAATATCCTCATTACTGCGAGCAGTAATCACCACTTCGTCTAAGTCAAATGCCAACCTTGTTAATTCATAGGTCTTTTCGTCAGTATAAAACACGGCAGTACGATATCCAAGATGTTGTATGACTACAGAGTCCTTAAAATCCATTTGAAATTGACCATCATCATTGCTCAATGACAAAAGACCTCCTGTATAAATAATACAATCAGCAAGACCTTCTTTCGATTGTGTATCAATAACTCTAAACAATTGTTTTTGTCCATGCATAGCACAAATGCTATTACACAGCAAAATCATTAATATTAAATATTTTTTAAAATTCATTTAACCCTTGATAAAGGAGGAGCAAAAAAGTAGTCATTCCTCATTCATTTTAAAAGATAGCTTCTATGACCTTCACGATTTATATAGTCCGTATGTACCCAAGCAGCGACATATTCCGCATCGATTTAAATGTGGGCATTATAAACTAAAAAAGTGAGGCATATAGCCCCACTTTTTTAGTTTCAATAATCTTGTATAAAATCAGAAATGTCACACTATAAACTATCCTCTGACGCCGGTCGAGGGAACTGAATATGAACGACATCACCGGGTCTATCCAAAGGAATTTCGTCTATCCTGTTAAATCTTCTCAGATCAATCCATCTATGACCTTCACCAAAAAGAGAATACCTTCTCTGGTATAAGATCTCGTCTATTAACGATTCCTCATCCATAGGTCCATCATAAGGCGCTAACCCTGCCGTTGCACGAATGGTATTGATTGCATTAACAGATTCAGCAGTATTTATCCCAAGATTTGCTTCTGCGTAGATCAATATTAATTCTTCATTTCTTATTATCGACGCTGGAGAAGTATTGCTTTCATAGAGCGTTACCAAGAATTGACCTGTTAGATCATCAAGAGAAATCGGAGTGCTCTGACTTGCAACTTTTGACAATCTATTATCTCCCTCGGTCGAATCTTCTATCCACTCTGGATGAGCCAAGTAATTGTCTACACCAGGAACATAAAAAAGAGGATTGGGCAAATCGTTGCCTGTTGCGCCTCCAAACGTATAATAAGCGCCATCATTTATATCCCCATTTAGATCAAAAAATGAACTACTAAGTGCACTCAATGCGCCGTTTCTGTCATTTTGATAAAGGGCTAATCTAGCAGCTATTGCTCTATTGAATTGAGCTAGTCTCTCAATATCAGAACCTGCGAAATTCAAGCCCTGCAGGTTAAATACGACATCTCCTGCAGTATTAGCTAACTGGCCAAATCCTTCGTCTAACAAAGCTGAAATCTGAGTAAGTGCATCCTGATATCCATTAGAGAATGGACCTAAGGCATTGACATCCTCTACATCAATCCTAATGCCGTTTTCAAATTGTCGAGTTGCCTCTAACAACAACTCGTAGGCTTGGAGTGTATTAGCAAATCCTAACAATGAATTTGTCTCATCAGTAGACAATGTAGCCACCGTATTTTGAATAGCTGTTTTGAGAAGGTTTGCGTTGCGGACGGATCTATATCGACCAAAGTAACTCCGAGTTGTTAAGAATCCCGCATTATCAAGTGATCCTCCATTACGACCCAATAACTCTGTCGTAAAACGGGGGTCAGTACCACGCAGATCATAATACTCTCGGCCAACCATATTAGTAGTCCAAAAATGAAACTGCATATCCTCTCGTATGACAGCCTGTAGGCCATTAGCCAATAGTTGTAAATCAGCTAATGTGGCTCCATCTTCAAAGCTCTCTAATGTAGGAGAGTTTGGATTCAGGACCTCTTCAACGTCACACGATATAGAAATCGTTGCAAGAGTAATTGCTATATATATTAATTTCTTCATAATTCTCAATTTTTAAAATGTAACATTTACGTGGAAGTTGAGATTTCTACTCGCTGGATACGGAGTCACTTCCACAGAATTGATTAAGACGTTATTTCCGAAGTTGGAGACCTCAGGATCATAACTATTATAACCAAAGAGGTTGACTAAGTTTCTAGCCGATACGCCCACTCTCAGGTTTTCAGCGAATTTTATCTTCGATCCTGGCACAGTATAGTACAAACCAAGTTCTCTTAGCCTTACATATCCTGCATCTTCAATATATACATCAGGATGTGTACCTAATGCAGCCAATCTGAAATCGCCATTAGAAAGCTCACCAGATGGATCTAAATCTGTATCATCAAAATCCCAAGTGACGCTCCCCAAATCATAAAGCAACGTGCTTAAGTTAATACCATCGCCTCCTTGCTTCCAGTGGATTAACCAATTTAACTCAAAGTTGCCAAGCAATAAGCTATTGGTCCAACTCAGGTTGAAATCTGCTTCTATATCTCCAAACTGTTGAAATCCATCGCCTTCCGGGTCAACATTGCTACAATCGGTAGCACTAAGGCATGTACTTGGATCTATCGTTCCTCCCAATTGTGTTGCACTCGCTCCCTCTTGAATCCTACCTACTCCTAAGAAGGCAGCAAATCCACCTGTATTAAATGCAGGTATGTCTAGACGTGTCACTTCTGATCGATTGCGCCACCAGTTTAATCCTGATGCCCAAGAGATTTTGTTTGTAGAAATGACCTCTGCCTCAATACCTAATTCCAACCCACGATTCCGCAACTCTCCTGCATTAATGACTTGATTAGAAAATCCACTTGAAGCTGGAACCTGAGCTCTCAATAATAGATCATCAATGGTCTTAATATAATAAGTCGCATTAAAGAGAATTCGATTATTCCAAAAGCCTAAATCCGCTCCAAACTCAAATTCGGTCTGAGTTTCGGGAGCTACATCGGGATTACCTCGTAATGGCGCTGTAAATAATCCTGCACTACCAGCAATTTGACCAGGGCTTAGCTCATTGAAACGATCCGAAAATCCGGCAAACCTCGCTGAACGACCATATGCAAATCTCGGTTTCAACTGAGAAAAAACAGAGCCAACATCGGTGAGCTCATGGATGTTGACAGCAATACTCGCTTTAGGATTCCAAAATACGTCATTTGGATCGCCATTATTAGATGACCTGTCTCCTCTCAACCCTAAGGTCAATATAATCTTGTCGTCATAATTGATCTCTTCTTGGAGGAAGACACCTCTAATCGTTTCTTCTTGTCTGTCTTGGCTTACCGAGCTATTTTCAGCCTGATCTATATTCGTTTGCGAACCATTTAGACCTGAAGAAACAATTCTTAATACATCTTGATTACTCTTTAGTTCTATAGCACCGATCTGAGATCTAATAGTGATATTGTTGTCCGTGATATAATTATGAACTAAAAATCCTGAAATATTTGTTCGGTTATTAAATCCGGTCCCTGCTATTGACGCCCCTCTTAAAGAAGATGGGTCTCTAAAAAATGACAAGGATTGCGGAAATATACCCCTGGTTCTAAGAGTGTATTGATCTAGCCCTACTTCTACGCCCGCCTTCAACGATTGATTTTCTTGACTGAGAATGTCGTAGGTCAATCTACCACTCCCAAAAAATCTATTGACTCGCTCTTCGTTAGTTGTAATATTGACAGTCTCGAGCACATTAGACCCCACTCTCGAGTTGGCCGGGAAATTGCCATTTTCATCAGCTTGTAGGACATCCCAAGGCCTAGTAAATGCCAATGCATAACCGACTGTTGTGTTGGCGTTGGAGTTGTTAAACAACCCTCTATCCGCATCGGAAAATATGTAGGTCGAGGTCAAATCAAAAGTTAGACGATCCGTCACTTTAGTCGTAATGTTTGCTCGCAGTGACGCTTTTTCATATCCAGTATTTTCTACTAAACCTCCTTGATCTCTGTAAGTACCAGAAACAAAATACTTAGTCTTATCACTACCTCCACCTACAGATAGAGATGTAATACTCTGGAATGGCTTATTATCATAAAGTACAGATTCGTAATCAGTAACACCATTAGCATTAAATCTTTCAACCTCTTCGGCTCCAAAGACTTCACCAACTAAAGCGGCGTCCCAACCACGGTCACCTAAGAGTTCTGTAGGTTCACTGAATCCTATAGTCTGAGAAAAATTAATCTTTGCTTTTTGGTTGTATTTTCCTGATTTCGTTTTGATAACTACAACACCTCCAGCACCACCAACTCCGTAGATTGCAGCTGCCGATGCACCCTTTAATATCTCTATAGATTCGATATCCTCGGGGATGAGATCCGCAATTCTATTGGAGGCATCATCTTGATTAGTTGCGGTGTTTCCTCCGCCTGCAGCAGACGTCACGATATCAGTACCTAAGGATATTGACGAGTTATCTAAGTATACTCCATCAATAATGTATTGAGGTTGCTGATTGAGAAAAACAGAAGTAACCCCCCGTAGTCGGATAGAAAACCCTCCTCCAGGTGCTCCAGAATTCGCACGAATATCGGCACCTTTGAATTTTCCATAAAGTGCCCCATCAATTGTATTTTGAGTGGTCACACCAGTCAATTCTTTAGCGCTAATCGAGGCAACTGCATTGGCCAAATTAGATCGCTTAATCGACGAGGCCAGTCCTGTGATTACGACCTCATCTAAACTAGTCGATGACTCTGATAAAGTGATGTTTGCATACGAGCCATCATCATATCGTACGGTCTGAGTGCTAAATCCAATATAGCTTACCTCAATCTCAACGTCATCAGAAGGAATATTAAGATTATAAGAACCGTCTATATCCGTAACAGTTCCAATCGTGGTACCTTTCACAAGCACTGCGGCTCCAATAACAGGGAAGCTATTTTCATCCACTACTGTACCCGAAATATTTTGCTGTGCGACAGTGGCTACCGTACCCAGCAATAGTATTAACAAGGAAATGAAATAATTGTAAAATAGTTTGTTCATAAGTTAGCTTATTTAAGTGTTGAATTAATGATATATGATATTACTTAAACTTATTTTAAATGCCTATCTGTTTGTCCAATTTTATTTTTCAAAATCCAACATGAACCAAATTTAATCATTTAACATTCTCGTATAATGAAGAAATAATTTGCATGAAAGCTCTAAGTCGAAATTAGAGTTCACTATATGGTTATAGGCGTTAAATGTCGAACTCGACGATTATGAACTTACAGCAAAGAGTCCAATTACATTACACCATATAGATACAGAGTGGCTTTATTGACGCATAGCCTCGACCGGATCCATCGAGTTGGCCTGTAAGGCAGGGATGGTGCCTGCGATGATCCCAACGATTACCGACACACTTACGCCTATAATCACGTTGCGGGCCGATAAAAACATGTCAAATGGAATCGCGAGCGATATCAGCTTCATCAGTCCAAAGACCATCATTAGCCCGAGTAAGCCACCGAGAGCACAGAGGAAGATGGACGCCGTTGTCTGTAGGTTGTACCTACAGACTGATTATCAATCAGGTCTTATTATTGAATATTCATTCGTGAACAAAAAAACTTGATTAGTCTACATAGCTTACAGTCTGAATATCCATACGTAGTGAAACGCTACGTATAACGACTCTGTGCTACGCTACGAAACACTATTTTTATCCTAGTGCCTCATCGCTTCTACAGGATCCATAGAACTTGCTTGCATGGCAGGTATGGTACCTGCAATAATACCAACCAGCACAGACACGCTTACCCCAATGATGATGTTTCGGGCTGACAAGAACATGTCAAATGGAATGAGCAAGGATATCAGACTCATTAACCCAAAGACCATAAAGAGACCGAGTAAGCCACCAAGCGCACATAAGAATATGGACTCCATTAAAAATTCGAATAGGATAAAATATTTCTTAGCCCCTAAGGCTTTCTTGATTCCAATGAGATTCGTGCGCTCCTTGACGGAGACAAACATGATATTGGCAACGCTGATCATCCCTACGATCAAGGAAAATATGCCTATTAAGAAACCTGCAAGATTGAGTCCTCCAAAGAACGGTGCTAAGATCTCTTCAAACATGCTCAACTCATTAAGAGCAAAATTCTCCTCTTCTGTCGGCTTAAGCCTCCTGACCCCTCTAATAATGCCGGTCAACTCATCTTTTAGATCATCGAGATCAACACCGGGGTTAGCCTTGACGAGCAATAGCTTCTGATAGTTGAACCCACGGGTGAAGTCACTAAAATTGTAAAATTTGCGGGTCGTATTTAATCCAGTCCAGATGACATCATCAAAATTGATAAAGTTGAATGGACTATCTCCCTCTTGTTTGAGCACCCCGATTACCTTGAATTTTTGTCCGAGCATCTTTATACTCTTCCCAAGGGCCTCACTCTCCCCAAATAACTCCTCCTTGGCAGTATGTCCTATAATCACCACATTGGAAGCATTGCGATACTCGATTTCAGAGAAGTACCTACCCTCTATAATCTCGACTTCCTGAAGACGCTGATACTCATATGTCGTACCCATATAAAACGCTCCGTCGATACTGCTCGACTCATGTTTCACAGTATTCCCGCCAACAAAGAATGCATAAGCAGCACCGTCTGCCAGCTTAGATCTATCCGTAATCGCTTCGTAGTCTCTTATGCCTGGCTCTGGTCTCCTAAGATACTTCCAATAGTTGCGGTTTGGATCCTCCGTCCAAGGCTCCCGGTCGACATAGATCACATCTGAGCCCAACTCAGAAAATCCATCCCTGATACTTCTTTCCAACGAGTCCACAGCTGAGAGTACAGCTATGATGCAAAATATACCAATGGTGATCCCCAATAAGGAGAGAAAGGTTCTCAACTTATTACTCGATAATTGAGAGAACGCCATGCTTATGCTCTCCAAAATCACCTTGAATAATACCATCATTTCAAATCTACAATTTATAGTTAAGCAGCCACAGACAAATCAGTGTTATATCAATAATTGAAACCATTCTACAGTTAGATACATTATTAGTTAGCAGAGAGATTGGCACCTTATGTGCTACTAATGGCATACACTACACTATAGTAATGTCTAAATTTTTATTTTTGCGCTCTTTTGAAATTAAGCCTTGCGCAAATCATCATAAATAACGCTAAATGAAAGCTAAGTTATCTCAGTTTGACTTTGAATTACCCGAAGGATTAGTAGCCGAATATCCAACCAAGGAAAGAGATGAGTCCAGACTCATGGTCGTTCACCGTGATACGGGTAAGATTGAACATAAGATCTTCAAGGATGTCATCGACTATTTCGACGAAGGAGACACTTTCATATTTAATAATACTAAGGTGTTCCCTGCCAGACTATTTGGCATCAAAGAAAAGACAGAAGCCAATATTGAGGTGTTCTTATTGAGAGAGTTGAATACTGAAAGCAGGCTATGGGATGTACTCGTAGACCCAGCCCGTAAGATCAGAGTTGGCAACAAGCTCTTCTTCAAGAATGCGGCTGGAGAAGATAGATTGGTAGCAGAGGTTGTTGATAATACCACGAGTCGCGGACGTACGATCAGATTCTATTTTGACGGCACTACAGAAGAATTTCAAGGAATCCTCGATGAGTTAGGCCAGGTGCCACTGCCTAAATATATTAAGAGAGAAGTTGAACCAATAGACATAGAGCGGTATCAGACTATCTATGCTAAGGAGACTGGAGCTGTTGCTGCGCCTACTGCGGGATTACACTTCAGTCGAGAGCTCATGAAAAAATTAGAGATTAAAGGAATCGACTTTGCTGAGCTTACCTTACATATCGGATTAGGTACATTCAGAAGTATCGACGTAGAGGATCTGTCTAAGCATAAGATGGACGCAGAATACTTTAAGATTAATCAACAAGCAGTCGACATTGTGAATAAGTCGAAAGCTACTAATAAGAAAGTTTGTGCAGTTGGGACAACAGCAATGAGATCTATCGAATCTGCAGTTAGTGCTACATCTAATCTCAAGATGGCTGAAGGATGGACCAACAAGTTCATATTCCCTCCGCATGAGTTTAGCATCGCAGACTGCATGATTACTAACTTGCACTTGCCAAAATCAAGTTTGATCATTATGATCGCAGCTTTTGCGGGAATAGATCTTACTATGGCGGCTTATGAAGAAGCAGTGAAGGAGAAGTATAGATTCTTTAGCTATGGTGATGCCATGCTAATCTTATAGTCGATATAATCAGATCGACTTTTATAAGACAGAAATTCGATTAATTTTGTGGCAAATTGAGGGTTTTCGGAACCATTCTGGCACTCAATATGTAGAGTCAATAATATTAATTACAACAGTAGTAGAATAAAATGTATTGGACTTTAGAACTCGCACATCACCTTGAAGACGCCCCATGGCCGGCAACACGTGATGAGCTCATAGATTATGCAGTGCGCTCTGGCGCACCTCTTGAAGTGATTGAGAACCTCAATCAACTCGAGGAGGAGGAGGAAACCTATGAAAACATAGAAGATATCTGGCCTGACTATCCTCGCAAGGATGATTTCTTATTCAATGAGGATGAATACTAATGTCCCCATTGGGATTACTCTTCTGATCAACACATATAGCGATCATATAAAAACTCTTACAGATAGACCGATCATCATTGCTATTGATGGTCACTCGTCTTGCGGCAAGTCCACACTAAGCAAAGACCTGGCCGCCTTGCTATCTTATAAGCATATCGACACAGGTGCAATGTACCGTGCTGTCACCTATCATCTGATCGCACATGACGTAGATGTTACCGATATCCAAGCGGTAGAGTCTCATCTTGATGATATCGAGATAGACTTTCAACAGATAGATGGTGCTTGTCGTACATTCCTCAACGGTGATGATATAGAAGCGCACATCAGGGGCCTTAAAGTAGCTGAGCTCGTCAGTCCTGTGGCAACTATATCTGCTGTGCGCCACAACTTGGTCAATCAGCAGAGACGTATGGGTCAAGCCAAGGGAATCGTCATGGATGGTAGAGATATCTCGAGTGTCGTCTTCCCCAATGCAGAACTGAAGATATTTATGACAGCGGATCCAAAGATTAGAGCAGAGCGTAGATATCAGGAGATGATCACTAAAGGGAGCAAAGAAAGCTACGATCAGATATTGGAGAATCTTAAAAAGAGAGACCATATAGACTCCACACGAGAAGACTCCCCTCTCATACAGGTAGCCGATGCACATGTCATTGACACCACTAATCTCAGCAGACAAGAACAATTAGATCAGGCAATGCAGCTTGCCATATCTTTAATCAGTTAACGACAGTAATCGTACCGCTAAATGTTCTCTTCTGATTATCTATTGCAGAGGTGACTTCGCAGAAGTAGGCAAACACGCCGGGGTTGACTAATTCATTTTGAAAAAAGCCGTTCCAGATCTCCACACGCTCCCTACCTGGCGGATTAATTACATTGACGATTTGATTTCCCCATCTATCATATATTTCAAAGCGATCGACGGCGATTATATCATCTGGAAGGGATAAGAAATACACACTATTCGGTCCCCCACTCGATGGCACAAATCCATTGGGGATAAAAAATTCTGTTTCTTCAAATTCGATGATAGCATCGATCAATAACGTATCACTTGCTACACATCCATTATCGCTGATCAATTGAACCACGACATCCTGATCATTATCAATAGTGGTGCTGATCGTTTCGACTCCAGTGGAAACAGACAGACCATTTATAAACCATTCGACATTTGCCAAATCTCCTACGATATCGGCCATGATGTCTACTGATTGCCCTTGGTTAATAGTGAGATCAGCAGGCAACGAGACAGATATATCCTCTCCTAGTGCAACAGTAACAGAGGTGTCAACCCTGCACTGATTAGCATCAATGATGGAGATCGTATAGTCATCAGGCATTAGATTATCACTAGTCTGTTGAATCTCCATATCTCCTATGAAAAATGAGAACGGCCCCATACCCCCCTCGACCATAAGGATGTCAATCACACCATCGTTGTCACCTATGCAGGATTCGTCCTGAACGTCTATGCTAACACTTGTAATGGGGTCTTCACTAAGAAGTAGCTCAACTGTACCCTCAATGAAGCAGCCTGTATTGTTGTCAATAGCCAATAAGCTATAGACTCCAAAATCAGAACTGATGAACTCAACTTCTTGAGACACCAGCTGCCCATCGAGAAACCACTCATACGATATATCCGCTCCTGGCCCCAAGTCTGTTGCGCTTATAAACAAAGTCTGCGGGGAACAATAGATGCTATCCCTATTGATTATGTTGATCGCTGGACTATCCCGATTATCCAAGACATCAATCATATATTGGTTGGAGCAACCATTACTGTTTTCTACATCTAACAGTATGATCCCAGCACTATCTACTAAAATTTGTGCGTCTCTTATTACATCTCCGCCAATAGTCCAGAAAGCATCTGCAAAGAGTGAAAGGTCTATCTCCAAAGTCATTTGTGGATTGTTGCAGTCAAGAGCTATCTCTGTAGGAACATCAGCAGTAGGAATGCTCTGATCCGCCGTCACGACACGTACGCCCTCTGTTCGACAACCATTAGAAGAAATTATCTGGAAGCTATAGGTTCCCAATTGACTACCAGTAATAGTGGCTGATTCTGTTACATCAGCATTCGGCGCTGTCCATATTACTGTTGCATCTGAATCTGTAACAAGAGCAGTGAGTGTAAAAGTGGAGTCCATACAACTCACTATACTATCTCCAGTTATAACCGCTTCAGGCTCATCAATATCGCTTATCACTATAAAGTCCTCAATGGTATTGCATCCGGTTTCAATATTTTCCGCAAATAAAACCAATTGCCCCGCATCCCGAACAACCTGCGTCGGCCGATCAGTGGTATCAACAGAAACCCACAGAAACGTGTGCAAATCAGGATCTAATGTAGAGCGAAGGACAACACTGTCCATTATACATGTCAATGTATCCATGACGACAGGTAACACCTCTGGTGGCGATACCAAATCCATAACCGTGAGGTCATGTTCAGCCATACATCCATTGTCGAAATCGATTCTGAAGCTATATTGCCCACCTTGATCTATTTCTATGTCTGATACAACGGTAAAAGGTCCACCATTAATAGATTGATTAATGACTGTTGAAGGAGGTAATCCTGGAGATAAGCTAAGCATAGAGTTGAAACAATTGATGACCGTGTCTGTAGGAAGATCTATTGTTGGCGTCTCCATATCTTCTTCTACTATTACGATCTCTGAACTTACACAACCGTTAGGAGCTATTGCAAATACTTCAAATTCCCCAGCTTGTGTTACGGTGAGTATTGGGCCTGTCTCAATAACCGCATCATTCTCCATCCAGTCATATCTCACATCTATATCGGAATCTTGTATCATCAATGTCGCCACAGGGCTTACACAAGTTATGGTATCAGTGATGACTGTAAGCGCTGGTCTTATATTATCTATAACTATGTTAATCGTATCGTTAGTTCTGCAACCATCTCTTATAAGTGATAAAACGTAGATCCCATCTGCCTCAACTAATAGGGAATCCATACTGGTTACAAAGTCTCCATTCTCATCATACCAAATGATGGAGTCCGGCAAAAAACTCGCGCTGAAACTCAGCATGATCCCGTCAATGTCACAAGTGGTGGTAACATCAAATTGCAGGTCTTCTGTAACATCTACAATCTCAACCGAAGCTGAATCCATACAGGTGCCGTCATCTACGAACAAGCCGTAAAAACCAGCTTCCTGAACAATTAATGAATCCGCCTGGGATACTACATTACCTGAACTATCTATCCAACTAAATTGAGTAGTACCATTTATGGTGGAGTTAGTAGAGCTCAAGACTACTGTAGAATTGATACATGATAGTTCTTCGGGCTCAACATCGATTACCGCAGTAATAGCGCTGGTCCCAGATACTGTTAAGATTAAAGGCATATCAGTCCTACTCAGACATAGCGTACCACCTGTATTATCCACTAAATCCAAAATCTCATCCCGAGTTAAGCCAATCAACGCATCCATCACATCTTGTTCCTGCGAGGCTAATACATTAAGTATGAACACCTCATAAGTACCTGTTACGTCAGGAAAAGTGCCTATAGCAAACAAGTCGTCGCCAGTAAATGCCAGCGGAATATCGACATACTGCTGAGGTTCAAAATTATCTACCTCATAGATGGCAGGAAGTGAAACCGACTGTCCTTCACATACAGTTAGGGAGTCTTGAGTAAACTCACCTGGGATGGACTCACAACTATTACAAGTCAGCTGATCGTCGCAAAAAATTAAATCAAATCCTCTAAAAGAAGATGGATCTACAGAACCTAAAAACTGATCCATAAGCCTTAATTCCCAGATACCCTCTACTGACCCTGCGGCAAAATTCACATCGAGATCTCCGCCAAATGGGTAATATATTCCAGCATAAGCCGTAGCGTCACCCCAATCTGGGTCCCTATTATCCCATCTGTCAGATAGACCTGGATCAGGAGCAGCCGGTTCGGTGCTCGGGACAAACAATAGATCATGCGGAACACCGAAGATCTGTAAGCTATTACCGGTAGAAGTTGCTGGACCAATGAGGATGACTTGATCTCCTTGTGGGCTAATAAGGGTGAAGTTTAAGTCCGTGATATCCTGATGCACAAAATCTAACCGTACACCACAAACCCCTTGGTCTGGCGATGCTAAGTCTGGAATTGCAGCATCTGAAACTAAGATCCTCAAAGAGACTTCATCTACTGGTTCAAGAACAATGTCCGATCCATTTAATGTCTCCACTCTACACTGCCCATACAAACTATGATTTAATACCGTCACTATACAGCATATCATTAGCCAAGGTCTTATGTAACAGGATATGGTCATGGTCAATACTGTAACGAAAAAATAGGCTGAAAAGTAGTTACACTACCTATCTTTGTTAAATCAATCATAAATCAAACGAAACAAAGATTACTAAAACACACTTTATCATTATTAATGGTAAATACTAAGTACACACAAAAAAACTAATGATATGAGGAGGCCCAATTTGTTCTACACCTTTATCCTCGTCTTAATGAGCTTAATCATTGTTGACGATATTCAAGCACAAAGACGTTCTACAAGCAGCCGACGCACATCAAGTCGCACAAGTCGGTCTACCGTTGATGATCGCCGCAGAACAGTCGAAAAAGAGAAGCTTGCCGAGCAGTGGCTTGCTATTCACTTAGGTAACGTCGGATTTAACGGAGGCTTTTCACTGAGCACGAAATTCTCATATGGTTTTGAATTTAACGACCGATTTTCTATCGGAGCTAATGCTAGATTTCAATATGACTTCCTCAATTTACGAGGCATACCAGATCTCAACTTGTTGAGTTATGGCATAGGCCCGCAAGCCCGAATAAAAATAGTAAATGAGTTCTTTTTGATTGGAGAATATAATTATTACTCATTGAATCTTTTTGATCAAAGCTTCAACACCTTCAGATTTAATGAATTTAGCGCAGCGGTTGGTGCCGGTTATAAAACAGGCTTAGGTCCGTGGACATATGGTGTACACATCTTATACCCATTTGATGAAATTGTTAGAGATGTCAATAGTTTAGAATACTGGATTGATTTCAACTACAAGTTTTAGGAAAAAGGCTTAAGAACTGGCTCATAACCTCTTGCTGTTAAGAAGTCCCTTAGAGCGTAGCCCGTTCCTGCAGGCCAGTATTCAGCCTTGTCAAAAGGAACAATTTTGTACTCGTCCAACTCGTCTTCAAGGATGATGTCTTGAGCGGTATCAGCCTTGAGATGATAGGCGATAATGATTTGATTCATCCGTTTGAACGAATAGTGTCCTATGAATGATTGAATCTCGGCGTCTATTCCGAGCTCTTCTTTTACCTCTCGTACTACACATCCATCGGGATGCTCATGCTTCTCAAGAAATCCAGTGATGAGCCCAAACCATCCTGGAGGCCATAACCTGTTGTGAGCAACAATCACTTGGTTGAGCCCATACTCTACAACAGCAGCAACAACAGGAGTAGGATTTTGATATTGGACAAAGTTGCAGTCATCACTTTGACAATAGTTGTACCCCAAGTCACCAATAGACATTTCGGAACGGCATTTGGGACAAAACTTAAACTCCATATGACAACTGTTAGTTAGTTAAAACGTGACCGTCACCCCACCTACAAGCTGTCGATCGGGAGCAGGCTCATAAAATCTCGAACCAAAAGCATTGATTCTGATATTACTAAAGTATTGAGTACCTGTGAGATTAGCCACATTAATAAATGGCGCTATTGTGAGTTTTGAAGTATGTATCTCATACGAGCTGTAAAAGTTGAGCAAGTTAAAAGACTCTGTACTGATGGAATTTTGGTCATTGACATAGAGGCGTCCCGTAGACAAAAACTGCAACCCTACATTCAAACCGAAGTCCAAAGACCAATCACCACTGAGTGTAAATCTATTCTGCGGTATCCCAGGAAGGCTATTGCCACTTAGATCTGAGCCATTCACTTCAAACTCGTCAAATTGTGCCCTGATATGTCCATAAGTACCTTTGACATGAATCTGTTCACCTATATCATAATCTAAAGCCAATTCAATCCCTCTTCTTGAGGTACTACCAGCATTCCTAAAGAAATCTCGATCGGGAAACTGTTCCAGCTCAAATGAGATGATCTCATTCGTGGTATTTACAGTATATAGGCTCAAGTCTATCTCCAGATTGGATATCGCTGATCTAAAGCCCACTTCAACAGTCGTAGCCCGCATAGGTGCCAAGTCTTCATTGAAGCCCTCTGCACCTTCTGGATCTGCAGACAGCTCACTAAGAGTAGGCGTCTCAAAGCTAGTGGAGAACTGAGCCCTTACTATGGTTTCAGGAGCTATACGATAGGACAGGCCAAAATTGGGATTAAAGCTCGACAACGAAATATCATCTGAGTTGTCACCATTGGACAAATTGCGATCATCGACTGTTAGCCTGTTGAGATCAAACCGTAGCCCTCCCTCTATTGACCAGCGATCGAGCTCTACCCGATCGATCAAATACACACCATAGCTCTGAAAACCTTCTACCTGAGAAAAAACTAAATCTCCTCGGGCCCCTTCAAGATTGACAAATCGGTCTCTATCATCACTTTGGATTCCTATATCCACGCCAAGTTGTAAGGTATTGAGGCCTGCATCCCATATGGCTTGATTTCTGTAGGCAGAGCCGATTCCATAATAGGTCCTACCCAGATCTATCAAACCACTAAATCCAAATGGCAACCGCCCTTCAAAATTTCTTCGACTAAAAAAAGCATAGCTCTCTATAGTCTGATTATTACCCAGATCAACCGCATGATTGACGCCCAACTTAAAATGGTCTATAGCCTCGCCCGATTGAAAGGTCAGATTTTGGTCTCTGGCAGAACGTGGCTCGGCAATGGCTTGTTCGAGATTTATCCCTCCTGGATCATTAGCTGTCGGAGAGTTGGTATAGTTGGCGATGACATCTATCCGTTGATTGTCAAGGTCAATATTCCATCTACCATTGAGATTAAATGATTGCAACTCACTATTATCTCTGTAACCTGTATAGTCCGTATAGTTCGCATTAAGGAGTAGATTAGCCATCCCCAGCTTCTGACCGGTGGCGACATCATATCGCTGCAATCCAAAAGAACCAAATGCAGCCGTCGCTTTGACAAACTCTTCTTCGACTTCACGTTGAGTGGTGATATTGATGACTCCGCCTGAGGCGTTGCCATATAGCGATGACGCTCCTGACTTCAATATTTCAATCTGATTGATTGCTGCAACATTGATATTGTCGAGTTGGCCTTGACCATCGGGTGTAGTCTCTGGAATACCGTCTACAATAAGCTTTACTCCTCTTATCCCAAATGCTGACCTGGCGCCAAATCCCCTTATTGCAATCCTTGAGTCCTGAGCGTAGTTAAATCCATTAGTGATGTACAAGCCAGGAACCTCTTCGACATAATCATTGATTGCTGCAGAATTAACCGTCAGATAGTCTATCGGAACAGTTTCGACGGACTTGATGGAGGATTGAAATTTACTAGGGAGACGCTCTACAGAGATGAAGACTTCTTCGATAATGATTGAGTCTTCATGAACCTGACCATAAATGTGACAACCCAAGATCGAGAGCAACGTAAGGAAGAATAGTTTCATCCTTACTTCCTAAGCTCCTCGATATATTCTGCTACAGATTGTATCTGTTCTTTACTCAATATATCCTTGTATGGAGTCATCAGACCCTTACCATTGGTAATTTGGTTGATGCGTTCTTCTAAGGTAACTGTGGATGCCGAGAGATCAGTAGCTCCACTCACAGCAAGCTTACCATCAGCACCATGACAGATTACACAATATTGCTTGTATACAAGTTTACCCTTTCGATTGCCAGCATTACTTGCAGCTTTATCAGAAGATGTAGTGGTTGTCTTCGATTTGGCAGTGTTATTTGTTGTTGGAGCCTTCTTATCTCCACCACAAGCGATCAGACCGATCATGGCTATAAATAAGACTAGGATATTCAGTTTTTTCATAGCACATAAATAGTAAAATGATCTTAAATAGCTAAGACAAAATTGATGAAATTATATAATCCCCTGCTCAGTTAAGTAGCGCTCAGCATCAAGAGCGGCCATACATCCTGTACCTGCTGCTGTAACTGCTTGGCGATAGA